>JBCCIR010000065.1:0-28603 GCA_039028175.1 Verrucomicrobiota bacterium
CCGCCCCGGGGGTGCATTCCCGGGGGGTGGCCGCTTTTGCCCCGGCTGTTGGGGCCCCCTTGGCGCCAACCACGGGGCCGCGGCCCTGGCCTGGGCCGGGGCCGCCGTCGGCCTGGGGGGGGGATCAGGAGACCTTTTTTTGAGTGCGATGAAGATTGGATCGATGGAGTGGGATGAGGAGAAGTTGTTGTTCTTGCTGGGGCCGTGCGTGATTGAGTCGGAAGCCTTATTGCGTGAAGTGGCTGCGGGACTGCGCGGAGCGGCGGATGCGGGGGGGCATCAGATTGTGTTCAAAGCTTCTTATGACAAGGCGAACCGAAGTTCGGTGGAGTCATACCGGGGGATTGGATGTGAAGCGGGTTGCGAGATGTTGGCCGCGGTGGGGTTGGAGTTTGGTTTTCCGGTGGTCACGGATGTGCATACCGTGGAGGAGGCGGAGGTGGCGGGGAGGCATGTGGACATGATTCAGATACCGGCGTTTTTGTGTCGGCAGACGGATTTGATTGAGGCGGCGGCGCGGACGGGCAAGCCGGTCAATGTGAAGAAGGGGCAATTTCTGGCTCCGGGAGATGTGGGCAATATTGCGGCGAAGCTGCGGGCATTTGGGTGTGACGAGTATTTTATCACGGAGCGGGGAACGACCTTTGGGTATCACAACCTGGTGGCGGACATGAGGAGTCTGGCCTGGATGCGTGAGGCGGGGCATCGGGTGATTTTCGATGCGACGCACTCGGTGCAGCGTCCTGGGGGGGAAGGGACGAGCAGTGGGGGGGATGGGGTTTTGGCGCCGGTCTTGGCGCGGGCGGCGGTGGCGGCGGGATGTGAGGGGGTTTTTGTGGAGACGCATCCTCGGCCTGAGGAGGCTTTTTCGGACGGGCCGAACCAGGTTTTATTGGAGAAAGTGCCGGCTTTGCTTGCTCTTCTGGAGCAAATTCATCATATTACCCGTAATGAATCAAATGGTTAGACGGGAGATGATGAAGTGTGGGTTGTTGAGGGCGGGGGTGATCGCGGGGGTGATCGCGGGGGTGATGGGGTTAGGGCAAGTGCTTGTGGCTGAAGAGGCGGGGGATGGGGGCGATATTGAGGCATCGATTGAAGAGATGAGGGAGAAGGCTAAGGAGCAGGCTGCGCGGGAGGCGAAGGAAGCCGCGGAGGCTGGTGAGGAACGGACGGGCGGGATTGGGGAGCAGATTGGAACGATGATGCCGAAGGGGGAGGAGGCCCGGAACGTGACGATTCCGAGTTTTGAGGGAGGGGTATTGAGTTCTTTGACGGAGGCGGAGGTGGTGGCCTTTTCGGAGGACAGCGAGGATGATCTGGAGATGACGGATATGACGATTCAGCTTTTTGATGGGGAGGGCGGGGTTGAGTTAGTCATTGAACTCGAGACGGCGGGATACAATATTCCGACGGGGTTATTGGAGAGCGACACGAAAGCGCGGGTCAAAAATGAACAGATTGATCTTGTTGGTGACCAACTCATTTACGATACGACGACGCGGAAGGGAAAATTATTGCGGCCGACGATGTTCGTATTTGGCCCTGATGAATCAACGAAAGGAGAAGATGCAGCAGCCCCCGCGACGCCAGAAACCGAGACCGTGGATGAGTAGGCGGAGGTCTGTTTTTATGGTCGGGTGTCTCTTGGGGGTTTTGTTCGGGGCGGAAGTGTTGGAGGCGCAGTTGGGGCGGGATTCCTTGCGGCGGGTGCGGGAGCGGGCGGAGGAGAAGCGAACGCGTTTATTGGAGGAGCATTCGGCCTATTTGGAGCGGGCGCGGGAGAATCGGATATTGGAGGAGTATCTTCAGGGCGACGAGGATGTGGGGCGGCGGGTTGCGGAGTCATTACCGGCGTCGGTTTTGGGTCGTGATGGCGGGGTGGATGCGGCGCAGTTGGCGCGAGAGCGGGAGGGTGCGGACTTGATTGAAGCGGCGAGTCGCAACTTGTCTGAAGAGGCGCGGGCGATTGTTGCGAAGCGTCCTGTTATTGTGGCTCAGGCGGACCCGGTTCCCGGTGTGGCGCCGTCGGCGCCGGCGGTTTTGCCTGATCCGGGGAAGGTTCCGATGCCGGAGGAATTGAAGCCGAAGCCGTTGGTATCGAAGAGGGGTTTGCTGGCGGAGATCACCGCGGAAGGAGCGGTTCATTTTGATGCGGCTACCAACATGATGGTGTTCACCGAGGATGTCGTCGTGGATCACACGGGTTTCCACCTGGAGTGTGATCGGCTCGAGATTATTTTGAAGCCGAACGTGGCGATTGGGGTGGCAGGCGACGAGGGGGCGGCTGAGGAGGGCGAGGGCGAGGGCGGAGCCGGGGTGATGAGTGTGGATGGTGATGATCCGATTGAGCAGGCGATTGCGAGCGGGGGAATGGTGACGATTACGAAGAAGGATGCGCAGGGAAAATTGAAAACGGGGAAGGCGCGCAAAGTGGTTTATGAGGCGGAAACCGGGGATATCACCATGCGGGAATTTCCGCAGGTGCAGTCGGGTCAGAGCCTGATGATCTCCACGGATCCGTCGACCATAATCGTGATGAAGGCGGACGGGAACCATTATGCGGTCGGTCCGCACCGGATGGAGATTGTGGCGGAAGAGGAAGAGGATGAGAGGGATGATGGGGCGGATGCGGCGGCGGCGGCGGGGGGGGGAGGAAGCCCTTGAGGGGCGGATCCCGGACTGGAACGGGGGATGGGGCTTGGGAGGGCGGAGCGGCAAAAATCCCGTGATTTACTCCCGGGCAGGGGTTTGGTTAACTATTGAGACAAGGTGATTACTGGAACGGATCAACAGGAGCCCAAATCGCAGCGAGAAGCTGTTGATCGCCCGGGCGGGAGCGACGAGCGGGCGCTGGTGCGTGGGGGTGAGACCAAGAGGGATTTTCTTCTACATACCGATCAGTTGAAGAAGGTTTATGATGGGCGCGCGGTGGTGAATGGGGTGGAGATCAACGTGAAGCGTGGAGAGATTGTGGGCTTGTTGGGGCCGAACGGCGCGGGGAAGACGACGACGTTTTATATGATCGTGGGATTGGTGCCTCCCAACGGGGGGACGGTGACGTTTGACGGGCAGGATGTGACGCGGGAGCCGATGTATATGCGGGCACGTGCGGGAATGGGTTATTTGCCGCAAGAGGAGTCGATCTTCCGGAAGTTGACCGTGCAGGAGAACATCATGGCGGTGATGGAGACGTTGAAGATTTCGAAGGAGAAGGCGAAGGCGCGATGCGGGCGATTGATGGAGCAATTTGGGATATCTCATCTCGCGAACAACACGGCATTGACTTTGAGTGGCGGCGAGAAGCGGCGTCTTACGATTGCGCGATCTTTGGTGACGCGGCCGAGTTTGTTAATGTTGGATGAACCATTCAGCGGGGTGGATCCGATTGCGGTGGATGAGATTCAGAAGATTATCATCAAGTTACGGGACGCGGGGTTGGCTATTTTGATTACGGATCACAACGTCCGGGAGACTTTGGATATTGTTGACCGGGCGTATTTGATTTTTGAGGGCAAGGTCGTGCGAGACGGATCGAGTGATTTCTTAATCAACGACCCCCTGAGCCGCGAGTTGTATCTCGGGGAAAGATTCAGTATGTAGCTGATAATGAGGGTTTTACCTAGAACTATACGCCAATAATCCCAAGACCATGCAAACAGCGAATGTCAATCTGCCGATAACAGTAACGGGAAGACACGTCAGCGTGACGGAGTCGATGCGTGATTACGCGACGAAGAAAGTGGAGGGGCTGCATCTTGATTACCCGAGGATCATTGAGGCGAAGGTGATCTTGGATGTGGAGAAGAACCGGCAGATGGCGGAGATTATCTTGTTTTGTGCGAATCACATCACGATCGAGGCAAGCACCGAGACGGAGGATTTGTATGCGTCGATTGACGAGACGGCGAGCAAGATCGCGCGGCGGATGCGCAAGCATAAGACACGGCTTTTGAAATCGCATCGCCCTCGGAATCAGACGATTCGGCATTTAGAAGAGCAAGTGTTCAGCGGTGAGCTTCCGGAGGAGGAGACGGAGGAAGTGGAGCCGATGATTGTTCACAAGGAAAACTATCGCATTCGTCCGATGTTTACCGACGAGGCGATCGTGGAGATGGAGGTGAGCGAGCGATCGTTCTTGGTTTTTCAGAATGCGAAGAACGACCGGTTGAGCGTGGTGTTCAGGCGGAAGGATGGGGATTACGGCGTGATTGAGCCGCAAGTGGACCGAGCGTGAGGGGTAAGGGGTAGAAGGGAGGAAATGGCACAAAGCAAGGGCAGTTCCAGGCCGAAACCGATTACGGTGGGCGAGTTTTTCGAGCGCTATGGCAAAGCGCTTAAGATGAAGTTGCTGGGTTCGGATCGTGGTTTTGACCGAAAGATTATCGAGCCGACGATCAATCGTCCGGGGCTGGCTTTGTCCGGGCATTTTGCGTATTTTGCGATGAAGCGCTTGCAGGTGATTGGGAATGCGGAGCAGTCGTATTTGAGCAGCATTGGCCAAGAAGCTCGATTGTCGGCGTTTCGAGAGCTGTGCCGGCACAGTATCCCGAGCATTGTTGTATCGCGGGGGAAGGGATTGCCGCCGGAGTTGATGAAGGCAGCGGAGAGTGCCGGGGTATCGGTGTTTCAGACGGGGATGATCACGATGAAGTTCGTGAATGCGGCGACGATCCGGCTGGAGTGGGAGTCTGCGCCGCGAACGACGGAGCATGGTTGCATGGTGGACGTGCGGGGGATTGGGATTTTGGTGCGGGGTCCGAGTGGTTGCGGGAAGAGCGAGGCGGTATTGGGGCTGCTGGAGCGTGGGGCGAGCCTTGTGGCGGATGACATGGTGGAATTTCGTGCGATTGAGGGCAGAGAGATCATTGGGATGTCGCCCGAGCTTGGTCGAAACCACATGGAAGTGCGTGGCTTGGGGATTATCAATGTGGGGGGCTTGTTTGGGATTGGTTCGATCCGATTGGAGAAGCGATTGGATTTGGTGATTACGTTGCAGCCGGTGGCGGAGATGGACGAGATCGAGCGGGTGGGGCTGGAGAAGAAGAGTTACGCCTTATTGGGCCAGAAGGTGCCCCACGTGGAATTGCCGGTGGGGCCGGGCCGGGACATGGCGAAATTGGTGGAAGTGGCGGCTTTGGATCAGAAGCTGAAGAGCTTCGGACATGATTCTGCGGTGGAATTCAACAAGAAGTTGTTGAAAATCATGAGAGATAAGAGAATAAATTAGCGTCCCTTGGGCAAGTTGGTCGAAAAGTCTGTAAGTTCATGGTAGAGAAGGTGTTCACGATTACAAACAAGCAGGGGATGCATGCGCGTCCCGCCGCTTTGTTTGTAAAGGTATCGAATCGTTATGAATCGGATATTTGGGTGGAGAAGGACGACGAGCAGGTGAACGGCAAGAGTATTATGGGGCTAATGATGCTTGCCGCGGAGCATGGGGCCAAAGTAAAAGTGACGGCAGAGGGGAGCGACGCCGAGGACGCTATTGCCGGATTACAGGCCCTTATTGAGGGTGGGTTTAAGGAGTAGCGGAGATCTCGGGCTCCCGGGACGGACTTCCGCGATCGGAGGGGGGCCGTTGGGAAGAGGCAGGGAGCCCGGCACAACGAACAGAGTGGTCCAGTTGATGGAAGGTCGACACGACAGAGCTGAAACGCGCATTGAGGGAATACCGGTTTCGCCGGGAATTGTTCGTGGCGCGGTGATGGTAACGGGGCGGATATTTGAGGCCCCTGAGGCGCAGGCGATTGAGGAGGGGGCGATTGCTCAGGAGATCGAGCGGTTTGAAGCGGCATTGGCGGCGACGCGGAAGCAGATCAAAGCGATGCAGGGGAAGATTGCGGACTCGGTGGGAAGCGAAGATGCGAGCATTTTTGACGCTCATCTTCTGGTGCTGGAGGATCGGACAGTCTTGGACGAAGTGGTGCGATCGTTGCGGGAGCGGCGGGTAAATATCGAGGCGGTTTTTTATGCGGTATTGAGCCGATATATTGAGTCGCTTCGGCAGATTGACGACCCGTATTTGCGGGAGCGGGTGATTGACGTGGAGGATGTGGCTCGGCGCGTGATTCGCAATCTGCAGGGAGTGGAAGTGGAATCCGAGGAGCGTTCGATTCCCGACGGGGCGGGGCCGGTGATTTTGGTGGCGCATGAGCTGACACCGTCGGAGACGGCGGCGGTGGATCAGGAGATTGTGGGCGGATTCGCGACGGAGCTCGGGGGGCAAACGTCGCATGCGGCGATCATGGCGCGTTCTCTGAACATTCCAGCGGTGGTGGGATTGCACGATGTGTGTCGACGTCTGGAAAGCGGTGAGGAGGTATTGCTGGACGGCTATCACGGTGTGGTGATTTTGAATCCGAGCGGGAAGACCCTTGCTTATTACGAGGAACTGGAATCCCAGAAGAAGGCGCTGGCTGAAAAGTTGGCGCAGAGTCGTGAAAAGCAGGCGATCACGAGTGATGGAGATCATATTATTTTGTCGGGCAACATCGAGTTTATTCACGAGCTTGACCAGGTGCATGCGAGTGGGGCGGAGGGTGTGGGGCTTTATCGGACGGAGTTTTTTTACATGAACCGGGCGGAGTTTCCGCCGGAGGAGGAGCAAGCGGAGAACTACCGCCGGGTGTCGGAATCGGTGCAGCCGAATGCTGCAATTATTCGGACTTTGGACATTGGGGGGGACAAGCTTTATCCGGAGCTCCATGCGGAGGAGGAGCAGAATCCGTTTTTGGGGTGGCGCGGGATACGGGTTTCATTGGAAGAGCGGCAGTTATTCAAGACCCAATTGCGGGCGATACTCCGCGCGAGTCACCATGGAAAGACTGGAATTATGTATCCGCTAGTCTCGGGCGTTGAGGAGGTGAAGGCTGCCAACAGGATACTGGAGGAGTGTCGTGGGGAGCTACGAGAGGAAGGGGTGCCGTTCGACGAGTCCCTTGAGGTGGGCGCGATGATGGAGGTTCCGAGTGCGGCGATGATGGCAGAGTTGATTGCGCCTGAAGTGGACTTTTTTAGTATTGGGACCAACGATTTGGTGCAGTATACGATTGCGGTTGACCGGGTGAACGAGAAGGTGGCGAGTTTGTATCAGCCGACGCATCCTGGGGTGATTCGATTAATCAAGAGGATTGTGGATGCGGCCCATGAGCATTCGATTTGGGTGGGGATATGCGGGGAGATGGCGGGCGACATTGTATTGACGCCGTTGTTGGTGGGAATGGGATTGGACGAGTTCAGTGTTGGGTCGGGCCAACTACCTCAGGTGAAGTATGCGATTCGGAGGTTGGAGCGGAAGGAATGTGTGGGCTTGGTGGAGGAGCTTTTGGGGTGGGCCGATCCCGCGGAGATACGGGATCGCTGTGAAACGGTGGCTCGGGAGAAGTATCCAGAACTCTTTGAATAGAAGGGAATTGAGAGGCTTGGCGTCGAAATTGAGAGGGAAACGGATTTTGACCTCAGGGACAGGGTGGCTTTAAGGTTGAGGACTTGGATTTGATGAGAATCAGTGAGCGGAACTGCGGGGAAAGATCGGGCAGGAGGAAGCGGTTCCTTGTGGGCCGGGTGTTGGGGTTTGCGTTAGTGTGGCTGGTGTCGGTTCCGGGGCAGGTGTGGGCGGATTTTCCGTTTTTGTGGTGGGGTGATGACGAGGTGCGGTTGGAAGTGGACGCGCAATTGGATGCGGGGCCGGGAGGAATGACGATTACCCCGAAGGGCAGCTACATTGTGAGTTTGCATCAGTATTACAAGACGCAAGAGCGGGTTGTGGAAATCACTCCAGACGGGGAGGTTCTTCCGTTTCCAGGGCCCTTACAGCCGGGGTCCCGGGTTTATCCAGGGCTAGAGTTGGACGCGGTGCTTGGGATTCAGTCGGACGGCGATGGAGTGGTGTGGATGTTAGACAATGGTCGGCGAAACGAGACGACTCCCAAACTGGTGGCGTGGGACACTTCGGAGGATCGCTTGCACAAAGTGATTTTCATGCCGCCGCCGTATACGCGATCGAATTCGTTTTTGAACGACCTGGCTTTGGACCCGGTGGAGCCGTTTGTGTATATTACGGACCCTGCGGCCGGCGGGGATGCCGCGCTTATTGTGGTGGATTTGCGGAACAACCTGATTCGCCGGGTTTTGACCGGGCATTACAGTGTTGTGCCGGAGCAGGGGGTCGAGGTTCGTGTGGATGGGCGCCCGGTGGAGGTGAAGCGGTTGGATGGGACGATATTCGAGCCCCAGGCGGGGGCCAATCCGATCGCAGTGGATCGCAAGGGGCGCTATGTGTATTTCGGGCCGATGAAAGGGCACACGCTATACCGGATCAGCACCGAGTATTTGCGGGATGCCGACTTACCGGAGGCGGATTTGGCGAGTCGGGTGGAGATTTACGCTGGGAAGCCGGTTTGTGACGGGATCAGCATCGATTCCCGGGGGAATATTTATGTATCTGATGTCGGGCGTGGGGCGATTGGCGTCATAGATGCGAAGGAGAGGAAGTATTCGGTGCATATCAGCGACCCGATGTTGTCGTGGCCGGACGGACCTTGTTTTGGGACGGATGGGAAATTGTATTTTTACACGAACCAGCTTCATCGCAGTTCGATATACAATGACGGGAAGAACACGGTGGACACGCCGTTTATGATTTTCAAGGTGAAGGCGCTGGCGACGGGGACGGTGGGGCGTTAGTCGGCGTTAAAGGCAAAGCTGCGAGCCGCCTATGGAACCGGGGTGCGATCGATGATGCGATCTATAATTTCCTCGCTGGTGATTGATTCGGCCTCGGCTTCGTAGGTGAGGAGGATGCGATGGCGGAGGACGTCGTGGATGAGACTTTTCACGTCGTGCGGAACGACGTA
This sequence comes from Verrucomicrobiota bacterium, assembly GCA_039028175.1. Lineage (GTDB taxonomy): Bacteria > Verrucomicrobiota > Verrucomicrobiia > Verrucomicrobiales > DEV007 > JBCDBW01. Next base: position 8,859 of record JBCCIR010000065.1, read on the forward strand.
GCCGCGGCCCTCGAGGTAGGCGCGGGCGCGGGCAGCGAGGGTGAGATTAATGGTGCCTCGAGGACTGGCGCCCGCGCGGATAAGATTTTTCAGCTCGGGATCGGTGTCAGACGGGTCGCGTGTGGCGTGGACGACTTCGATGATGTATTCCTTGATGGAGTTGTCGACGTAGATTGAATTTACGAGGTTTCTTGCGGCGACAATCGTCTTTTGATTGATAACGGAGGCGGTTTCGGTTTGTGGGGCCGAGGTTGCCATCCGGTCGAGGATTTGTTTTTCTTCCTCCTTTGAGGGGTAGTCTACTTTTACTTTCAGAAGGAAGCGGTCGAGTTGGGCTTCGGGGAGTTGGTAGGTGCCTTCCTGGTCGATGGGGTTTTGGGTGGCGAGGACGAGGAAGGGATCGGGAAGCGGGTAGGTATTTTCTCCGATCGTAACCTGTCGTTCCTGCATGGCTTCGAGGAGAGCGCGTTGGACTTTGGCGGGTGCGCGGTTGATTTCGTCGGCGAGGATGAGGTTTGAAAATACGGGACCGAGTTTTGGCGTGAATTCGCTTTTCTGGGGGTTGTAGATCATGGTGCCGAGGAGATCGGCGGGGAGGAGGTCCGGGGTAAACTGGAGGCGGGCGAAGTCGACGTGAAGGGCGCCGGCGAGGGCTTTGACGGTGAGGGTTTTCGCGAGGCCGGGGACGCCTTCGAGGAGAATGTGCCCGTTGGTAAGGAGGCCGATGAGGAGGCGATCGACGAGTTCTTCCTGCCCCACGATGACGCGTTTCATTTCCTGGCGGATGACTTCGCCCCATTGATTGTCCTGCCGGATGACATCGGTAAGATCGTTCGTATTGATTGGATCGGAACCAACGGGGTTGGGGGATGCGGTATCGGGAGAGGAATGGGTGCTCGTGTCCATGATTTGGTTCGCCAAGGAAAGACGTTGGGCGCGGGATGTCAAGCGTGCCTCGCTTGTTGGATGGGGCATTGGAATGGGTGGAGCGGGTGGGGCTCCGAGGTCGTGCTATTCCTCTTCTTTGAGCAACTGTTCTTTTAGGGCGGGTGGTATTGCTTCCGCGTTTTGAATCCACTCCCGGGCGTCTTCGGGTTCACTTTTGAGCCATCGGCCGGCGAGGTTGCGCAGTTGGGATTTTCGCAGATCTTCGCGACCGATGGTGGAGGCCCAAATGAGGGCGGCTTCGGGGTCGGAATCGAGCGCGGCGTAGGCGAAGCCCTGGACGGCGCGGTCGCGCTCGATACCTTCGGAGAGTTGGTCGAGCCAGACGGAGGCGGCGGCGGGGTCTTTCCTTGCCCAGTGGATGGCGAGCGACTGCATGGAAGCGGCGCGATCATCGCCGGGGGGGATACGATCGAGCAGTTCGAAGGCTTCTTCTACGCCCCCCTGACTCGCTTTTGATCGCAGGATGGATTCGTAGAAAGTGTTTCGTTCTTCCCCGGCGGGGATATTTTGGGCGTATTCATCGATTTTGGCGGGAGCGATGGTGGCGAAGGCGAAACCGAAGTTGCCTGCGATATCATCGGGCATCAGGTTTGGGGGGATACGGGCGAGCAGTTCGAAGGCTTGCTCGGGATCGTTTTGTGCTGTGCTGGAAATGATGTCAGAGAGGATTCGATCTCGCATTTTCTGATCGGTCAATTCGATGGCGCGTTCGAGTGTTTCGCCGGGATTGGATCGCGCCATGGAGGAGAAGACATTGGGAAGAGTTTGTTCGCGGAGGGAATCGTCTTGGATACCCTGGGCCCATTCGAGGGCGGCATCGGGGTCTTGGGAGGCCCACATGAATGAGATCATGGACATGGCTTGGTTGAGTTTTGTGGGGCTGTCGAGATTTTCGGCGAGACTGACGGCGAGATTGGGGTCCTGTGAGGTGATACTGGAGAGGACGGAGATGGCGAGTTGTTGGTTGGCAAACGCGTTCTCATCCGTGCTGACGTAGGCCCAGGCGGCATTTGGATCCTCGAGGGCCCATGCTGAGACGGCGCCCTCTATGGCCTGGCGACGGAAGGCGGGGTCGGTTTGGCTTTCTGCGTGTTCCAGGGCGGCGGCCGGGTCTATCTCCGCCCACCGGGAGAAGATGGCCGAGATGAGTGTGGATTGGAGCATGGGTTGCTCCTGATTCTTGGCGAGATTTAAAGCGCTGGGTAGTTGGTGTTCTTCCAGATGGAAGGCGAGATGGACCAGTTCGAACAATTCGCGGTTGAAACCGAAGCCGGTTTTGGCGTCTTCGATTCGTTTGGAAAGGGCGAGTAGGGCGTCGTCTGGAACGAGGGGGATACGGGCGTTCTTCCGTCCCCCGGGGGGTGCGAGGAAGCTGGCGGAATTTGCGGTGGAGTTACCGGGGGGGATTTTGCCGATAGCGGGGGGCAAATGTGGGTTATGAGCGTTTGTTCGCGAGCGTTCCGGGACGAGGATTCCGACGACGGTTCCGGCGAGGAGACCGACGATGAAGACGCCGATCATGGCGAGGGCTTGCGATGGGGGCTCGCTGGCGGGACTGGGCCGCTCCATATGATTAATTTAGTGGTGTCTGGGTGTTGCGTCGAGCGGATAAGCGAGGGGTCGACAGTCGGAATCGTCTGGTTTGCAGGCGCTTATTCCCTTCGTGGCGGAGGTGTGAATAAAGTGGCAGAACTGGTAACAGGGGACACGATGGTGGTGGCCGTTGCGAAGCGCAGTCGGAGGCCCTGGAGTGCGTCGAACCAAGCGGGACTCTGTTAGGAAAGTGTCCAATAAGCTGAAATAGAGTTACTTGAGACGTTTCCTAACAAAGTGCAGGGGTCGAGAGGGGAGCATTTCCCGGGGCTGTGAGCCGCCTGAGCTGGTGCCGTCCCGGAGTGTCGGGAAGATGTGAACAAGTTGGGGAAACCGGGTTATGGCCGGCTTAGAAGCCCTCCTCGTCGTCGTCGTCGCCTGGGGCGCGGTCGACGAAGCACATGCGTTTGGGGAGGAAGGTGAGGCGGACGATGCCGGTGGGGCCGTTTCTTTGTTTGGCGATGAGGAGTTCTGCTTTGCCGTTGTCGTCTTCGGGGGGTTCTTCGTCGTCTTTTTTGTCCTGGTAGTAGGCCTTGCGCCAGAGGAGGCCGACGACGTCGGCATCCTGTTCGATGGAACCGGATTCGCGGAGGTCGCTGATGCGGGGTTTGCCACCTTCGCGGGCATCTGGGTTTCGGTTGAGCTGGGCGAGGACGACGATGGGGATATTGAGTTCTTTGGCGAGGGATTTGAGGCCGGCGGAGACTTCGGCGACCTCGACTTGGCGGCTATCGTTGGCGCGTTTCGTATTTGAGCGGACGAGTTGGAGGTAATCGACGGCGATGAGTTTGATGTCGTGCATTTTTTTGAGTCGGCGGGCTTTATGGCGGAGTTCCATGATGGTGAGGGCGCCGGTGTCGTCGATAAAGATAGGGCTTTGGGCGAGTTGATTGGCGATACTGGTGAGTTTAGGGAAGTCGCTTTTATTGAAGAGGCCGCCGCGGAGGGTGCGCATATCGATTTGGGAGCGGCCGGAGATGAGGCGTTGGCAGAGTTGTTGGCTGCTCATTTCCAGTGAGAAGACGGCGGCGGGGATTTTATTCTCGACGCCGGCGTGCTCGATGATGTTCATGGCGAAGGCGGTTTTGCCCATACTGGGGCGGGCTGCGATGACGACCATTTCGCCGCCGTGGAGGCCATTGGTCATGTCGTCGAAGTCTTTGAATCCGGTGGGGAGGCCGAGGGCTTTCGATTTGTCCCGTGAGACTTCGTCGAGGTATTCGACGGTTTTGTAGGCTTCTTCGCGGAGGGTGGTGAAGCTTTCTTTGGCGTTTTGGCCGTCGCGGATGGTGAGGATATCGCTTTCGACGGAATCGAGAAGGCCGGTGACGTCTTCTTGGGCGTCGTATGCGCTTCCGATGGCACCGGTGCAGGTGGAGATGATGTTCCGGAGGGTGGCTTTCTCCCGGATGATACCCATGTGGTGGTCGAAGTGGGCGGCGGGTGGTTCGGCGGTGAAAATCTCGATGAGGAGTGCGGCGCCTCCGGCTTGATCGAGTTCGTTGCGGTCCGCGAGGGTTTGCTGGACGGCGACGAGGTCGACGGGTTTACCTTGATCGTAGAGTTCGATCAGGGTGGCGAATATTTTTGAGTGGGCAGGGTTGTAGAAGTATTCGGGATCGAGGTGCTCGATGGCGAGGCTGATGTGTTCGTGGGGGACGTGGGCCATGGACGCGAGGACCATTTTTTCCGCGTCGGGGCTATTTGGGAGTGACCGGTGGGTATCTTGTGTATAACCGGCCGAAGAGTCGTTTTTCAGGAGCTCCGGGGCCCCTGGCTGAGTGGAAGGCGGGGCGTTTGAGGTGGTGATTTCCGCTACGTGCGGGTCGGGCATCCAGTCGTGAGTCTAGTTAATTTGGTTAGGAAAAGTATGGATCGGGGGTATCAATTAAGTATGCACGAGGTGGAAAAATCGTGCGAGCGAAAAGTGGCTTCCCGTGGAAATTTTCGTCTGTGTGGAAACAGGGAAGAGTGGGGCGAGACGGTCGCGGCGCGAAACTGAATCAGGCGTTGTTTTCGTCTTCTTCAGCGGATGCCGGTTCTTCCGTGGCTGCCTTGGGGGTGGGTTTTTCTTTCGGTTCCTCGGGAGCCTTGGAGTCGTCGACGCGGGCCTTGACTTTGAATTGGAGGATGGCTTCGACGTCGGGATGAACTTTTACGGCGACGTCGAAATCGCCGGTGTTCTTGATGGGTTTTTTGAGGTCGATGGTATGGCGGTCGATTTCGATGCCTTTATCCGCGAGGGCTTCGGCGATATCCATATTGGTGACGGAGCCGAATGCTTTGCCGGTGGAGCCGGTGGCGAGTTCGAGGGTGATGCGGGCGCGTTTGATTTTCGCAGCGAGATCGGTGGCATCCTGGAGTTCCCGGGCTTCGCGTTCGGCGCGTTTGCGTTGGAGGGTTTCGAGGTGGCGGAGATGTGCCTTGGTGGCGGGATAGGCTTTTCCAGAGGGCAGGAGGAAGTTGTTGGCGAAACCGCGTTTGACGTTGACGACATCGGCTTCGACGCCGAGGCCATCGATCTTTTCTTTGAGGATGAGTTGGACGGTGGACATGATTTGGCTGCGGTTTGGGCGAATAGTCGGTCCTCGCGGCGGGTGGCGGGGTGAAAATCCCCGTAAATACAGGGCCGCGAAGGGGGAATAGATAGGTTCGACGGGGGCGGGTGTCAAGTGGGGGCTGGATTTGCCGGGGCGGCGCCGGAGGGGGCATGGTCGCCACGGGGCGGTGGTGGGCCGGGCCGGGCTGATTTTGGAGCGATTGGTTTGGGTCTGCCGGGATGGATGTTGGCGGGATTTGGAATTGATTTTGTTTGGGAAATGGGGGAAACGGTTGGCCATGTCGGAAGTAAGATCGACCTTTGAATTGAGTGTGGGAGCGACGGCTCCGGAGTTTGAGTTGCCTGACGGGGGCGGGGAGTCCGTGGGGCTCGGCGCGTTAGCGGGGGGCAAGAAAGCGGTGGTAGTGGTGTTCGCGTGCAATCATTGTCCTTTCGTTGTGCATTTGGCGGATGCGATCGGGGCTTGTTCGTCGGACTACGCGGGGCGCGGGGTGCAGTTTGTGGCGATCAGTTCGAATGATGTGGCGAACTATCCGGCGGATGCTCCGGAAAAGATGGTGGCGTTTGCAGAGGCCCATGGGTGGGATTTTCCGTATTTGTATGATGAGAGCCAGGAAGTGGCGAAGGCTTACAGTGCCGCGTGCACTCCGGACTTTTATGTGTTTGATGGCGAGCTGGGGTTGGTTTATGCGGGGCAGTTTGACGGCTCCCGCCCCGGGAACGGAGTGCCTGTGACGGGGGAGGATATACGGGCGGTGTTGGATGGGGTCTTGTCGGGCGAGGGTTATGGCGGGGAGCAACGGCCGAGCAGCGGGTGCAACATCAAGTGGAAGGCCGGGAACGAGCCGGCGTATTTTGGTTAGGGAGCTTGTCTGCATCGCCTAACTTTTTCTCAAAAATGAGAAGGAGTTTTTTCTGAAAGCGGTTGCTTCGCTTTCCGATTGAGGTGAAAGTTAGGGCGTGCGCGGGAAGCCGCGAACGCCTTCGATACCCCAACACCTTCTCTCCTCTCAACACACCATGCCGATTGATTCAGAATCGGGGGAATCCGTTTTGTCGGACGGATTGTCTCCAGTTGATATTTCGATTACGCGGGTGCTCGTCCTGGCCTCGGGACGGGGATCGCGGGCCCAGGAATTGGCGAGCTACGCTGGTCGACTTGGGCACGATGCCCGGGTGGTGGATTCGGGCGAGGAATGTTTTTGGTTGGTGGGCACGAATGCGGTGGACGTATTGGTGCTTTATGTGGAGTTGGAGGAGATGGCGGCGGCGGCGGCGTATGTGAAGCGATTGGAGGCGGAGCATTCAGCGGCGGGGGTGTATGTGATGGCGGTGTTGGAGGGAGCGGATGACTTCGGGGTGCAGACGATGCTGGAGGCGGGAGCGCGAGATGTTCTTCTCTGGCCTGGTGAGCGTGAGGCGCTGACGCGCCGGTTACGGGTGGCTGATGAAGCGGTGCGTCGGACTTGGGCGCGCCGGCGGCGGGCGGATGAGATGGGACGGGCGGAGCGTCGATTGGAAGGGATTTTCCATGAGGCTCCGTGTGGGATACTGGTGTTGCGGGATGAGGATGGTCGCATCCTGATGGCCAATACGCGGAGCGAAGGCGTGTTGGGGATATCCCGGGAGAAGCTGGCGGGGGGTCATTTATCGATGCTGTTTCCCGAGTTGTTTGTGAATCGGCAAGGGGCGTTGTCCCTGGATGGGTGGGTGGAGGAGCGGCGTGCCTTGGAGATGGTGTATCGGCATCCCGAGGGGGAGGTGCGGGAACTGGAGTTGTTGGCGACGCCGATTTCGTGGGATGGGAAGCAGGAGCTGATGATTCAGGTGACGGACGTGGCGGTGCGGAAGGAGATGGAGCGGGAGCGAATCAAGGCGAGCAAGGCGGAGTCGATCAGCCAATTGGCGGGTGGGGTGGCGCATGATTTCAACAACGTTCTTACGGCGGTCTCCGGGAACATTGCATTGTTGAATGCGGACGAGGTGTATCAGACGCCGGAGAGCCGGGAGTTGCTGAACCGGGCCGAGGCGGCTTGTGAGAAGGCGCGAGCGTTGGCGAATCAGCTGGCGACCTTCGCTCGGCAGGGCGGGCATGCGACGGAGCGGGTGGCGCTGGATGTATTGTTACGAAAGAGCGTGCGGTTTTCCTTGTTCGGCGGTGAAACGATTCCGCATTTTCACTTAGCGGAGGATTTGTGGACGGTCTATGGCGACGAAGGCGAGCTTTCGCAGGTGGTGGCGGGGATTGTCATCAATGCCGACGAAGCGATGGCATCGCGCGGGGGCGGGGGTGGTCATCTCCATGTGACGGCGAGTAATCTTGCGGTACGGGAAGGGAGTTGTTTGCCGTTGGCGGCGGGGGATTATGTGCGGGTTTGCTTCAAGGACAATGGGAGCGGGATGGAGGCGGCGGACATGCAACGAATTTTCGATCCGTATTTCACGACGAAGCCGGGGCACAGCGGTCTCGGGTTGGCCACGGCGGCCTCGGTGGTGCGGGGGCACCGGGGTTATATACGGGCGGAGTCGGTGCGTGGTCAGGGTGCGCTGATCGAGGTCTATTTGCCGGCGCTGTCGGAACCGGATTTGTTTTGTGAAAATGTGGAGGCAGGGACCGGTGAGGGTTCGGAAAGTGTGCCGGGACCGCCGGTGCGGGTTTTGTTTATGGATGATGACGAGGAAGTGCGGGAAGTCGTGGACAAGATTCTAACGCGACATGGGTTCGAAGTGTATTGCGCGCGCGATGGGCGTGAAGCGATCGAAGTGTTTGAGAAGGCGCACGAATTTGGGGATCCGTTTGAGGTTTTGTTGTTTGATTTGGAAGTGCGAGACGGGGTTGGGGGCAAGGAAGCGATTCAGTATTTGCGGCGGCAGTATCCGGATATTCGCGCGCTGGTGTGCACGGGGTATTCGGATGAGCGGGTGTTGGAGAATCACCGCGAAGCGGGTTTCACGGGGGTGATTACCAAGCCATTTCGGATCGGGAAGTTGGTGGCTGCGGTTTCGCAGATGGCGCCGCGGCGAGGGGCGGGGCAGACGCCGTTCTCGACTTTCGATTCGGCGGAGTGAGGGCGCGGGAGGCGCGGGAGTCAGGCGATCACCCGAGGGGGATGGCGAGGGCCTGATGGATGCCATCGAGTGACTCGAGTTCCGTGAGGACTTTGGGATCAGGTTCGGAGTCGAGGTTGAGGACCGTGAGGGCGCGGTCGCCGACTTGGTTCCGGCTGAGGGACATGCTCGCGATATTGAGCTGATGTTTCCCGAGGAGGCTGCCCACGAGTCCAACGATGCCGGGGACATCCGTGTTCTCGACGAGGAGAAGATTGCCTTCGGGGGCGGCCTCGACGTATCGGTCACGGAGTTTCACGATGCGTGGGGTGTTGCCGAAGAAGGTGCCGGCGACGGATACGGATTCCTCTTCGTTTCCGGCGGTGACTTCGATGAGCTCGGCGAACTCGGCGGAGTCGCTGAGGCGGGATTCGGTGACACGGAGGCCGAGGTTCTCTGCGAAGGAGGGAGCGTTGATGTGATTGACCACATTGTCGCCGGAAATTTTCTCGAGGTATCCGGTGAGGACGGAGCGGGTGATGAGGGAGGTATCGAGGTCACCGACTTTGCCGCTGTAGGTGATGCGGAGGAAGTCGGCTTGTTTGGGGACGATGTGGGGGAGGATTTTCCCGAGGGTTTCGGCGAACTTCAGGTAGGGACCGATTTGGGTGACGGTTTGTTCGTCGATGCTGGGCATGTTGACGGCATTGATGACCGTGCCTTCGACGAGGTGGGCGCGGACGGCGCGGGCGATCTCGATACCGACGCTTTCCTGGGCTTCCTGGGTGGAAGCGCCCAGGTGGGGGGTGAGAACGGTGTTATCGTATTGGTAGTAGGGATAGTCTTCTGGGGGTGGCTCGGTTTCGTACACGTCGAGGGCGGCGCCGGCCACGGTGCCGGCTTCGAGACCCTTGCCGAGGGCGGTTTCATCGATGAGGCCGCCGCGGGCGCAATTGATGATGCGGACGCCAGGCTTGAGAAGGGCGATGCGTTTCTCGTTGATGATGTGCTTTGTTTCCGGGGTCATCGGCATGTGAAGCGTGATGAAGTCGGCTTGTTTCACGGCTTCATCGACCTCCTCGACGAGTTCGATACGGAGGAGGCGGGCTTTGCTAGCGGACAGATAGGGATCGTAAGCGATGACCCGCATGCCGAAGGCCATGGCGCGGCGGGCGAGTTCACTGCCGATGCGGCCCATGCCGAGGATGGCGAGGGTTTTGTTGTGGAGTTCCACGCCTTCGAATTGTTTGCGTTCCCATTTGCCGGCGATGACGGAGGCGTGGGCCTGGGGGATGTGCCGGGCGAGGGAGAGCATGAGGCTGAAGGCGTGTTCGGCGGTGGAGATGGTATTGCCGGTGGGCGTATTCATTACGACCACCCCGTGCTTGGTGGCGGCGGGGATATCGATGTTATCGACGCCGACGCCGGCGCGGCCGACGGCTTTGAGATTGGGTGCAGCCTCGAGAACTTTGGCGGTTATTTTCGTTTGGCTGCGGACGATGATGCCTTCATATTTTTCGGCGATGGCGAGGAGTTCGTCTTCGCTTTGGCCGGTGATGACGTCGACGTCGATATTGGGATCGGCTTGAAGTTCAGCGATGCCAACTTCGGAGATGGGATCGGCGACGAGGATGGTGTGTGGATTGGCCATGGGCGGATAGGCTCGTAATCTAGGAGTCGATCTTGGACGAGCGCAACTTTTATGCGCGGGAAGGGGTTGAATGGGGGAGAGAAATGAGGGGGAACGGGACATGGATCGCCGCGGCGATGGGCCTGCTGCTATGTGGGGATGGGAGGGCAGAGGAGCGGGCCGGGGAGGCCTCGGGGCCGGCGGCGCGCTTGCTTGAGCGGTACGATAAAAACGATGATGGGATGTTGGAGATCAGTGACTTAAGTGAGAATCTTCAAGTTCGGGCAAAGCGATTTGACGCGAATGGGGATGGGAAGCTGGATGAAGCGGAATTAGGGGAGCTGGCGGGGCGGATGGGTGGGGGTGGGACGGGGGCGCAGCGGCGTCCGGGCGAAGAGAATACGCCGCCGGCAAAGGGGGAGCGCAGTCCGGATACCTTGGGGGTGGGGGATGAGGCTCCGGACTTTGTGTTGCCGTTGGCGTCGGGTGAGGGGACGATCAGGTTGTCGGCGTATCTGGATGGGAAGCCGACCGTGTTGGTATTTGGGAGTTTGACCTGTCCGCCGTTTCGCTCGCGGATGCTGCAGTTTGATCCGATTTATCAGAAGTATGCGGGTGAGGTGAATTTTCTGATGGTGTACACGCGGGAGGCGCATCCGGAGTCGACGATTTATGTGAATCGGGACGGGGAGGAAGTGTTGGAGACGATTGAGCAGACGGACGACATGGCGCAGCGGATGGATCACGCGCAGGTATGCGGGCCGACTTTGAAGTTCACGTTTCCGACGGTGGTGGACAAGGAGGACAACTTTGTGAATCAGGCGTATGCGGGGTGGCCGAGTCGGTTTGTCGTGGTGGGGGCGGACATGCGGGTGGCATTTGACGGGGGGCCGGGGCCGCAGGGGTTTCAGCCGGCGGAGTTGGCGGCTTGGTTGGCGGCGGAGGTGGGGGATTGAGGGGTTCGTGGAGTGATGGGCGGTGGTGCTTGCCAGTGGGGGGATTGGAGGGCAGAGTGACGCGTGATTTTGCGTGTCCATAGGTGGGTAGTGCTGGGGGTTGGGATCGTTGGTGTGGGTTCGGCGTGGGCGGACACGTTTGATTTGAATGGGAATCATCCGGGGCCGGGGATTTCCGAGGTGATGGGATTTGGGGGTGTGAACGATGGTAGCAAGGGGGTTCCCGTAGCGGGGGGTTTTGATTGTGATGGGGATGGGCACCGGGATACTGCCTTCTCGCTGATTCAAGCGTCGCCGTTTGGGCGCGTGGGGGCGGGCCTAGCGATGCTTGTTTTTGGGGACGGGACGATCGACGGTCCTTCGATTAACTCGGAACCGGCGCAGGCGGGGGTGTTGAAAGTGGCGGGGGCGGATACATTTGAGGTGTGTGGAGCGGAAGTTTGGATGGATGATCTGACGGGGGATGGGCTCGGAGATTTTATTATCGGGCGGCAGAACTATGATTCGGTATCGGGGAACAGCAAAGCGGGGGCGTTGACGATTTTGATTGGTGGCACCGCGCTAAAGGCGCATGCCGCGACCTTGACGACCTTTGATTTGGCGGCGCCGGCGCCGGGGGTCAAGGTGGTGACTTTTGAGGGGAAGGCGGCGGGGAATCGATTGGGGATATGGATGCGAACCGGTGATGTGACGGGGGACGGGATAGCGGATCTTGTGGTGGGCGAGGATCAGGCGAGTGATCAGGGTTTTCAGAGCGGGGCGGTTTGGGTGATACGGGGAGGGCCGCATCTCGCGACGGCGCCGGCGACGGTGGATCTGGCGGATTTTGGGACGACGGCGTTGGAGGGGCATCTGGCGCGCTTGCTTCCGCCGCCGAATACGCCGGGCTATCATTTGGGGGCGACGTGTCAGGTGGGTGATTTGGATGGGAACGGGCGGGCGGAAGTCTTGGCGGCTGCGGCCTTGAATCGAGCGGGAGCGGGTATTGGTGGTGATCCGACCGGCGGTCCGTTTCGTGGGGCTTTGTTTATCTCGTGGGACGAGAATTTTCCGCCGTGGTTGTGGCCTCCGGGGTATGAGTTTGAGATCATGGATCCTCCGATTGGGGATTTTACCCGGATCAATGGGGGGATTGTCGGGCCCTATGGAGACTTAACGGGGCGGCACGACAAGTTTGGTGAGGAGATATTGGCGGGGAAGGATTACAGCGGTGACGGGTGTCCGGATCTGTTTGTGGGGGATATCACCGGGAGTGTATATGACGACGGCAATCTAAGTTTGAGTGCCGCGGGATTGGGGCATGTGTTTTGGAATGCCGCGAATCTTCGCGGGAGGGAGTTTGGTATGAGCGCCGTGCCTAATGACATCAAGTACTGTTCAATTTTTGGCCCCAACGCCGGTGCGCTTTCCTCGGACACCGTGGCGCATGGAGATTACGATGATGACGGGATTGATGACGCCATTGTTGGCAATCCCCATGGGAATCCTCCGGGCCGGAGTGAAGCGGGGACTGTTCATGTCCTTTACGGGCAGCCCGGGGGTTGGCCGGAGTTCATCAATCTAGATGATGGACTCGCATTGCCCTCGCACGATGACCTGAGGCTTTTGCTCATTTACGGTGCCGAGTCCAATGATGTCCTTTGTTATAGCGCCGCGACGGGGGATATTGATCAGGATGGCAAGGATGATTTCATTGTGAACGAAATGAAGGGAGATAATACGCTTGCCAATCCCGACCAAAACGGGGTGGGCAATCTGTTAGTGATCGGCGGTGGCACGATGTTACCGGCGGCGGTTTTCGGATTGACCTATGCGCCGACGGGGGTGGTGGAGTATGGTGCGGTGGAGGTGGGTGGGGGGTCGGCAGTGACGGAGACGGTGACGATTACGAACACGTCGGGGGGGACAGTGATGATCCAGTCGTTGGGATTGGATGGGCCGCAGACTGGGCCGTATTCGGTCAGTTCGGATACCGGGGAGACGTCCCTGGGGCCGGGCGGGACGCGCACGGTAATGATTGATTTTTTGCCGACGGCGACGGGATGGTTCGGGGCGGCGTTGGTGGTGACAACGGATGTGGATGAGTATCGATCGGGAGTGGGATTGAAGGGGGCGGGGATTGAGGTTGGGGGTGAGTTTGAGTTGACGATGTTTTCGGCGGACGATGCGGGGGAGGTGCGTTTGATGTTTGAATCGCGGGTGGGTCATGAGTATGACGTTTTGCGTGACGATGTGTTGCCGCCAGTGGGGGTGGAGGATGCTGGGGTGATGGGAACGGGAGCGCCGATTCCGGTGATGGATTTGGTGCCGCTGTCGACGCGGAACGCGTTTTACCAGGTCAGGGAAGCGCCTGCCGGTGGGCCGTAGGTTTGAAAGAACGGGGGGTTGCGGGGCGTTCTGTAGTTGTCCGGATTTAATATCCGATCCGCGTTTTGATGATGTTCAGGGAGATACCGAGAGTGGCGGTGGCTTTTGTGGGGTTCGGGATTCTTTTGGCAGGCGTGAGCTGGGCGGCGGATTTGTCACCGGAGGAGGAGGCGTTTTTTGAGGCGCGCATTCGGCCGGTCCTGGTGGAAAAGTGTTTTGATTGTCATTCCGCGGAGTCGGAAAAGGTGAAGGGAGGATTGTTATTGGACACGAAGGCGGGGGTATTGGCGGGGGGTGACACGGGGCCGGCGGTGGTGCCGGGGAAGGTGGGGGAGAGTTTATTGCTCGAGTCGATCCGATATGAGGATTTGGAGATGCCGCCGAAGGAGCGATTGCCGGAGAAGGTGGTGCGGGATTTTGAGAAGTGGGTGGAAATGGGGGCGCCGGACCCGCGCACGGAGGGAGGGACGGGGGTGGTGGTCGATGAAGTGGTGATTGATATGGAGGCGGCGCGCGAGTATTGGGCGTTTCAGCCTCCGACTTTGGGTGGGAAGCCAGGGGTGAAGGAGGTGGCGTGGCCGCGGCGGGGGATGGATCATTTTGTGTTGGAGCGCTTGGAGCGGGATGGGTTGAGACCGGTAGAGGATGCGGCGGCGCTTGATCTGCTGCGCCGGATGACTTTTGACCTGGTCGGGTTACCGCCAACGTCGGCGCAGGTCATGAGGGTGGCGGCCGACGGCTCATCTGAGGCCTTTGATGAGATTGTTGATGAGTTGTTGGCGTCGCCTCAGTTTGGCGAGCGCTGGGGGCGACACTGGCTAGATGTGGCGCGATACGGTGAATCGTCGGGAATGGAGCGGAACTTTACGTATCCGGAGGCGTGGCGATACCGCGATTACGTGATCAAGGTGTTTAACGAGGATCGACCGTATGACCGGTTTTTGCGTGAGCAGCTGGCGGGGGATTTGCTTCCGGCGGATTCGCGGGAGCATCGGGACGAGTTGCTGGTGGCGACGGGATACTTGGCGATGGGGCCGAAGTCGCTTAATGAGCGGGTCAAGGAGCAGTTCAAGATGGACATTGTAGACGAGCAGATTGACGTCGTGATGCGCGGGGTATTGGGACTGACGGCGAGCTGCGCTCGTTGTCATGATCACAAGTTCGATCCGATCGCGATGAAGGACTACTACGCCTTAGCGGGATTTTTCACGAGCACGGTTCCGTATTATGGAACCGGCAAGGGGGGCGGAAACCGGCAGCCATCGGAGTTGATGCCGATCGGGGATCGCGGCAAGGAGAAGGAGACCGAGTTGCGCAAGCATCGGGGCGAGGTATCGGCCCTGTCGAAGGAGTTGGCTTCGGCGAAGAAGAAATTCAGCCTAATGAAAAAGCGGTACAGGAATCGCGACAAGCCGCCCCGGGACATGGTGGAGATGGGAGAGCGGGTGGAGGATTTGTCGGATGAGATGGAGGATTTGCGGGACCGGACACCGGAGGCTCCGGGGTATGCGATGGGCGTGGCAGACCGGGCGGGGGATGGAGTGGGTGGGACGACGTTGCGGATTCGGGGCAATGCGGAGGAAAAGGGCGCGGAGGTCCCGCGGGGTTATTTGCCGGTTTTGTATCCGGGGGATGGGCCGAAGATTCCGGAGAATGCGAGTGGGCGGAGGGAGCTCGCCGACTGGATTGTCAAAGAGCGGGGGCGATTGGCGGCGAAAGTCATGGTGAACCGGGTGTGGCATCATTTGTTTGGGCAGGGGATTGTGCGGACGGTGGACAATTTCGGGACACAGGGGGAGCGTCCGACTCATCCGGAGTTGTTGGACTACCTGGCGGCGAAGTTTGTGGACGAGGGGTGGTCGGTGAAGTCATTGATTCGGGAGATTGTCATGAGTCGCACGTATCGTTTGTCGACGGCTCATGACGCCCAGAATTTCGAGGTGGATCCGGACAATCGGCTGGTATGGCGAATGAACCGGCGGCGCTTGGATGCGGAAGCGCTTCGGGACGCGATGTTGAGTGCAAGCGGGGCATTGGATTTGGAGCCGGCGCGGGGGTCGGTGGTGGCGGAGTTGGGCAACTCCAATGTGGGGCGTTCGCCGAAGGATATGAAGATGCTTGGAGCGGCCAATTCGAGCAAGCGGAGTGTTTATCTGCCGATCGTGCGCAATATTCTTCCGGATTTACTACAGAATTTTGATTTTGCGGAGCCGAGTATTTTGGTGGGGCGCCGGAATGTGACGACCGTCCCCACGCAGGCGCTATACATGATGAACAGTGGTTTTGTGAAGGAGCGATCCCGGGAGATGGCGGAGCGGGTGTTGCTGGCGGAGAAGGGGCGGGAGGAGCAGTTGGCAATGGTTTACTTGGCGGCTTTGGGCCGCGAACCGACGGGTGACGAGGTGGAGAAGTCGAATGCGTTTCTCGATGATGTGATGGTGTCAATGGCGGAGGCGGGCATGGCGGAAGGGGAATCGGAGGTTGAGGCTTGGACGGTCATGAGCCAGGCGATCCTGGCGGGTGCTGAATTCAGATATCTTGATTAGCGAAGGTGAATGGGAAGGGGAGAACAATGATGAGGACAAGAATCGAAGAGAGATCCGGGGGAATGGGAGTATCGCGGCGGCGGCTACTCCAGGGATTTTCGGCGGGGTTCGGGTATATGGCGTTTGCCGGTTTAAGCAGCCGGGAGGCGCGGGCGGCGCAAGCGCCCCTGGCGCCGAAGAGCCCTCACTTTGCGCCGAAGGCGAAGCGGGTGATTTTCTGCTGCATGCGGGGCGGGCCTTCGCATGTAGACACCTTTGACTTCAAGCCGGGGTTGGCGAAGCATGCCGGGAAGAAGGTGAATGGCCGCGAGTTAATGCCGTCGCCGTGGGAGTTCAAGCGCCATGGGGAGAGCGGGCTTCCGATTTCCGCGTTGTTTCCGCATTTGGCGACTCACGCGGATGATCTTTGTTTGTTAAACGGGATGTATGCCGACATTCCCAGTCATCCTCAGGCTTTCGTGCAGTTACACACGGGCAGTTTTCAGTTTGTTCGTCCATCGATGGGGGCGTGGGTTTTGTATGGATTGGGGACGGAGAATGACAGTTTGCCGGGTTTTATCACCATTAGTCCGCCGACGCGGGTGGGTGGGGCGCAGAATTACGGGAGTGCGTTTTTGCCGGCGGTTTATCAGGGCACTCGGATCGGAGTTTTGAATCAGCCGGTCAAGGATGCGAAGATCGATTATCTGGCGAGCGGGATGGCGCCGGGTGTGCAGCGCCGGCAACTGGATTTCATCCAGGGGATGAATGAGCGGCTTTTGAAAGAGGCGAAAGTGGACGGGCAGATCGAAGGGGTGATTCAGTCCTATGAGCTGGCCTTCAAGATGCAGTCGGAGGTGCCGGAGACGATGGACATTGCCGGGGAGCCGGAGTCGATTCGGAAGCAGTATGGGATCGGGGAGGCGACGACGGATGATTTTGGGCGGCAGTGTTTGATGGCGCGGCGCTTTGCTGAGGCGGGGGTGCGGTTTATCGAGCTGGGACATGGGAACTGGGATCAGCACAATGGTTTGCGGAGCAACCTGGCGCGGAATTGTGCGGAGATCGACCGGCCGATGGCAGGGTTGCTGGAGGATTTGAAGCAGCGAGACATGCTGGATGAGACGTTGGTGATATGGGGCGGTGAGTTTGGGCGGACGCCGCACGTGCGACGAGACGACGGGCGGGACCATAACTCCGCGGGGTTCAGCTTCTGGATGGCGGGTGGCGGAATCAAGGGGGGGATGCGGTATGGGTCGACGGATGAGAACGGGATCGCGGCGGTGGAGAATCGGATCCATTTCCATGATTTGCATGCGACTGTTTTGCATCAGCTGGGGCTGGATCATGAGAAATTGACTTATCGGTATTCGGGGCGGGACTTCCGATTGACGGATGTTCATGGCACTGTGTTGAGCGATATCCTTGCTTGAGGATGGGGCGAGGCTGGTTGAGTAGTTTGAGATGATGAAAGATGACGGGATAGTTGTGGCGGTGGGTCTGGCGGGCCTGGGGTTTTTAACGTGGGTGCCTGGCGGGGCAAATGCGGGCGATTGGAATCAGTGGCGGGGACCCGATCGGAATGGGGTTTCGACGGATGAGACCGAGTTGGCGGAGGCGTGGCCGGAGGATGGTCCGGTGAAGGTATGGGAGAGTGAGACGCTTCCGAGCGATCATTACGGCGGGCATGGGAGCGCGGTGGTGTCGGACGGGAAGGTTTACATGTCGTTGATTTGGCACCGGGATGTCCCGACGGAGACGCGATCGATCGACAACCGCGTCATGTCTGATTTGGGGAATCGCGGGAACGATTTTTCTCCGGAGTTGAAGGCGGCGGCGGAGAAGGCGCGAGTGGAGCGGCCGACGCGCTTGCGTGGGGCTGCGCTGAACGAGTGGGCGAAGGAGTGGGTGGCGGAGCATTTGAACGAGTCGCAACAGATGCGGGTGGGGAGTTGGCTGGCGTCGCGCCTGGTGAAGGGGAAGGCGGTGTTGTCATTCGAGGATTACGAAAAACTGGACGCGGTGCGGAACAAGCGGTTCGAGTCGTTTGAGGCGATGGTGGAGTGGTTGGATGGGCAGGGCTTTTCCGAGGAGGCGAAGGAGAAAATCATCGCGGCGGTACCGTCGACGCGATTGGCGGCGGAGGACGTGGTGATTTGCTGGGATGCGGAGACGGGGGAAGAGCTTTGGAAGGCGGCGTTTGAATCGGAGGAGACGAGTCGCAAGGCGTCGAGCACGCCGGCGGTGGTGGACGGGAAAGTGTTGGCGGTGAGCCGTGACAGTTTGTATAGCCTAGACGCGGAGACGGGAGATTTGCTTTGGAAATCGCCACTGCCGATGATCGGTCCGGCTTCGTGTCCGTTGGTGGTGGACGGGAAAGTCATTTTCCAGGCCGAGGCGCTGGTGGCCTACAGTTTTGAGTCTGGCGAGAAGGTGTGGGAGCAGAAGGAAGTTCGGGGAAGCAATTCATCACCGACCTTCTGGGAAGTGGGGGGGCAGCGATTGATTGTGGCGAACGGGAAGGACGGAGCGGTGCTCGTGGATGGGAAGGACGGGGCGGTTGTCGCGAATCTGAGAGGGGGAGGCGAAGCGTCGCCGGTGGTGAGTGGGGACTATTTGGTGGTTTATGGTGGGGGGGAAGATGGGGGGCTATATGGGTACCGATGGGATGAAGGCGCGGGGGAGGCGGTGGAGCTCTGGGGTCATGACTGGCGTTCACGGCGGAAGCATTCGACGCCGATTATTTATGAGGGGCATGTTTATCTTGCGGGGGGCGACAAGCAGTTGTGTGTGAACCTGGAGACGGGAGAGAAGGCTTGGGAGGAATTGCGGCGTGTGAATATTTCTTCGCCATTTTTGGCGGATGGGAAGATTTACACACTGCAGAACAACGGGGGAACATTGACGATGTTTGCGGCGAGTCCGGAGGGGTATGAGGAGTTGGGCAGCGCCAAGGTGGGGGCTTTGAGTTGTCCTTCGCCGGCGATTGCGGACGGGCGCGTCTATTTGCGTTTGAAGGATCGGCTGGCGTGTTTTGATCTGCGGGAAGGTTGAGGGGGCGCAGAAGTGAGGCGAAGGTGGGGGCGTGATGATTCGAGACAGTGACTTTGTGCCCTCGTGAGAGCGCTGCGATTGATTCGGCGTAAGCAGATTGGCGGCATTTTGTTGGCGCTGTATCGACAGGGGGACGGGACCTATTATGTAGAGGCGGAGTCGGACGAGTTTCGTGTTTGGCGATTAACGCGGGATGCGGCGATCGCGAAGGAGTATTTTCAGCGGTATTGGTTTTGGGGTTGGTTGATTGAGGCGATTCCGAGTGGGATGTTTCTGGGGATGGCGATTTGGTTTATGAGGCGCTAGACCTGCGGAATGATTTTTTCTCTGGAAATGGTCAAATTTTTGAGTAAAGAAGAGCGCGTATGATTATTTTTGGACTGTCGATGGCCATTATGTGCCTGATCATTGGGGCTTTCATGTTTGTATACTTGGTCAAGGGCTGAGGGGCTTGTCGGGATCGGAGGGGGTGTTGCGGGGCGAATTTCATTACAAATACGGGGGGAATTTGTAGTTATCGCGTGGGCTGGAAGTTGATAGCCTTTCTCTTGTCATGAACAAGGGAATTGGAATCGTTTTGCTGGTGGCGGTGCTCGTGTTGGGGGTATTTGCCTGGGTGACATCGAAGGAGAATGGGCAGCTGCGGTCGGAGCTTGCGGAACTTAAGTCGCCGCTGGAGGGGGAAGGACTGATTGGAGCGGTTCCATACAACGTTGTATTCCGCAGCTTTTTATGCCGTGTCGGTTTGAAAGCGTTGAAGTATTGAAGGCATCTTGGTATGACGCAGATAAAAAATTTTATGGAGACAAGCTTTAAAATGGTAGATAGGGTATGTGTCTTATTTTGCATTTCTTTTTCCATTTTTTTTTATTTTCATTAATTCAATTACTTTTTCCATTCATTCTACAGGACCTAATAACAAACCTAATGACAAACAAACTAGTCTTTTTAGCAATGGACAAACATGAGAGGGACGGAAATACTGATAATGCCTTTAAGTATTAATGACCTCCATTAATGATTCGCTTGTAATAAATATTGGTGTATAGAATGTTAGGTTTTAC
>JBCCIR010000066.1:0-28163 GCA_039028175.1 Verrucomicrobiota bacterium
CCGGCAATCAAGCCAAAAACGACCACTCCACCCCACCGCATCCCAACCCCCTGCGAAACTGCGAGACTGAGTAACTGCGAAACCAATTTCACCCAAACAACCGATCCACCGCCCCCGCCTTCACCAACTCCCGCGGCTGATTCAAATGATTATACACAATCGTCTCCGGATCGATCCCGACACTGTGATAAATCGTCGCCAACACCTCCATCGGATGCACCGGATCCTCCAGCGGCGCCGATCCCGTCTTATCCGACTTCCCATGCACATACCCGCGCTTGATCCCGGCACCCCCCATGATCGCCGTGTAACAATAGGGCCAGTGATCCCGACCGTCCGCGCTGTTGTTGTTCCCCGACGTGCTCACCCCCTTCTCCGGACTCCGGCCAAACTCGCCGATCGCCACCACGAGCGTATCCTCCAACATCCCCCGCTCATCCAAATCCTCAAACAACGTCGATAACCCCGCATCCAGCATCGGCCCCGACTGCTTCTTCATCCGGTCCGTCAATCCCACGTGGTGATCCCACGAATGATTGTTCGAGTTCGCCACCTTCGGCCAGATCACTTCCACCACCCGCGTCCCCGCTTCCACCAAGCGCCGCGCCAACAAACAACTCTGCCCAAAGGTGTTCCGCCCATACCGGTCCCTTAACGCTTCCGGCTCCTCTTCAATGTTGAACGCCTCCCGCGCACGCCCCGACACAATCAAATTCAGCGCCTGCTCATAATAGTTGTCGAGGTTGTAATCCTCCACCGCCTTCTCAATCACCGGCATCTGCGCCTCAATCGCCTCCCGCAACTTCGCCCGCCGCCGCAACCGCACCGAAAACACGTCCGGGCGCAGCTGCAAATCGTCCACCTTGATGTTGTCCATCTTGTTCATCAACATGTCGTCCCCCTCGGGATACAAGGTGTAAGGATCAAAGGCTTTGCCCAGGAATCCCGCCGTCCCCCCCTTGCCCACCACGTTCGATTCCTGCAACGGCCGCGGCAGCATCACGAACGGCAACATCGGATCCTCCGTCGGCTTCAAGCGCACGATGTTCGATCCGAAATTGGGGAAATCCTTCGGTGACGGCGGCTCCAGTTGCCCCGACGGACTCACCTTGTCAGTCGTATACCCCGTCATGATCTGGTAAATCGCCGCCGTATGATTAAACAACCCGTTCGGCGTATAGCTCATCGACCGGATCATCGTGAACTTGTCATTCACCTTCGCCAGCTGCGGCAAAATCTCCGTGAAATGCACACCCGGAATCTTCGTCGGAATCGTTCCAAACTGACTCCGAATCTTGTCCGGCACATTCTCCTTCGGATCCCACAAGTCCAAATGACTCGGTCCCCCCTGCAAATAAACCATGATGACACTCTTCGCCTTCCCCCAGCCGCCCGAACCCGTCAACGACCCTGACGCCGCACTCGCCGACTGCGCCGCCAACAAATTATTCAAGGTCATCCCCATCATTCCCGCACCACCCACACGCAAAAAATCCCGCCGCGTGTATCCCAGGTGCGCATCACATAAATCCCGTCCCTTAGGTCCTTTGAATCGAAACATGGCTATTTAGTAGTTGTGTAGGCAATAGCTTCCAAATCAGCCGAATCGAAATACTCAATTTCGACTTCCTCTTTCACTCGCCCACTCTTCGGTTCATCCGCTTCCCGGATGCGGGAAATCAGCGCACTCAACATACGACTGATCTCCGAAATCTTCTCCGACACTTCTTCAAATGCCTCACGGTCACAAAATCCCAAATTCGCCGCCAACTCCACCTGGGTATCCAATTCAAACAAAGACCCCCGAGCAACGTGCAAAAACCGCAAATACTCCTTCCGCGACTGCCTCCCATACCCCTCCGCAATATTGCTGGGCACCGACACCGCCGCCCGCCGAATCTGCGAACTCAACCCATACCGCTCATCCTCAGGAAATCCCTTCGTCAGGGAATAAACCTCCGACACCAAACCCATCCCTTTCTCCCACACCTTCAACTGACGAAACTTATTCATCTCCCTGCGAAACTGCGCGACTGCGTAACTGCGAAACTCCCCTCATCTATTAAACAAAAATGCTGGGTTATTAATCAAGGCCCACGTCAAATCTTGTGCCGCGGTCAAACGCCGGTTCACCGACTGCTCAACGCTCATGTCCACGTCCTTCCGAAGCTGCAACAACTTCGCATCCTCCTGAATCGGTAGCTCCGCCTTCGCCAGAGCCGCCTTCAAGCCTTCCATCTTCGCGTCGAGCGGCAGCGCCCGCTGCTCCTTCCACAAAGCCACTTCTTTCGCCACGCGCTCCGCATCCTCCACCCGATAATACGCATCCAAAACCGCCCGCTCCTCTTCACTCCGCTCATCCGGCGCCACCCTCAAAGCTCCCGCCACCGCCTCCGGCAACCCTTCCTCCAATGGCGCCTTCGAACCCGTCAAATACACCCGGAAATGCCCCACCGGATAATCCCCGTTGCTGTATCGGCAAATGACTCCCAAATCCAAGACCACGCCCTTCTCCGACACAATCGGTTCCTTAAACTGAAACATCGCCCGCTCCGGCCCATTGAATCCCGATCCCGCCAAGGCCCATCCCTTGTCATTCCGATCCAATTTCCCGTTGATCGCATTTTTCACGTCAAAACCTTTTTGATTAAACGTCGCCTTGGCGCCGCTCAGCTCCACCACTTTGGGCTTCGCCCCCTTCTCACCGCCGCGCACCCGCCACTTCGCATTCACTTCCGTCACCACCAGGTTCCGATTCTGATTGATCCCCGGCCCAAACCCCGGCAACGACTCGTGCGGCGTGACCTCGATCATGAAACCCGTCACCGATGTCATCTCCGTCGGCACCACCAAGGCAAAATCCGCATTCGCAGTGTTCGGACCCTTCGCCAATACCGACCCATCCTCTAACACTTCTACTTCATACCCCTTCGAGATCGTCGCCTCTGACGGCGTGGCCGCCGTCCACGTCGTCCACAGCCGCTTCATCGCCAGCTCTCCCTCCCACGTCGCCAAACGCTTACCCAATTCGTCCTTCTCATACGCCGCTAACGCCGCCCCCGCCTTCTTCTCCCGCGCCGCCCGTTCCCCTTCCAATCGCTTCCGCTCGGCGTCATGCTCCGGCTGATACTCCTCAATATCCGCCGTCGCCTTCTCAATCGCCGCAAACCGCCTGGCATCCCGCTCCGCCTTGACCGGCACCCACGCCGCCTCACGCGCCGCCAATGCCTCCACCAGCCGCTCGTGATCCCCCTCGATATCCGCCCAGTTCCCCAAGGTCGCGGTCACTTCAGCCTCCGTCGCTTTCCGGTTCAACACCCGCAAAAAAATCTTCTCCACCAATTCCCGATCATCGGGCGTCTGTTTCACCAGCCGCGCAATCGCATTCTTCTCGTCCCCAATCGCATCCGCCACCGCCGGCCCACTCAACAACGCCATGACCGCTCCCAACTGCACATCGTTCGCCCGCTCACATTCACAGGAACTCTCACGCACCGGCCGCCCCAGGTTCGCCAAAAACCCACTCTTCAAATCCAATGCCGCATCCGGTAATTCCACCGCCCGCATCCCCGGCTTCGCCCCCGGGATCGCAGGCGTCGATCCCGTCACCGCATAAACGGAATCAAATAACACTTCCGCCGGTAAACGACGCGCTTTCGCATGCGAAAAGTTAATCGTGTCATCTTCATTCCATCGATTCGTCCCAATCGACAGTTGATAGGTCCGCGACTTACAGATCGTCCGCATCAATTCCCGCACATCAAATCCGCTCGCCACAAATTCGTCCGTCAAATACGCCAACAATTCCGGATTGCTCGGCGGATTGCCCGCCCGAATATCATCCAATGGCTCAATCACGCCCGTCCCCAGCAAATAGCCCCAAATCCGGTTGGCATAGCTCATCGCAAAATACTGGTTGTCCGCGCTCGTCATCCACGCCGCCAGTTGCTCCCGCCGCGACGCCCCGTCTTCGACCTCGTGCTTGGCCCGATACGGAAACTGCGGCGCCGTGACTTCCCCCGTCCGGTCATGCGTCATCTCGCCCTCATCCAAATCCAACGCCACCTCAAACAACGGCTTCGCCCCCTCCACCGCCGTCCCCCCAATCTTCCGATTGCCACTCCCCTTCGCATCCGCCTTCAAACTGACCTGCGCAAAATACGCCGCGGTCTCATAATACTGATCCTGCGTCCACCGCTCGAACGGATGATCATGACACTTGTTGCAGTTAAACCGCGTCGCCAAAAACAAGTGCGTGGTGTTCTCCATCAAATCCTCCGGCGTCCGCAATATCTTGTAATACGACGCCGCCGGATTCTCCTTGTTCGATCCCGACGCCGTCAAAATCCGGCGCACAAATTCGTCGTACGGCCGATTCTCCTCCACTTCCTGCCGGATCCACCCACGAAACCCTTCCGCACCCTCCGGCCCCAGAAACTTGCTGTTCACCATCAGCATGTCCGCCCACTTGTTCGACCAATAATCCACAAACTCCGGCGCCCCGATCAATTCATCGATCAACGCATCCCGCTTCACCCGGCTTCCGCGCTCATCTTCAAGAAACGCCAGCACCGCTTCCGTCGTCGGCGGCAACCCCGTCAAATCCAAGTAAATCCGCCGCACAAATTCCTCGTCCGTGCACAAACCGCTCGGCCGAATCTTCATCCGCTCCCATTTCGCCGCCACCAACCGGTCAATCTCGTTGTTCGCCGCCGGCTCCGCCCACTCAAACCCGGACCGATCCCCCATCACGGTCAAAGTAGTCGCCGCATAAGCCCCCTCAAACCGCGCCAGCACCGGCGCCTCCCCGCGCCGTAAGGTCGTCAGCAATCCAAAATCATCATGCGTCGCCACTTCGGTGTTCCCGCTCTCCATAAACGCTTCCCGCGTCACGTCCTTCTCGACCCCGTCCGTATACGTCGCCACCACCCGCATCTGCTGACGCCCCCCGATCACATCGATCACCGGGTTCTTGGGATAAACTTCAATCGACTTCACCCGCGCGCCTCCTTTCTCCAACTTCGCCCCCTTCGCAATCCAATCACGAATGATCTGGTAATACTCCGATCCCGCTTGGGTCACCTGCTGCCCCTCATGCGGCACCCCACCGGTCGCCTTCAACAACATCAAACTGTCGTCCGGCGACGCAAAGTTCACCCGCCGCGATGAATGATCATCGGCAAACGCACGCACGTCAAAAATCGGATCATACCCCCGCAGCGACAGCTTGAATCCGTTTCTCCCGTCTTTCGCCCCATGACAGGTTCCCGCGTTGCAACCCAATTTCGTGATCACCGGATTCACATCCCGCACCCAATCCAGCTCTCGCACCTTCCCCAGATCAGACACTTTCACCGGCACTGCCGCCGAGTGCATTCCCAGTTGCACCACCAGCTGCCCGTCCCCCGCCTTCCGCGGCTGCACCAAGCCCCGCTCGTCCACCCGCACCAGCCCTTTACCTCCGCTCACATCCACATCCCGCGTCACATCCGCGGTGCCCCCGCTCTTCAGCACCGCCGTCACCAGCATCTGCTGATACTCATGCTGCCCGCGAAGAACAACAGGTCCCGAGGTGATTTGAATCTCCCGAATGGCTCCCGCCTCCAGCGACACATCCTCTCCCTCGCCGCGCTTGCCCCTGACATGATTCACCGTCCCCTTCGTCGCTCCCGCCACCAAACCTTCGTCCTTACCCACTTCCACCGGCGTCAGCCGCGACGCCACCTTCTTCGTCCCCACATCGATAAACCGAATCTCCCCGTCCGACCCCGACGCCGCCACGGTCTTCCCATCCGGACTGAAGGCCACCGAAAAGATGGGTGTCTCCGGCACCTCGATCGACGCCAATAACTTCACTCCCTTCGTCCAAAAATCTTCCTTCAATTGCTCGTCTGCCTCAACCGTCTGCTTCGCCGCCTTCTCAAAAACCTTTTTCACCTCCTCCGGTATCGTGCTGTCGAACTTCGCCGCATACAGATTGACCTGCCCCTTGCCGTTCAAACTGCTCACACAAGCAATCGTGTTCCCGTCCGGACTGTATGCCACATCCCAAATGCGCCCCTTCATCGCCGGAAATTTCCGGATCAAATTCGCGTTGTCCCCGATCTTCCGCGCGGTCTCGCGTTTCGTCCGATATATCTGCGGCACGCCGTCCGCGCCTCCCACTAACACCTCGTCCTTCTCCGGATGCCGCGCCACCGCCGCAATTCCGCCCTTCAAAGCCCCCGGCGTAATCGAACTCAAGTTGTCCACGAACCGCTCAGTCTCCACTTCCGTCAGTTTCGTCGACATATCACGTCCCACACTCACCAGACCGTCCCCCGCCACGGTAAACACGGTATCCAGCACCCAATCATTGTGCCCCCCCATGAACAAGACCTGCGCCCCGTTCCCCGCATCGATCGCGCGGACAGTGTTGTCCGCACACCCAAACGCCACCAGTTTCCCATCCGGTGACCAACTCGCGCCATACACGGTGTCAAAAGTCACCGGCACCGACACGTCCAGCTCGCGCTTCGCCACATCCCAAATCTGCACCTCCCCCATCCGGCCCGGCAATCCCCCCGTCACCGCCAACCGCGTCCCGTCCGGCGAAAACGCGACGCTCTCAATCCGCTCCGATAAACCCACCAATCGCCCCGCCAATCCGCTTCCATCCGCATGATGCAACAACACCTCGTGAAATCCCGCGACCGCCAACAACTTCCCGTCCGGCGAATAATCCATCGCCGTTACCACCGGCGGCACCGCATACACTGGTGGACGATCCTGATCATATTTCTGCAACGCATTCGCCGGCGTATCATCCACCGCGCCCTCTTCAATCCATCGGGTCACCAACGCCAATTCTTCGTCTGTTAGGGCCTCTCCCTTCGGCGGCATCTCTACTTCCCCATCCACCGGCGTCACCATCTCAATCAAAAAGCTCTTCGCCGCCGCATGCGCCACCACCGCTTCCCCTGTCTCACCCCCGGCGATCAATTTCGCGACATCCGTCATCACGTACTCCCCCTTCGCTTTCGCCGGTTGATGACACCCCTGGCACTTGGCCTGAAACACCGGCCGCACCTCCTCCCAATAACTCACCCGCTCATCGTCCCCCGCTCCTTCAGCCCACGCCAATCCCGGCAGACCGAGCAAGACCGTCCCCAGCACCAAAAAGCGCCGTCCTTCTCGTAAGGGTTTCATTGTAAGGGTTTTAAAGAAATAATAGGTAAAATCGCCCCCCGAAGCCCCAAAATCACCCCCCCGGAACAGCAATTCCCTACCCCCTACAACGCCCCGCCAAATCCCCAACTTTCATCCCCAAGCCCCCTTCTGCCTCCCTCATACTCATACTCCTAATCATACTCACTGCCTCCCCCTCTCCCCTTGAACTCCTCCACATCCCAAGCTAACTATAAACCATCATGCGCCCCCGAACCCCCCGCACCGCCCCCCACCAACACCCCCACCCTCTCCGCCGCCGACGACTTCCGAACCTTCACCTCCTCCGACGGCAAATCCCTCGAAGCCAAACTCGTCTCCGCCACCGCCACCGAAGCCACCATCGTCCGCGAAGACGGCAAAGAATTCACGCTCCCGCTCGCCCGCCTCTCCACCGAAGACCAAGCCTACATCGCTACTTGGTCTGAACAACAAAAGGACGCCCCCGCCGCCGTCGACTCCGATATCTCCCTCGAAAAAATAAACGAAGTCATCGGCCACGAACTCTTCGTCGACGGCAACCTTTGGGCCAACAATCCCGAAGACGTTGCCACGCGCCTCGACTGGCCACAGGAATCCCAAACCGCCACCCAATCCTCCTTCCGTAAATACGCCCCCGCCGATTACCGGTTCTTCAACGCCCGCCCCTACTCCCTCGCCCTCTACGGCACCACCGAAGGCACAACGTCCATCTCCATCGTCTACGCCAATAAAGGCGACTTCTTCGGCGCCAAAGGCTCCGGCGAAGATCACTTCGACCGCGCCGGCAACAAGCTCCCCGATCCCAACAGCCTCGGCGAAGCCATCGAACGCGACGTCAATCTCATCAGCGAACAACTCACCGCCGTCCTCGGTGAACCCGAAAAACAAACCTTCGGCGAAGGCGAAGCCAAACGCGATGTCCTCCGCTGGGACTGGTCCGGACATTCCTTCCTTCTCTCAGAGGAAGAGCTCGAGTTCGTCAGCATCGCCATCGAAACCAATGAGTTCGCCGACCAAAAAGGCCGCATCAAACGCGTCTCCGAAACCGCCGACCGCCAACGCGCCCGCGACAATGTCGAAACCCGCCCCAACGGCGACGTCGTCATCGGCGACATCCCCATGGTCGATCAGGGTCCCAAGGGCTATTGCGCCCCCGCCACCGCGGAACGCTGCATGCGCCAACTCGGCATGTCGGCGGATATGTATCTCCTCGCCATGGCCGGCAATACCGGCATGGGCGGCGGCACCAGCCTCACCCTCCTCCTCGAAAACATCGGCCGCGACATCCGTCGCAAAGGCAAAAAATTCGATATCTTCACCGAAGGCGAAGTCGACATCCGCAAGCTCTCAAAATTCATCGACGACGGCATCCCCGTCATGTGGACCCTCTTCTCCACCCCCGCTTTCAACGACACTGCCAACGAACGCACCGCCGAACGAAAAGAAGTCACCGACTGGGCCGCCTGGACCACCCGCATGGAAGCCATCGCCGACGAACCAGCCCTAAAAAGAGAACAAATCGGCTCCCACGTCGTCATCATCATCGGCTACAACAAAGAAACCGGCGAGATAGCGTTCTCAGACTCTTGGGGCGACAAGTACAAAGAAAGGTGGATCACTACAGCAGAGGCCGACAAGGTCTCCCAAAACCGCTACTACGTCATCGATTTCTGATCACAGTTCGCCCGCCCCATTAGAACCGCCTGATCTACTGATCCAAAATGCCGACGGCCCTCTCGCACCCGCCGGCGCCCTGGGCCGCCATTCGCACACGCAGTTTCCACCTCCGAGCCTACCGAAGGCTTTCCCAGCCGCTAGGTTCTACCTACTGGGACATAGGCGGGGTGCTTAGCTCTTCCGGATCAACTAACAAACTACCCAACAAAAGAATTAGTAAAAGATTTGCGACTGTGATTGATAAGAGCACTACACACGCCGCTAAGCCCGAATCGTCCTCCCCAATACGCCTAAATCGGAAAATCGAGTAGCCTATTCCAAGCAATGTAATTGTCGCTACAGTTTTGATCCCGATCACTAGATAAAGTCGGAAGCCGCCAAGCGGCTTTCCGGGGATCAAATGAAACGTGTAGATGTTTTCCAAGATCGAGGGGATGTAGAAACACATTAGCTGTGCACAGGCCAACAATACGAAAACAACGCTGAGGTGAGGCTTCTTCACTAGAGAATTGACAATGCGTAACAGGAGGCAATCGACGACGAATGGCAGATTCTAGCATGAACCTCCACTCGCTTCAGCCGGTAAAGCCCCGGAATGCTGTCACGAGTCTGTCGCCACCTAACGCTCCCCCTGCCTCCCCCATTATCATCCTCCTACTCCGCCTCATACTCGTTGCCTCCCCGCACCGTGCGAAACCGCGCAACTTCTTCTCCCACCGCTGAAGCCGACGAAGTATCCCAAAAAAGACCCTGCTTGATCAATTTCTGATCACCCGTCGAAGACATCGTAAGGCAGCCACTCCTAAAAGACTAGAATATCAATCCTTCCCAACCCTACCAACACCACTTGCCGCCTGTTCATAGTACCCTTTAACCGCTTCCCGCCGATCCGCCGCAATATCATCCTCGTCCAGACCATTGCTACTACTTAGCCCGTCAGCTCCCATCGAAAATACGACCAAATCTTCCGGCGAATCACCATCTCGAAGCGTTACATAATATGGGTTTCGCCACGAATCAATGAACCCAAACTTCAAAAACTCCTCCCGATTCTCACTCCATGCGACAACCTCATTCACAATGTCGTTCATCACCTCGGCGCCTTCCACAGCGTCCGAAAGTGTAGCAGTTGGGTTCTCTAGGCTCCGCAAATATGAGAGTAAGCTCTCCTTATGGGGAAATACCTCAAACTGCCAATCTTTGGTTCGGTTGAGCTCAACTATGTGGACGGGAACCGCTGCGTAAAAGCTGGGCGGAGATCTGACAATCAAATACTTATTAGCCAACAACCCCAGCATGCCGACGACAAGCAAGCCGAGGCATAAGAACAAAATTCTCCTCATTTCTTTGGCCCAACAAAGCGAATCGATTCGAGAACATCGACAACTCTCTGAATCGATACTGATTCAGTAAAGTAAACTTCAATTGACGGACCAAACCCTGCGGTGTTTCTGATCCTACATCGAATCATAACCGCTCGAGGATAATTTCCGGGCGGCTCAAATCCTTCAATTCCAGCCAACCCGGCATCGCCACGAATATCATGGGCTCCAAGCCACTCGCCAGATTTCCACGCCACAATCGCAGCCCCTAGTAAGTCATTTAGATCACTGATTTGATCCTCCGGCAGCGGAGCATAGCCTGGATCAAAATAGACAATCTTCAAATCAGCAGACTGAAGAACATGCATAGATTGACGGGGCTCTTTGGATTCAACCAACTTGACCGCTTTCGGGTGGCGAAGAGAGAGCCCACCCACCTGACTCTCTGACCACTCCGTCGAGTCCTGACCAACGGCGAGATCAATACAAACAATCAACGTCGCGAAAATGAAAATATGCCGAATGAAAATCATTCTGAGGCCCCAAGCACAAGAACAGTCGACAACAATGAACATATCCTACCACACAACTCCCCCCACTTCAGTCAGTAAAATCGCCGACTGCTGTCACGGATCCGTCGACACCTAACCCTCCGCCTGCCTCGGACATGCTCATACTCGCTCCCTCCTCCACCCTGCGTACCTGTCAAACTGCGTCCCTGCGCAAGTTCCCCTAACTGGATCACCTCCGCCGATCCTCAAAAGTCCAATCTAAGGAGATTCCGGAACTCACTCCCTCTCCCCGACTACCATCGTATCGACCGTTACCAGACGGGAATCGCCATCGATTCGAAATACAAGCTCAATCGATTGACCTTTGGCAGAGGGTGCCGGTATTCGTAAGGGCACGATTTGCGTTTCCTTAGGATACCCCACTACTTGAAACGCAACCTCCGCAGTCTCCGTGATTGGGCGATTGAACATCAAATGTGTAGCACCGCTGCCTGGACTAAGCGCTGCAGCGGCAGACTGATATTCGCCTAACGCCGCTTTGCATCCGCGCAAATCGAGTGATCCTACATTTGACACTGTCACATGGACATGATCGAACCCGGAAAACTCGCGTTCACAGCTAACGATGGTAAAAAGAATTAACACAGCTCCAATAATACATCTCGCTCTACCGGCTTCGATTGTCTTCATTGTTGCTCCCGTCCTTATATCTATCCCAAAAATACAACGACAACGGCAAGGCCAACCCAAAGAATGATAAGACCTGCCATCCACCACATTTCAACCCGCGAGAGAGCGAAGAATGACGAGCGCATGAAGCGGCGTTCACGTTGATTCGATCCTCCAACACCTACTCGAAGCCCGTCCCTTAGAGCCAGAGAGCCAAGGGCTCCTCTCTGAAAGAGAAACACCGTCACAAGAGGAAGAAACGCACCGCAGGAAGTGCCAATCACCCCCAGTAAACCCAAAGAAGACACAAACATGAGAATGGCGCCCATAGCCAAAGCACCGAGAAGACAAACTACCAATCGCTCTTTGAACGAATGGTTCAAGAGCTCCCAACGCCTCGAACGGAACGAAGCCGTCGCCCACGCAATAGAAACCGAAAGCCCCTTGATCATCGAGTAAACGCATAGCAACACACAGACTCCAATCAAGATCAGCGTCACATGATCACCAGCTTCATCCGAAAGCCCATACAACCCAATCGAGCCCACCGAAGGCAAACCAACAGCCACCACCACCCAGAAAAAGAACGCAAGCAATGATACCCACCCAAGAAACCGGCACATAAATCTCCATCTACGCGGAATTCGTCTTTCCATCCCCTCTGCCTTGCTTCCCTAACAGGAAAGGCTCAGTCGACAACAATCGATTTTACCCCCCTCCAAACTTGCGCCCAAAGGAAAATAGCAATCCCGAGTGCCACGCCTATCAACAAAATCGCCGCACCACCAAACCCGGTTAGATAGCTGGACGTTGGATTCTCAACCGCCCCCCTACAAACGATAGGCACGATCCCAAAAGACCAGGTCCCCGCTAAAATCAGCCAGAGCACCAACTTTCCAATTTCACGATTCAATTTCACGATTCAATTTCACTATCTGTACTCTTCCAAATATCGGAGTGAGCCGCATATTAACCCATTCAACGAAATCGTACTCCCATACGTTTAGCGGATTGCTACTTCAAAACCAACCCACATCGCCCAGCGTTCTGAACAAATCCCCACTTCAGAAAATTCATCATCACTTCGTTGCTAATCGCCTCCAATTCAGGAACAACAAACTGAATACCCTCAAGGGGCCCCTCCCGAGCGACGATTCCCTGCCTGAGCGCGGTAAGAGCATCTTCTGCCTGACTCCTTGAATCTCTTGGAAGTGCAGCACTGTCCAATCCGGCTGCCGCAACCGCCTCCCATTCCATCGAACACTTCTTCGCAAGAGATATCATTGCGGAGTCAGAGCCTACACTCGAGGAACCAGACGACAGTTCCAACTCGAATTGGCCGATCCATTCCGAAAACCTCTTCTCATCACCCACATATCCCAGGCCTTCCACGAAGTGTCGCACCAGCGGGTCATCACTCTCTAATTTGCCAGAAAACATCGCAAATTGGGCATCCTTCCATCCCCAAAACACAAAATCCTGTTCACTAAGGGCAGGCATATTGTCCCGACACAAAATATCAACCGCCAGCGCACGCAGATCATCCAAGTCCTCTTCTCGATACCACATATCTGAATCGTCGTATCGCTCGATCAACAAATAAAAATCAGCATAAGCGGAGGGCAACCCTCGCCCGATTCGCTGCTCTATTCTTCTTCGCTCTGATTCCGTCATATCGGATTCATGCCTTCCCCGATTCTGCCCAAAAAAGAACTCGATGAGATACAGTAACTCATCTCGGAAACAAGGGAACAGTCGACACCAAAAAACAAACCTTACCACACAACTACCACCGCTTCAGCCAGCAAATCTCCGGCCACCGACACCACCCTATCGATTCCTAACCTTCCATTTTACCCATCGCACATGATCTCACCCGCTACCTGGCCAACCCCGAGCCTTTCAGAATTGTCAACCTGATATCAGAACCGCAGGCTTCCGATGGCAAATTCACTTCGATTCCTGCCCTTCAAATTCCAGTTTGCCACACCACAAATCACCATAGTTGTTTTCATCATCGTCAAAAACGCTATACACAAGTTCAATTGCCTCGATGGACTCATCAAACGTCTCCGGATCGATTGTATATGTTAGACCAGTGATTTCACAAGATTCGCCGGGATACAACATGACGATTCCCAATCCATCAGTACTTGTCTTGTAGAAGCCTCCACCTGGTTTCATTTTGGAACCGAGAGCCAATACGAGCAGGTACTTCTCGGAATTCTTAACGAACAAATAATGCTCAAAATTCGTAGCGACAGTAAACATCTCGTCAGATGTGTTGGTGAGGACTAATGTCGCCAATAGCTCGCTGCCAAGATTCCGGCCTACCACACTGATGACTCTGAGTTTTCCCTCCAAACCATCTTTTTCTCCCTTGCCCACCAATTCCCAACTTGCTTGCACTGGCCCGCAAAGCACAATCACTATAAGGGCCACCAAAGCTCCGACTTTCATGCGGCCATTACACAAATAAAGTGCGCGAACCACAATCAAGAAACCGAAGGAATCGCCTCCTCTGGCCACTGAGTAGCCAAGCTCAAAGAACGCTGAACTTGGTTAAAACCGCTGAGGTAGACAAAACATCCAAGAATCGATACGACGTGATCGACTTCCGATTCGAGTGTGCCCGCTAGAGCAGAGCCGACCTTTCAAAACCCCGCGAAACCGCGAAACGACGAACCTGCGCAACTTCCACCATTCTCCTACTCACACTCACTGCCTCCTCTCTGCCTCCCATCCGACGAACCGATCAACCGAATAACCGAACAACCATTCCCCCTCTTGCCTTCCCTCATACTCACAATCATACTCCTACTCATACTCGGTGCCTCCCCACACCCTGCGTAACTGCGCCCCTGAGTAACTGCGTAACTCCCCCCTAAAACACCCCCGCCCCCGCCTCACCAATCTCCGACACGGTCGTCTCCCGCTTCGCCCCCGCCCCAATCCAAAGCTTCAATATAGCAATCTCACTCTCCGTCAAAGCGGGCCCGTCCGGCGGCATGAAATCACCATCATCCTCCGGCAAAGTAATTCGAAAAATCAGTTCCGACTCGTCCGGATCACCCGGAACCACCGTGGGATACGACGATCCCTCCGACCCCGCCATCAACAATTCATACGTATCCATCCGTAAATCCCCCTTAATCTTGTCCTCGTTGTGACACTCGTTGCACTTCGCTTCAAGAATCGGACGCACGTAATCCAAATACACATTCTCGTCCTCCGGGGCCACGCCGGCGACCGAGCCACCCTCACCACCCGCCTGCCCATCACCAGAATCCGCAACCGAATCCGGCGCGATCACCCGCTTGATCGGCGCGGGTGCATACTCGGTGAAATAATCCGCCCCATGCACCATCGATCCCCCATAGTGACCCGCTGCCGAAACAAACACCGCCGCTAGCACCAACGCCCCGTAATAGTAAACACTCGTCAAATTGCTGAGTCGAAACTTCAGCGTCGCAAAAGTCAAAACCACCACGGCCAATCCGGTCCACATGTGAAGCGTCATCGCCTTGCCGGCGAATGACTCCGTGGTCATCAATAAAAAACCCAATATCGAAGCAACAATGGCCCCCGCAAAGGTAAGCGCGAGCGTCGCAATGATCGTCGCCTCGTCATTGACTCGAATCAGCCTAAAAAATCGGAGGACTTCCAAAGCAACCACCAAAAAGAGCATCCCAATGGGAAAATGCAGGACGAGCAGGTGTGCCCTCCCCATCCAATTGAGAAATCCGCCTTCCACCCCGCCGTCTCCCGCCTCCAATACCACCGCCATCCAGGCAATCACGCCAATCCAAATAACGAACGCCAACGTTGCCACCGCACCCCCTTTGCCAGGGCGCCTGTATCGGTGTCCTCCAGCCGCGTCTTCACGTTCCGATTTCATAATAACAAAAAAGTCAGCCCCTAGTCTCACATCGACGACACAAACGGTCGCCGGATCTATGTTACGCCCGTAAAATGGCCCCAGCCTCGAAAAAGTTAACAGGATTCTGCTCGACCACACTCGGCATCTCAATTCCCACAAAAATATGATATATAGTGAAAGAACGCTTGCGCCCCGCAGTTACGTTTCACCGGAGTGAGAGTTTGTTCTCCTCTGGTTTTGGCACATTACCAGTCGTTAGCTGCATACCCACCCAATACACCCCATGAAACTCCTCCTCACCCTCATCACTGTCACCTGTGCCCTCGCGGCACAACCGCATCTGGGTCAAGCGACAAATGCCCGTCCGGCTCAGACCTTGAACGTCATCATCATCTACACCGATGACCAAGGCTCTATCGACGCCAATTGCTACGGCTCCGACGACCTCTTCACTCCCAACATCGACCGCCTCGCCGCCTCCGGCGTCCGCTTCAGCCAAATGCTCGCTCCCTCCGGCATCTGCTCCGCCTCCCGCGCCGGCCTCATGACCGGACGCTTCCCCGCTCGCGCCGGCGTCCCCGGAAACGTGTCCTCCGCCCAAGGCGAACCTGGCATGCCCACCGAACAACTCACCATCGCCGAACTCCTCAAAACCAACGGATACACCACCCATCACGTCGGCAAATGGCACCTCGGATACACCCCCGAAACCATGCCCCTCGGCCAAGGCTTCGACACGTCCTTCGGCCACATGGGCGGCTGCATCGATAACTACTCCCACTTCTTCTACTGGGTCGGCCCCAATCGACACGACCTCTGGCGCGACGGCGAGGAAGTCTGGCACGACGGCGAATACTTC
The DNA here is from genome assembly GCA_039028175.1 of Verrucomicrobiota bacterium. Taxonomy (GTDB): domain Bacteria; phylum Verrucomicrobiota; class Verrucomicrobiia; order Verrucomicrobiales; family DEV007; genus JBCDBW01. The sequence continues at coordinate 16,108 of JBCCIR010000066.1, forward strand.
GGCGACCTCATGGTCGACGAAATGCTCAAGATCATCGACGACGGTAAAGAAAATGACGCCCCGTTTTTCGTCTACTGGGCTATCAACTGGCCTCACTACCCCCTCCAAGGCACCGATCAGTTCCGCCAACACTACGCCTCCCTCGATCTCGAACACCCCCGCGATAAATACGCTATCTTCATGTCCTCAATGGATGCCCTCATCGGCACGGTCCTCGATCACCTCGACGCCACCGGCCAACGCGACAACACCCTCATCATTTTCCAATCCGACCACGGCCACTCCGTCGAAGAACGCACCTTCTACGGCGGCGGTTCCTCCGGCCCCTACCGCGGCCACAAAGGCACCGTCTTCGAAGGCGGCCTCCGCGTCCCCTCCATCGTCTCTCTCCCCGGCACAATCCCCTCCGGCGTCGTCCGTGATCAACTCGTCACCGGCTGCGACTGGTTCCCCACCATCGCCGAACTCACACAAACAGAAGTCCCCGCAGATCACCAACTCGACGGCCAATCCATCGTCGCCATCCTCAAATCCGACAATGCAAAATCACCCCATGAAAATTTCTATTGGCACATGGGCAAAAACGCCGCGAAAGCAAAGTGGGCCGTCCGCGAAGGCGATTGGAAACTCATCGGCAATGCCCACGAAAACGTCACCCCCGAGGGCGTCGCCGAACTCACCGCCGACGACAAAAAACTCTTCCTCGTCAATCTCGCCGACGACATTGGCGAAACCACGAACCTCGCCGCCGATCATCCCGAAATCGTGGAAAAACTCTCCGCCCTTCGGCAACAACACGCCGACGACATCGCGAACTCCCTCGAAGACTGACGCCCACCCCTCTCCAGGAGGGCGAGGCTCCCGCCGAGCCGCGATCCACCCGCAGCCTTCGACGCATCCTCAACCCGCCGGCGAAAAGAAAAACGGTCGCGACGTCGCGACAAACGCCGTGATACCCCCAAGAATAATGAAAAATATCCAGAGCGCCCGTGCCTTCCCAGGCATCTTGTAAAGCAACCCCGTCGCCCCCCCAAAGATCAGCCAGAAACCAAACTTCAACCCCACCCACAGCTGCAACGCCTTCAATCCCAACACCGCCAACATCCCAAACCCACCTAACAAAATCAAAAACATCCCGATCCCGTGCGTGATCGCCGCCATCTTCCGCAGCGGAAAATCCTCCTTTGTCCCCCCCTTCGCCAAGTGCGACGCAATTCCGCCCAAAGAAACAAACACCGCGAAAATCCCCACAAAATGCAGCGTCTTGTAAACAAGCAACTTGATCCCAACGATATCCATCAGCCCAAAACCTACCGTCTTCCCCACTCAAACGTAAAGCCCCAACCCACCCTCGCTACCCCCAACCTCATCCATCCAGCATCCAGCATCCAGCATCCAGCATCGAGCATCCAGTATCGAACTTCCCGCTCCCAAATCAGAACAACACTTCGATCTTCGGCTTCCCTTTCGGCACCCGCTTCATCATCTTCAACGGAACCATCCCGTCCTCCCCCTCACTCTCCCCCTCACCGGCCGCCGCTGGTGCAGCCGGTCCCGGTGCTGCCGGAGTCACCCCCGTCGCCGCACCACCCGTCGCCGGGGCTCCCGGCAATCCCATCGTCGCACCCGGCGGCGTCCCCGCCGTCCCCGCCGTCGTCGCCGGTGCCGGTGCCGGTGTCACCGGCGCCACCGATACCCCCTCAATACCCGCCTGTTGCAAAAAAGCCTGCTCCGAAGCCGTCAACTGCTCAACCCCCGTCGTCGCCGTCTGCGATGGCAACAAGGGCGCCTGCCCCGGAATCGGCTGCACGGCCGCCTGATCATTCACCACCGGAGCCGGTGCCGGAGGTACCGCCGGCGCCGCTTCCTTCTTCTTCCCAAACTTTAAAAACCCAAACAACCCCCTCTTCTCTTCCACAGGGGCATCCACCGCCGCCGACCCTGCCGTCGGCACCACATCCGCTTCCGTATACACCGGAGGAGCCGGCGTCCCGGGCACCGCCCCCGGCGCAATCGAACCATTCCCCGCACCACCCACCGGCTGCACCCCGATCGCTTCCGCCACTTCCATCCCATCCACCGGCGCCGCCGCTTCGTCTTTCTTCTTTCCAAACTTCAAAAATCCAAAGAACCCCTTCTTCTCTTCCACCGGCGCATCCGCAGCCGGCGCAGCCGCCGGCGCTGCCGGCGCCGGAACCCCCGCGGTCGCCGCACCCTGGGGCGCCACCGTCCCCGCAGAAACACCACCCACCGCCGTTGTCGGCGCCGGCGAATACCCCGGAACCGGACCCGTCACCGCAGCCGTCGGCGCCAAGGGCACGTCCGACGATACCGTGACACTCGACGGAACGGTCAAAGTCAATCCGCTCATCAAATCCGATCCTCCCAAGCCCCCCGAAGACGAAGCCAAATACTCCGTCGCCGACGCAATCTCTACCACCGTCCCCACCGTCTGCGCCGTCACGGTCATCGGAGCACCCGCCTGACCATCCACCACCCGGTGCACCGTCACTCCAACCAATTGCCCGTCCACCGTAAACACCGGCGCTCCGGCTACCGCCGCCGAAGTCTGATACCCAGGCTGCGCTCCACGCATCACCGCCGACACATTCCCCAACGAAACACTCGCCGCACGCCCCGCCGCCTTGTCCAATCGAGAAATCACCAACACATCATCCATCACCGCCAAAGGCCGGCTCCCCGCCAATGTCACCGGCTGAAAATATGCCCCTCGCTGACGCGATAACCGCGCATCCGGCTTCAAAAACACCAAATCCAACGTCGCATCCCGATACACAATCTCCACCGGAACCGTCGCCCCGTTCGACATCACCATCTCCAAATACGCAAACTCCGTCCCCCCACCCGACACCCGCCGCGGATCCAATACCGCATTCGATGTCACCGTCAATCCGTCCGCCGTCACCACGGTCCCCATCGCCTCAATCGACTTCCCCGGCGCCCCCGGCAACCCACGCACCGGCGCCACAATCGTCACCACCGACCCCTGCGCCGACTCCATCAATCGCCGCGCCGCATCCTTTACCCCCGCCGATGGCGCACCTCCGATCGTTTGCCCCGAAGCCATCCCCGCCATACCCTGGGAAACAAACACCCCGAGACCCACCGCCAAACAGACGATACCACGGGCCGGCCATAAAGAATTCTTGAGCATCAGGGGTCCCCAACGATACCCAATCCCCCAAAGTCCTCAACAATTACCATGTTTCTGCTTGATTCTAATAATTTAAGAGAACTTAATTAATTCTCCTCCCTCAACCGCCCATCGCCCCACAAACCCACTCTCCCCAATTGCTAATTCCTAATTACTAATTACTAATTCTCGGGCCAACCGCCCGAGCCCCCCATGCCCGCCAGCTACACCGAAAAAGATATCAAAACCCTCGAGTGGCGCGAACACATCCGCGTCCGCCCCGGGATGTACATCGGAAAGCTCGGCGATGGCTCGTCCCCGGACGACGGCATCTACGTCCTCCTCAAAGAGGTCATCGATAACGCCATCGACGAGTTCACCATGGGCCACGGAAAGACCATCGAGATCGATCTCGAAGAAGGCTTCGTCACGGTTCGTGACTTCGGCCGCGGCATTCCCCTGGGCAAGCTCATGGATTGCGCCGCCAAAATTAACACCGGCGCCAAATACGACTCCGAAGCCTTCAAAAAATCCGTCGGCCTCAACGGCGTCGGCATCAAAGCGGTAAACGCCCTCTCCTCCTTCTTCGAAATCCAAGCCTTCCGCGAGAAGAAAACCAAATCCATCGTCTTCGCCCAGGGCGAGGTCGTCGAGGAAATGAAGCGCGCCCAATCCACGCGCGAACGCGACGGCACGGTCCTCCGCTTCGAGGCCGATGAAGATATCTTCGGCGCCGTCACCTGGAATACCGAATACGTGGAGCGCATGCTCCGCAATTACGCCTACCTCAACACCGGCCTTACTCTGGTTTTTAACGGCAAAAAATTCAAATCCAAGGACGGCCTCCTCGACCTCCTCAAAGAAAATATCTCCGAAGAACCCCGATACCCCATCGCCCACTTCACCGGCAAAGACATCGAGATCGCCTTCACCCACGGCCAACACTACGGAGAAGAATACTACTCCTTCGTCAACGGCCAACACACCACCCAGGGCGGCACCCACCAGGCCGCCTTCCGCGAAGCCATCGTCAAAACCCTCCGCGAGTTCTACAAAAAACAATACGAACCCGCCGATATCCGCGCCTCCATCACCGCCGCCATCAGCGTGCGCGTCGAAGAACCCGTCTTCGAATCCCAAACCAAAACCAAACTCGGCTCCACCCATATGGCGCCCGGCGGCGATACCATCCGCAACTACGTCCAAAAATTCCTCGAAGAACAGGTCCACCTCTTCCTCCACCGAAACAAGGACATCGCCGAGATCATCCAAAAGAAAATCGTCGAGTCCGAAAAAGAACGCAAAGACCTCAAAGGCATCCGCACCGCCGCCAAGGAAGCCAACCGAAAAGCGAAAGTCCACAACAAGAAACTCCGCGACTGCCGCATCCACCTCGACTCCAAGAACAAACGTCGTGAAGAAAGCACGGTCTTCATCACCGAGGGCGACTCCGCCTCGGGCACCTTCACCGCCGCCCGCGACGTCGAAACCCAGGCCATCTTCTCCCTCCGCGGCAAACCGCTGAACTGCTTCGGTCTCTCACGAAAAGTCGTCTACGAAAACGAAGAGTTTAACCTCCTCCAACACGCCCTGAATATCGAAGAGAGCCTCGAAGGGCTCCGCTACAATCACGTCATCATCGCCACCGACGCCGATGTCGATGGCATGCACATCCGCCTCCTTCTCCTCACCTTCTTCCTCCAATTCTTCCCCGAACTCATCAAGGCCGGCCACGTCCACATCCTCCAAACCCCTCTCTTCCGCGTCCGCAACAAAAAGGAAACCCACTATTGCTACTCGGAGGAAGAACGCCGCGACGCCATCGCCGCCTGCGGCAAATCCGCCGAAATCACCCGCTTCAAAGGCCTCGGCGAAATCAATTCCGACGAAATCAAAAAATTCATCGCCGAAGACGAAATCCGTCTCGACCCCGTCTACGTCCCCCCGAAGGCCAGCATCGCCGATGTCCTCACCTTCTACATGGGCAAGAACACCCCCGAGCGACAGGGCTTCATCATCGAAAACCTTCGCCACGAAACAGACCTCGTCGAAGACCTCGAAGCGGAACTCGAATCCGAATCGTCACGCCCCGCCCCGCGCAAAAAAACCACTGCCAAAAAGAAATCACCCACCCGGCCCAAAGTCGCCCCCCGCAAAAAACCCACCACCAAGAAAAAAACCACGACAAAGAAAAAATCCGCTCCAAAAAAGAAAACCACCACCAAGAAAAAATCTCCCCCACGCAAAAAAACCACCGCCAGAAAGAAATCGACCCAAAAAAAGAAAACCACCCGTAAACGGAAATCCCGCGGCAACGCCCAACAACTAGAACTCGCCGTCTAATACAATTCTAGCTCCTGGCTTCTAGCTCCTAATTCATTATGTCCGCCGCTTCTCACGACCTCGACGCCCTCTACGGAGACTGGTTCCTCGAATACGCCAGCTACGTCATCCTCGAGCGCGCCGTCCCCCATATCGAAGACGGACTCAAACCCGTCCAGCGGCGCATCATGCACTCCCTCCGCGAAAAAGACGACGGGCGCTTCAACAAGGTCGCCAACATCGTCGGCCACACCATGCAGTATCACCCCCACGGCGACTCCGCCATCGCCGACGCCATGGTTCAGCTCGGCCAAAAAAATCTCCTCATCGAAACCCAGGGGAACTGGGGAAACGTCCTCACCGGCGACCCGCCCGCCGCGTCCCGATACATCGAAGCCCGCGTCTCCAACTTCGCCAAGGACGTCCTCTTCAATGCCAAAACCACCACCTGGGCCGCCTCCTACGATGGACGAAATAAGGAACCCGTCACCCTCCCCAGCAAATTCCCCATTCTCCTCGCTCAAGGCGCCGAAGGCATCGCCGTCGGTCTCGCCTGCAAGATGCTCCCCCATAACTTCAACGAACTCATCGACGCCTGCATCGACGCCCTTCGCAAAAAACCCGTCAAACTCCTCCCCGATTTCCCCCTCGGTGGAATCGCCGACTGCCGAGAATACAACGAAGGCAAACGCGGCGGCAAAATCCGTGTCCGCGCCCGCATCAACATCACGAAAAAGAATCTCCTCACCATCACCGAGGTCCCCTACGGCGTCACCACCACCTCGCTCGCCGATTCCATCACCGCCGCGAACGACAAAGGCAAAATCAAAGTCTCCAAGGTCGAAGATATCACCGCTGAAAAAGCCGAAATCCGCATCCACCTCCCCTCGGGATCCGATCCCAAAGCCATCCTCCAAGCCCTCTACGCCTTCACCGATTGCGAAATCTCCATCTCCCCCAACGCATGTGTCATCGAGGATAACAAACCGAAATTCCTCTCCGTAAACGACATCCTCAAACGCAACGCCCGGCGCACCCGCGATCTCCTCCTCCAGGAACTCGAAATTCGCCTCAAGGAACTCGAGGAAAAATGGCACTTCTCCAGCCTCGAGAAAATCTTCATCGAAAAACGCATTTACCGCGACATCGAGGAATGCACCACCTGGGAAGCGGTCATTAAAGCCATCGATGATGGTCTCAAACCCTACAAAAAACGCTTCAAACGGAAGATCATCGAAGACGACATCGTTCGCCTCACCGAAATCAAAATCAAACGCATTTCCAAATACGACTCCTTTCGCGCCGACGAAGAAATCAAGAACACAGAGTCCGCCATCGAGGAGACGAAGAAGAACATCAAGAACATCACGCGCTACACCGTCCGGTGGTTCAAAGACATCAAGGCCAAATACGGCAAAGGTCGCGAACGCAAAACCGAACTCGCCCGCTTCAAAACCGTCACCGCCAGCACCGCCGCCGTCGCCACCGAAAATCTCTACGTAAACGCAGACACCGGCTTCGCCGGATACGCCATGAAAGGCGAAAAAATCGGTCCCTGCTCCCGCCTCGACAACATCCTCGTGATCTGCCGCGACGGCACCATGAAAGTCACCAAGGTCTCGGACAAAGCCTTCGTCGGCAAAGACCCTGTCCACGTCGCCGTGTTCCAAAAGGATGCCCCCAGCGTCTTCCACCTCATCTACCGCGACGGCCGTCAGGGCCGCTCCTACATCAAACGCTTCAAGATCGGCGGCGTCACCCGAGACAAAATCTACGAGCTCACCAAGGGCACCAAAAGCTCCCGTATCCACCACCTCGCCGTCTACCCCGACGAAGACACCGCCGACGAACAAAGCGGGCGCGTCGTCCTCAAAAAGATACCCCGCCTCCGCACCCTCGAATGGGAGTTCGACTGGGCCGCCTACGATATCAAAGGCCGCGGCGCCGCCGGCAACATCCTCACCCCGCATCCCATCGAACGCATCACCCGCATCAAGTCCGACGAGTAGAGCACTCCCCTTAGTTCCGCCCGGTCTTCTCCTCGCCAAAAATCGCGCTCAGCTCGCGCGTGTTCTTATCCCGGTCAAAGTTCGCCTCCGCAAACTGCTTCGCCCGTTCTCCCCTCCGCCTGCACTCTCCGGCTTGACCGGCCTCGCGAATCGCGGCACACACCCCGTCCACATCGTCCGGCTCCACCACCCATCCTCCGCCACTCTCCATCACCCACTGGCCAATCGAACAGGTCCCCGTCCCCACGAACAACACCGCGCCACCCATCGAAAAAATCCCCTGCAACTTCGAGGGCACCATCACCCCGTCCCAAACCGGCTCCAGCGACACCATGTGCAAGTCCGCCGCCGCCAAGTGCACCGCCAAATCCTCAAACGCCACGTAATCCCCCACCTCCACCAATCCCTCGGGATGCTCCCCCACAAACGTTTCAATCTCTCCCTTCCGCTTCCCTCCTCCCGTAAAAACAAACCGCACCCGCTTCCCCGCCGCCCCCCCTTCCTCCCCTAGGCGCGCCGCCGCCCCAAGAAACTCTCCAAATCGATGACCCAACCCCATGTTCCCCGAGTAAAGAACCACCAAATCTTCGTCCCCCCATCCCCGCCCCTCACGCCATTTCTTCCGCGCCGCCTCCCCGACCTCCTCAACCGCCGTCGCCCACAACGGCACATTCGGACTCTCCCGCCCTTCCCCCAAATACGCCCCCACCCGCCGAGACATGTCCGGCCCCAAACTCATCACCGCCACACATCGACGCCCCCCGAATCCCCAGCGCGCAATTCCCCGCAATACCCCCGTCGCGGCCCCCCTCTCCCCGATCATCCCATGCGATACCATCACATCCGGATACAAATCCATGACCCAATGCGCATGATCACCACCCCGCAATTTCGACATCACCCGCGCCAACACCGATAAAAATGGCGGCGTCGTCAACGCTACCACCCGCTCCGGCCGAGGGCTCATCCAAAAAAGCTTCCACATCACCCCAAAATAATACCCCGCATAGTCCGCCACCCGCGCCAGGTGCGACCCTCGGCCAAAACGCGTCGACCGCACCCGCTCCACTCGCACGTCCGATGATTCCTCCTCACCCTCCTCACCTTGCCCCTTCCCCGAATACCCCCCACGACCACACACCACCGTCACTTCATGCCCGTCTGCCACCATCCGCTCCGCCACCTCTTTCAACATCGCCCCCGTCGGCGCCAGGTCCGGCGGATAATACTGATTCAATAGGACGACATGCATCGGGCTGGGAAGGGTATCCTATCGACTCCTAAACCTCCCTCACCGTCGCCTCTCTCAATCCCGATTTAAAATCCGCATAAGCCTCCTTCAACCCCGCCCGAAGCCCGATCATCGGCTCCCATCCCAACTCCTTCAAGCAGCTCACATCCATCAGCTTTTGAGGCGTCCCGTCCGGCTTCGACGGATCCGTCCGAATTTCCCCCTCAAAACCCACCGCCTCCGCAATCAACGCCGCCAATTCCAATATCGTCAAATCTTCCTCCGTCCCCACATTCACCCAGTCCGGCGGATCCTCCACTCCCATCACGTGAAAACACCCCTTCGCCAAATCATCCACATGCAAAAACTCCCGGCGCGGCGTCCCCGTCCCCCAAATCGTCACCTCGCTCGCTCCGCTCTCCTTCGCCTCATGAAAGCGGCGGATCAACGCCGGAATCACATGCGAATTCTCCGGATGATAATTGTCGCCCGGCCCATACAAGTTCGTCGGCATCGCACTGTGATACGTCAGCCCATACTGCGCACGATAATGCTGACACAATTTCAACCCCGCAATCTTCGCGATCGCATATGCCTCGTTCGTCGGCTCCAGCGGTGACGTCAGCAAACAATCCTCCGGCATCGGTTGCGGCGCCTCCCGCGGATAAATGCATGAACTCCCCAAAAATAACAACCGTCCCACCCCCGCCTCGCGACTCGCCTCAATCACGTTCGCGGCAATCATCAAGTTGTCGTAAATAAACTCCGCCGGATACGTCGCATTCGCATGAATCCCCCCCACCTTCGCCGCCGCCACAATCACCGCGTCCGGCCGCTGCCCCGCCAACCAATCCCGCGTCGCCGCCTGGTCACACAAATCCACCTCGTCCCGCCCCGCCGTCAAAACCTCATAACCCCCCAACCGCTCCGCCTCACGGCAAAGTGCCGAACCCACCATGCCGCGATGCCCCGCTATAAATAATCGATTCATAGCCTCGTTACCTCCCCCTTACGCCCCGCCTCCAATCTCCGCAATCGCCTGCTCCCGCTTCGCCAAGGCCATGTCCGCCTCCACCATGATCCGACACAACTCATTCACATCCGTCTCCGGCTCCCATCCCAGATCCTCCTTCGCTTTCGCATAATCCCCAATCAGCAAATCCACCTCCGTCGGCCGGAAATAACGCGGATCAATCTCCACCAATACCTTCCCCGTCTTCACATCCACGCCCTTCTCGTCTACCCCTTCGCCCCGGAACTCCAATTCCATCCCCCCGTGCGCAAACGCCATCCGAATAAACTCCCGCACCTCCGTCGTCGCATTCGTCGCCAGCACATAATCCCCCGGCTCGTCATGCTGCAGCATCCGCCACATCCCCTCCGTATACTCCGGCGCATACCCCCAGTCCCGCTTCGAATCGATATTCCCCATCAACATCTTCTCCTGCATTCCAATCGCAATCCGTCCCACCGCCCGGGTAATCTTCCGCGTCACAAAGGTCTCACCACGCCGCGGCGATTCATGATTGAACAAAATCCCGTTCGACGTGTGCAATCCATACGCCTCCCGGTAATTCACCACAATCCAATACGCATACAACTTCGCCGCCGCATACGGCGAGCGCGGATAAAATGGCGTCTTCTCCGTCTGCGGTATCTCCTGCACCTTCCCATACAACTCCGAAGTCGACGCTTGGTAAAAACGCGTCTTCTCCGCCAAACCCACCCCTTTGATCGCATCCAGGAACCGCAAGGTCCCCACCCCATCCACCTCCGCCGTATACTCCGGCACCTCAAAGGACACCTTCACGTGACTCTGCGCCGCCAAATTGTAAATCTCGTCCGGACCCACCTTCTCCAGCAAACGATTCAAATTGCTCGAATCCGTCATGTCCCCATGATGAAGAAAAAACCGGTCCCGCAGACTCTCGTCGTTAAATAAATGATCAATCCGCCCCGTGTTAAAGCTGCTCGCCCGCCGAATCGTCCCGTGCACCGCATACCCCTTCTCCAACAACTGCTCCGCCAAATACGACCCGTCCTGCCCCGTTATCCCGGTGATAATCGCTGTCTTCATCTCGTCGTGTGAATGTCCTGCCAAATGACCGGCCCCGACCGGTCCCGATACTCAATGATTTATTCCTCCCCAACAGCGAACCTCACTCTTGCCGTGAGAACACGAACCTTTGCGCCGATCCTTCCGTTCGTCAAGACCCGCAGGTCTAACAAACTCCCTGCCTCACTCCCCCCCGCCGCTCAATAATCCGGCTTCAACACTTCCACCGGCACCCCTGCCGCCCGCATTTGCTCAATGTAAGCAGGCATGAACGAATCTAAAGACATCATCTCATTTTCCTGGTTCACCGACAAATAATGCAAGCCCACCAGGGTCAATTTCCCGTCGACCGGCACAAAACTGGGGCTCCCAGAGTCGCCCGAGGTCATGAAACTCTCTCCGATCTGATTGGAATTCATTCGAAACCCCATGATAACCGTCCCATTGATCTCCGAGACCCCGTCGATACTGTTTACCCCGATCTTCGCTCCGCGCCCGGCGTAGGTGAACAGCTTCTGCCCACGATAGTGATTCACACTCGGAAATACCAACACCGGATAATGCTTGATGCCGTGAGCCGGATCCAACTTCTCCGTCAGCGTTCCCACCCAAATGTCACTCACGGCCCCACTCTCGACATTACGCGGATGCCGCACCTGGATGGGCTTCACCGACTCGTCCACCGTATACAGGACCGTCGTCTTCAAAGTGGGACTGAAAAACTTAATCTTTCCTATTCCATACCGCCCCTCCTCATACTTGAAGTGCCCAGAATAAACAAAATGCTGCGGACTAACCATCGTCAATGCTCGGGAGGTTAGGCTTTCCCTTCCCTCGGCCGTCGCCTCCCAGCCCACCCCCGACCAATCAAACCCCTTCCCCACAAACTCAGGACTCTCATTCGGCACCGGCCGCACCGGATAACCACTGGAAAACCGCGCGTGCTTCTTCGGATCAAACCCGACGATCTCCATCGCCGACAACACCCCCGCAACAAGGAGCAAACCCATCGCAACAGCTACCCCGATATACGCCCGATTGTCCCAATCACTCATGATTCCGGTCCATTCTTGGAAATAAACGGCTCCAATATACCAAAATATCGCTCGGTATAAATCGCCTTTGTCACGATCTGCGACATCCCGAAATTCATCTTCCACGACGACCATTTTCTTGCACACCACTCAAAAATTCCCGCCACCGCCATTTGTGGCTGCCCCGGCCTCCCAAGCGCAAATAACCCGAGCATCGTGATGGCCCCTGTCACCCCCGCCCCCGCCCCCC
>JBCCIR010000067.1:0-28034 GCA_039028175.1 Verrucomicrobiota bacterium
AAATTGTTGTATGTTCATAAATGGACCATCCAATAGGGGGTGATTTTTTATCCGTTTTCGATTGGCGGGTGTGGGTTGGGTGTGGGGACGCGGGTGGTGGGGGGGATTGAGCAGCTTTGGGCGCGGGGATTGTGTGGGGAGTCGGTGGTGCGATTGCGGGAGGATGTGGCGTTGGTGGAATCGTTTGGGGGCGAGGCGAGTTATTTGCCGGACATGTTGTGGGATGCGGCGCGTTGTTTTGGGGTGGAGCGAGAGCGGGATCGATATCCGGAGCGGCCGTTGCGTTTGGGGGTGAATTTTTTGCGATCGCGGGTATCGAAGAAATTTGAGTCTTATGTGGCGGAGGCGATACCGGAGGGGGTGGAGGTTTTTTATGTGACGGTGAACACGGAGGACCGGGTGCGAGGGGAGATCACCGCGGCGGAGACGAGTGAGCGGGTGCACAATTTTATGCATCGGGATCCGTTGGACCTGCTGCGTTTCGTGGGGACCTTGGATTTATTGATCTCGGGCAAGTTGCACGTGGGATTGACGGCGATGTCGTTGGGGACGCGCTTTATCAGTTGCCGAGGGCGGGACAAGACGCGGGCGATGTTGGGGGCATTGGGCGAGGGACTGGTGGCGGGGAATGAGATCGAGCTACTGGGCCGTTTGTTTGCGGATCCGGAATTGATTTGTTCGTGGGAGACGCCGTGGGATCGGATTACCGAGGAGAAGGAGGCGAGTCGGGGGCACCAGGGGATATTGGAAGGCTATGCTTCGCGGCACGGAGCGGGGGCGATGGTGCGATAAGGGATGCCGGTCAGGCATTTTCGGACAGGTCTTCGAGCATGAGATCGTCCGAGTCGTAAAGGGGGTTTTTTGAATCGGTGTTTTTGAGGACGAGTTCGGCGTGGCGTTTGACGATGTCGTGGGAGAAGTGAAGGAGGAGGCGGGCGAGCCGGGTTTCGTTTTGTTGATCGAGGGGAGGGGTGAGCGTGAGTTTACCGCCGCGGTAAGAAAAGGGGTCTTTGGTGAGTTCGTGATCGGGGGTAACGGGGGCGGCGGCGAGGAAGGATTTGGGATCGGCTTTGAGTTGCTTGAACGCTTCGGTGCGGTGGGTGCCGATACCTTTTCGTTTTGAGCCGAAAGCGTCTTTGCCGAGTTCGGCAAGGGCGATTTTTCCGGCGATTTGGGAGGGGGAGCGATTGGGGAAGTGGGCGAGGAAGAGTTCATCCTGCGCGAAATCGGGGACGTGTTCATTGCCGCGGCGATAGTCGTGATTTCCGGCGCCGATGCGGGTGTTGGGTTCGGCGGCGAGAGAGCGATGGAGAATAATCTTGTGGAAGGGAGGGGTGGGCTGGGTGGTGCGATGGCGAAGGCGTGTGGCGGGGTTGGGGTCGGTGGGGTTGTCGTCGTGATGAGGGAAGTAATTTTTTACGAGGAACCGGAGGCAAGGGTGATCGGGGCTCAGGGATTCGAGGTAGGAATGGAGGTCGAGGTCCGGGTTTGCGGGTCCGATGAATTCGTCGCCGTCGATGGGGAGGATCCAATCGGCGTCGAATTCATTGAGGGCGCGTTGGATGAGGTGATTGGTGAGGGGGGGTTGGAGGTAGACGGGATTTTGGGAGCGGTAGAGGGAGAGGGGGAGGCCTTCTCTTTGGAGGGCGAGGAGGATATCGGGTGTTTGGTCGTGGCTGCAGTGGTCGGCGATGAGGTGGTGATCGACGAAAGCGGCGGTATGGCGGACGAAGGGTTCGATGATGTCTTCTTCGTCCCGGACGATGGTGACAGCGACGAGGCGGGGGCGTTTTTTTGGAAGGATTTTTTTGAGGATGCTCAAGGGGGTGACGATAGAATGGGGTGGGGAGTGGAGGGAAGGCTGAAAGGAGCTGGTGGGATTGGAATAGCTTGTTGGTGGGGGGGAGGTATGTAGACTTTTTTGGGCCACCGGGGAGAGGGGGTCGGTGAGGGAATATGCAGGTCATCGTATTAGGAGCGCATCGTTCGGGGACGTCGGTTACGGCGGGGTTGATACGGATGATGGGGTTTGTTGCGGGTGAGGACGAGCAGTTGGAGTTGTTATCGCCGACGCGGGAGAATCCGAAGGGGTATTTTGAGCGGCGGGACGTGGTGGAATTGAACGACCGCATTTTACATGCGATGCGCGGGGATTGGTGCAGCGTGATCGGGTTGGAGGATGCGGAGATGGATGAGGGGGAGCGGGTGGAGATTGTGCGATCGATTGAGCGGATGACGGGGGTATTGGAAGGGAATGAGCGTTGGTTTTTGAAGGACCCGCGCTTGTCGTTGACGTTGCCATATTGGATCGACCACTTGGATCATCCGATTGTGGTGCATCCGTTTCGCAGTCCGGTGGAGGTGGCGTTGTCATTGCGGGAGCGGGATCAATTTCCGATTTCGTTTGGGATGGCGTTGTGGGAGTATTACGTGGCGAAGGCGATCGGGCACAGCCATGGGTTGCCGTCGGTGTATTTATCGTATGCCGACATCATGTCGGATCCGGTGGGAGCGACCTCGCGACTGCGGGAGGAGTTGATGCGGGTATCGGGGGAGGAGATTGATCCGGTGCCGGAGGAGAAGATTCGGTCGTTTGTGGACGCGCGGTTATACCGGAGTCGATTTACGGGGAGTATTCCCGGGGTGAGCGATTCGCAGACGGAGTTATTTGACGAATTGCAGCGGCGGGCGGCGGGGGAGATGATTGCGCCGCCGAAGGTTTCGGCGTTTTCGCGCGAGGAGTTGATTTGCATGGAGGCGTCGGTTTCGGCGACGCGGCGATTGACGCATCGAAAGTTGGGGAAGAATTACCTGGAGGAGAGCAAGGCGCTTTGGGAGAAGATTCACGAATTGGAGGATTCGCTTTCGGTGGTTTCGGGAGATTATCTGCCCTTGGCAGAGGGTAGTTTATTTTCGCGACGTCGTTGGCGGGCGGCGTTGCGGACGATCCGGTATGGCGTGTTACGCCGGACGCGGGCGGTATTGGAGGCGTTTGAGGAAGCGCGCCGGGTGGACTGAGGGCTGAGCGATCGGGGTGGTGTTCGCGATCAGGCGGGTGCGTTCATGTAGTCGAGGGCGCCTGCGGTATGGGCGACATCGTTTTCACCTTCGAGGAGTTCACCGATGGGATCCCAGCGTCCGTATGCGAGGGCGGTGCGGGCGCTTTCGGGGATATTGAGATCGAATTTAAAGTCGCCGCAGGTGGCGTGTTGGCCTTCGACGTCGATGACGAGGTGGACATGGTGGTCTTCTTCGATCATGGCGGCGGCTTTTTGGATGTCGTCGCCGGCGGCGGTGGCGCAGAGGACGCCGAGGGTGGTGCAGTTGCCGAAGAAGATATCGGCGAAGGATTCGGCGATGATGGCGCGGGAGCCGTATCGGTAGAGGGCTTGTGGGGCGTGTTCGCGTGAGGAACCGCAGCCGAAGTTTGAGCCGGTGAGGAGGATGGAGGCTTCGTCGAAGCGTTCATCGTTGAGGGGGTGTTCTTTTTCGGAGCCGTCTTCTTCGAAGCGGACGTCGTAGAAGGCGTATTCGCCGAGGCCGTCGAAGGTGACGCATTTCATGAATCGGGCGGGGATGATGCGATCGGTATCGATATCGTGACCGGGGACGTGGACGCCTTTGCCTTTGACGTGGGTGATTTTCTCGAGGGCCATTTTTAGCGGGTAGCTGTTAGCGATTGGCGGTCGGCTTTGTGCGACCTTGGAGCGTAAGGTGGCGCAGGGAGGCCAGGGAGGCAAGGGGAGATCAGATGCGCCTATTGGACGGTGACGGAGCCGCCGGCATCGTCTGCGGATTCGCCGATGAGGGCGCGATTGCAGAGTTCGCCCTCTTTGAGATTAACGGCGGAGGTGTGGTATTTGGCAAAGGAATCTGGAGCGGCCTTGGTGGCGATGGTGCGACCGTCTTTGTTTTGGAGGATGAGGAGGTAGCCGTTGTATTTGTGACCGTGCTTGTAGGCGATATCGTCGTATTCGTTTTTGAAGGGTTTTCCGGTGAAAGTCAGGGTGCGGCTGAAAGGGACATCGACATCGAATTCCTGGCGGTTGAGGACTTTTAGATTGTTACTGTTATTCACGTCTTTCCCGAAGACGAGGAGGATTCCCTTGGCGCCCACGATGTCGAAGCCTCGTTCGGTGTTGGTGATTTTCGCGGTGAATTCGAAGCTTTGAATTCGGTCGTCGTAGTCGTCCTGGGCTTCACGATTTGATTTGCCGGTATTGACGTCGATATCGACGCGCGGGGTGCGGTTTGATTGTTCGTCTTCGATCCACTGCTTGATGTAATCCTGATCATCTTGGCTGAAGACGGTGACCTTGGTGGTGAAGGTTTTGCCGTCGGAGCGTTTCATGCTGACGGTATCGCCGGAGGCGGAGACGATTTCCGCGGTCATGGTATTGCCATTGGGGTCGGTGAACTCCCGCATCTCGGCGCGGGCGGCGGGGAGGGCGAGGAGAGCGCCGAGGAGGGCGGCGGTGAGGTGGTATCGTGGGAAGCGGCGGTGGTTCATGGTCGCTAGTGGATTATTCGACGGTAATGGATGATCCGGCGGCGGCCTCGGCGGCGGCTTTTGGATCTACGAGCATGCGATTGCAAAGGTCTCCGGATTTCAGTTTGAGAGCGTTGGCGGAGAAGCGGCCGTAGGTATCGGGGGCGGATTCGGTGGCGATGATTTTGCCGTCGGCGTTTTGGATCACGAGGATGTAGCCGTTGTATTTGTGTCCGCTGCGGGCGTAATCGATATCGATGTAGGTGGAGTCGAATTTTTTGGCGCGGAAGGTGAGGGTTTGGCCGGAGAGGATATTGACATCGAAGTCCTGGCGGTTGATGACCTTGAGGTTATCGCTTTGGGCGACGTGTTTGCCGATGACGATGAGGGAGCCTTTGGCGTTTTCGAGATCGAAGTCGCGTTCGTCGTTTGAAATGGAGACTACAAATTCGAAGGTTTGGCGCCAGTAGTCGCCCCCCAAGTCATCGGCTTCGCGGTTGGATTTGCCGGTATTGACTTCGTAGGAGAGTCTGGGGATGTAGGATTTTTGCCGTTCGTTTTGCCATTCCTTGATGTATTCCTGATCGGCTTCGCTGAACACGGCGGCTTTGGTGGTGACCGTGGTGCCGTTTTCGCGTTTGAGGGTGACTTGGTCACCGGAGACGGAGACGAGTTGGGCGGTCATGGTTTGGCCGGTGGCGCCGGTGAATTCGCGGAACTCGGCGTGGAGGTGGAGAATGGGAACGGCGAGAAAGAGGATGAGGGCGCTGATGGCCCATGCGAGATGCGAGCGTCGAGTATTCATTATTTCCCCCAAGAAATTTTTCGGATGCCGGCAATCGTGCATCCGGTAAAAATCTAGCAAGAAAGCGCGGGTAGGAAACTACAAATTTTGCGTAGAATTGTAGTCCGGGAAGGCGGGCAGATGCGGGTCAATCCTTGAGCGTTAGCTTGATTGCGATGGTTTGGCGGCCTTGGACGAGGATTTCGTAGCCGTCATCGAGGAGGGCGGGGACGAGTTGGCGGCCTTTGCCACCGTTGTCGACATCGGTATCGTCGATGGTGATGATGTGATCGGGGCTGAGTTTTGGGCGGGCGTGTTGGTAGGCGAGCAGGTGATTTTCAGCGTATGGGGTATCGGGATCGACATCCCAGCCGTCGAGGTAGAGGAGATCGATGGTTTGGTCGTGGGATTTAAGGAACTCGAGTCCATCGGCGTTGACGATGGTGCAATTGGGGAAGCCGGCGCAGGCGGCGCGGGCGGCCTCCGAGGCTTCGGTGGAGATGTCGACGGAGGTAACTTGGAAACCGTCGCGGGCCCAGAACCAGGTTGAGTGGCCGTCGTTGCAGCATTCGGGGTCGAGGAAGTCGGGGTGGTGGGAGAATGGTTTGCGCATGGATCCGATTTCGACGATGGAACGGCCGCCGATGGATCGGAGGAGGAGCCTGGCGGCGTCGAGGTATGGTTTGGGCATGCCGCGGGAGAGATGTGGGATAGAGCGATCGGGGCTGATGGGATCGTTTGCGCCGAGGCGGGAGATTTTCTTTTTGAGAGTGGCGAGATCGTCGGCGGAGGAAGGTTTATAGGAGGTGGTTGTTTTTCCGGCGGGGCCGGAGGGCGGGTGGGTGCGCGCGACGATTTCGGCGAGGCGGTTGGCCTGATGGTGTTGGTCTTCGAGGACCTGGAGGCGGAACTCGAGTTTGTGTTCCGTTTCCTTGATGGAGCTGAGGGCGGCTGAGATTGCTTTGGAATTTTCTTTGTCGTAAGTGGCGAGGAGTTGTTCGAGGTCGGGATAGAGTTTTTTGGAGAGCCAGTTCTTTGGTTTGAATTTTTTAATTTTTTCGGTGATGGGTCGGCGGATGAGAGAGTGGCCGCGCTTGTTGTGGAACTGGCGGAAGAGGCTGTCGGGGCGGCGGTCTTTCGCGAGGGGCGGGCGATTTTCGAAGAGGCGAGTGAGGGCTTGGGCGGTGATATCGAGGGAGTGATTCTCGACGATGTCGCGGCGGGCGCGTTCGCCTTTCTTACGTGACTCTTCCGGGTTGGCGAAGATATGACGGAGGAGGGTGGCGGCGGCGTCGACATCGGGTTCGGCCCAGGTAGAATCGGGGGGGAAGAGTCTTGATCCGGTTCCGACGGAGACGCGTCGGGCAGGGCAGAGGTAGCTATTGTCGTCGGTCATGAACTCCAGGTTTCCGGAGTAAGCGGTACCGAGGCATGGTTTGCCGAGGGCCATGGCTTCGATGAGGGTTTGGCCGAAGCCTTCGGCGCGGTGGAGAGAGGTGTAGCAATCGCAGCGTTGGATGAGGGCATTTTTTTCCGCGAGGGGGATGAAGCCATCGATAAAGATGATGTCGGTGCGGCCTTGGGCGAGGGTTTTGAGGATGGCGAGGTCGACGCCGAAGAAGTCTCCGCAATTGGTTTTGATGACGAGGAGGGGGCCATCGGGTTGTTGTTCGGGGAAGGCGCGGATGAAGGAATCGATGAGACCTTCGGGATTTTTGCGTTGGAGGGTGCTGCGGAGGTCGAAGATGAAGAGGAAGACGAAGCGATTGCCGAGGTGATATTTATCGAGGAGGGTGGGATCGCCGAGTTCCTGCATGACGACGGGGTGGGGAAATCTCCGGACGGGGATGGGGGCGTTTTTCTCGACGGCGTTCTGGACGAAGGTGCTGGTGGTCCAGACTTCGTCGAGGTAGGCGAAGCCGGCCTGATGATCCGGGGGGAGATCTTCGGTTTCCCAGAACCAGAGGCCGATATTGCGGCGGTCGTCGAAGAATTGGCGTCCGACCTGTTTGGCGAAGTTGGGGAGGGTATCGCCGTTGAAGCAGAAGAGGTTGGTATCGTGGGGCGGGGAGCCGGCGGGTTCTTTGGCGGTGGTGTCGAGGATATCGGTTTCGCCGAAGTCGCGGGTGGCGAATTCGTGAACGGGGATGGAGGTGAGCTTGAGGGCTTGTGAGACGAGGCGGGCGGTTTCTCCGAGGCCGAATCCTCCGGCGAGGTAGCCGACTAGGTTGATGCCGGGGGGTGGGGTTGGATCGGGCATTATGTTGACGACAGAGGTATTGGAAAAATCGATCGGTTTAGTCCTCGCTTTGCCCTTCGGGCTTCGCTGCGGAGGCTCCGCAGGGACGCGGAGCCGCACCTTCGTCGAGAGTGCAGCGGTCGTTGTTCGAAATTTATGTAAGCGCGGGTTCTTCTACTTGGAAGACTTCTCGGGCGTCGGCGACTTTTCCGGTGACGGCGGCGGCGGCGACCATGACGGGAGACATGAGGATGGTGCGTCCGGTTGGGCTGCCCTGGCGTCCTTTGAAGTTTCGGTTTGATGAGCTGGCGCAGACTTGGTCGCCGACGAGTTTATCGGGATTCATGGCGAGGCACATGGAGCAGCCGGCGCCGCGCCATTCGAAGCCGGCGTCTTCGAAGACGGTGTGGAGGCCTTCTTCTCGGCAGAGGTGGTCGACGATTTGCGAGCCGGGGACGGCGATGGCGGTGACGTTCGGGGCGACGGTGTGGCCTTTGAGGAATCGGGCAGCTTCGCGGAAGTCGGAGAGGCGGCCATTGGTGCAGGACCCGAGGAAGGCGACATCGATGGGGATGCCCTTCACGGGGGTGCCGGGCTCGAGTTTCATGTATTCGAGGGCCTCTTCGATGGAGGCGCGTTGGCCTTCGGAGTCGGCGTTGGCGGGATCGGGGATGGATTCGCCGATGAAGACGCCTTGGTCGGGGCTGACGCCCCAGGTGACGGAGGGTTCGATGTCTTCGGCGCGGATGTTGACCACATCGTCGTATTCGGCATCGGGTTCGGAGGCGACGGCGCGCCATTGTTCGACGGCCTTATTCCAGTCGTCGCCTTTGGGGCTGTAGTTTCTGCCTTTGAGGTATTCGAAGGTTTTTTCGTCGGGATTGATGTATCCGCAGCGGGCGCCGCCTTCGATGGACATGTTGCAGACGGTCATGCGTTCTTCCATGGAGAAATCATCGAAGACGCTGCCGCCGTATTCGTATGCGTAACCGATGCCGCCCTTGGCGCCGAGGATTTTGATGATGTGGAGGATGACGTCTTTGGCGTAGACCCCGGGGGCGAGTTCGCCATCGACGTTGATGCGGCGCACCTTGAGTTTTTCCATGGCCATCGTTTGAGTGGCGAGGACGTCGCGGACCTGGGTGGTGCCGATGCCGAAGGCGATGGCACCGAAGGCGCCGTGCGTGGCGGTGTGGGAGTCGCCGCAGGCGATGGTGGTGCCGGGCTGTGTGATGCCTTGTTCGGGGCCGACGACGTGGACGATGCCTTGTTTGCCGGAGGCGAGGTTGAAATAGGTGACGCCGAACTCGTCCGCGTTGCGTTGGAGTTCCTTGATCATTTCGTCGGCGAGGCGATCGTCGAAGGGTTGTTCCTGGGAATCGGTGGGGACGATGTGATCGACGGTGGCGAAGGTACGGTGGGGGTATTTGACCTTGAGTCCGAGGTCACGAAGCATGCCGAAGGCCTGCGGGGAGGTCACTTCGTGAATGAGGTGGGTGCCGATGAGGAGTTGGGTTTGGCCGTGCGAGAGTTTTTTGACGGCGTGGGCGTCCCAGACTTTTTCGTACAATGTCTTCGACATTGGGTCGTTGGTTTTTAGTTGTTAGTTTTTAGTATTCTGTCGCTGAGTAGCGGCGAATGGGTGGGGAGAAGAGAGTAGCATGGGAAGGGTTTGGGTGCAATTTGGGCGTTCGGTTCTTAGGTTCTTAGGTTGGGAGGCGAGGGGGCAAGGAGCGCGAGAGGTTTTTAGGGCGAACGGTGGTCGTGCGGGAGCACGACCCTCCAAAGAGGGAGGAGAAGGGATTTTGTGGGAGAGTTGATTTACGATTTACGATTTTTGAAGTCTGAGGAGGGAGGCGGGAGGGATTGTGGTTGGCGGCGGGGGGGGAATGGATTAGATCGTGGGGGCGAATGGCGGACGGTGCACAGAAGAAGACCCAGAATGCGAGTGGGGGGATGGTTTTTGGGGTGGCGGTGTTTTTGGGGGCGTTTTTGTTGTTTTTCGTGGAGCCGGTGGCGGGGCGGCGGTTGTTGCCGCGGGTCGGGGGCGGGCCTGGGGTGTGGCTGACGTGCGTGATGTATGTCCAGGGGGTGTTGTTGGCGGGGTATTTGTATGCGCACTGGGCGGTGCGGCGGTTGTCGGTGCGCGGGCAGGTCGGCTTGCACGTGGGGTTGATGGCGGTGGCGATTGTCCTGGTGTTGTTGGTGGGGCGAAGCGGAGGAGAGTTCGCGTTGGTGGAGATGGAGAGCGGTTGGGGTGGCCCGCAGGGGGCGATCATTTGGGAGATGCTAAAGATGATTGGTCTGCCGTTTGTTTTGCTGGGTGCGTCGAGTCCGCTTTTGCAGTCGTGGTATCACCGGTGTTATCCGGGGCGTGAGGCGTACCGGTTGTATGCGTTATCGAACGTGGGTTCTTTAGGGGCGTTGGTGGGATACGTGGTGTTAGTGGAGCCGCGGATGAGTTTGGGGGCGCAGGAGTGGTTTTGGATTGTGGGGTTGGTGGTTTTCCTAGGGGCGGCGTGGGGGTGTGGGTGGATGGCGATGCGGGCGAGGGAGGAGGTGACGGCTGAAGGGGCGAAGGAGGCGGCTGCGGTCGAGGGGGATGGGGCGGATGACGAGCGGGAG
Organism: Verrucomicrobiota bacterium; assembly: GCA_039028175.1. Classification (GTDB taxonomy): domain Bacteria; phylum Verrucomicrobiota; class Verrucomicrobiia; order Verrucomicrobiales; family DEV007; genus JBCDBW01. Next base: position 10,138 of record JBCCIR010000067.1, read on the forward strand.
GGGGAGGGGAAGTCACCGGCGCGGAGGAGCCGGCGGCAGTTGAAGCGGGAACGGCAGGCGGTTTTGGCGAAGGAGCGGGCGGCGTTGGAGGAGGCGGCGTTGGCGAAGCGAGTGGGGGGCGTGGGCTGGGGGCCGATTTTGAGCTGGGTGGTCCTGGCGGCGTGGCCGTCGGTGATGTTGATGGGGGTGACCTATGCGTTGACGGTGGATGTGGCGCCGGTGCCGTTTTTGTGGTTGCTCCCGTTGGGATTGTATTTGGTGACCTTGATCATTTGTTTTGATCACGAGCGTTGGTATCACCGCGGGGTGTGGCTTCCGCTGGCGGTGGTGGCGTTGTCGGCGATGGGGTGGTGGTTGTGGGAGCAGCAGGAATCGGGTTATGCCTTGGGGTCGGGATTTTTTGTGCCGATGGCGATTTTGTGCGGAGGATTGTTTGTGGCGGGGATGGCTTGTCACGGGGAATTGACGCGGCGGAAGCCGGCGGCGGAGCATTTGACGGTGTTTTATTTGTCGGTGTCGGCGGGGGGATTTTTAGGCGGGGTGTTTGTGAGTTTATTGGCGCCGGTGTTGTTTCATTCGATCTTGGAGATGCCGATCGGGGTGTGGGGGACTGCGGCGACCTTGTGGATTTTGGTGGCATTGCCGTTTTTGCGGAAGGGGCGGGGTGGTGTGAAGAAGGCGAAGAAAGGCGGGGGAGACGGGGTGTGGAAGAAGTGGGTGGCGTGGGGATCTGCGTTATGGGTATTGGGGTTGGGGTATGGATTGGTGAAGGTGGAGACGGCGTATACGAGCGGGCATTTGGATGAGGCGCGAAGTTTCTTTGGGATGTTGGCGGTGGGGGAATCGGAAAAGGGAGACGAGGGCTGGTTTCGCTGGTTGGTGCACGGGACGATTGATCATGGGGGTCAGTTTCAGGATGCGGGATACCGGCACAAGGCGGTGACGTATTACGGGCCGGCGAGCGGCGCGGCGGTCGCGATCGGGAGGCATCCGAAGCGGTTGCCGGCTTTTGCGGAGGCGAAGCGGCCGATCCGGGTGGGCGTTTGTGGATTGGGGGTGGGTGGGATCGCGGCGTGGATGGAGCCGGGTGAGTTTATTCGTTTTTACGAGATTGATCCGCAGGTGGAAGTGTATGCGCGGGAGTATTTTTCTTACTTGGAGGATTGTCCGGCGGAGGTGGAGGTGGTGTTAGGAGATGCGCGGATGTCGTTGGCTTGGGAGGCGGCGGCGGGGGAGGAGAAGTTTGATGTGTTGGTGATGGATGCGTTTACGGGGGATGCGATTCCGGTGCATTTGTTGACGCGGGAGGCGGTGGCTTTGTATTGGGAGCGTTTGGAGGAGGACGGGATACTGGCGTTTAACATTACGAAAGAGTATGTGGATATATTTCCGGTACTGGAGGGGTTGGCGGCGGAGTTTGGGAAGCAGCTGGTGGTGGTGAACAACAGTGCGGTGGACAGCTGGCGGATATACCAGGCGAACTGGGCCTTGATGACGAGTAACCAGGCGTTTTTGCACGCGCAGGCGGGGGTGGATTTTGATCCGGAGGTGGAGATTATTGCGCCGGAGGGATCGATTGTGTGGACGGATGATTATTCGAGTGTGTGGAGTGTGTTGCGGGTGTTTAGAAATGAAGATGAGGAGGAGGGGGGTGAGGGAGAGGGGGGTGAAGAAGCGAATGGCGGGTAGCGGGAATAGGGGGTAGAAGAGGTCTGCCGGTCTTTCGGTCGGTCGGTCCTTCGGTTGGAAAGGCAGCGCGGTGTTCGATGTGTCGGGAGGCCCCCGTTTTTGTGGGTGAGGCGGTTTAGCTGTTTCCGTGGATTTGCAATTTGCTGACGCCGCGGAAGGTGACGAGGGGGAACCAGTTGAGGGGTTGATCTTCGAGTTTGGCGTGGGGGAAGCGTGTGAAGAAGGCGCGCCAAGCGGCGGTGGCGATTTGTTGGCCGAGATCGGCTCCGGGGCATCTGTGGATGCCGTGTCCGAAGGAGGACAGGGGGGAGGGTTGCCTTGATATGTCGAAGGTATCGGGATCTGGAGTGAAAGCGGGGTCTCGATTCGCGGCGCCGAGAAGGAAGGAGACGCCGGCTTTTTTCGGGATGGGGACTCCGCGGATTTCGAGTGGTTCGATGGCGTGCCGGGTGACTTGCTGGACGGAGGCTTCGAAGCGGGTGATTTCTGACACGGCGCGAGCGTCGATTTCCGGACCGACGTTGTTGATGAATTTTTCGAGTTGAAGAGGGTGGCGAAGAAAGGTGAGGAGGCCATTCCCGATGAGGTTGGCGGTGGTATCGAGAGCGGTGAGAAACATGAGGAGCGCGAGTGGCGGGATTTGTTCGTTGGATATGGGTCCATCCGGTCCTGCTGAGTCGAGGATTGACTGGAGCATGAGTGCTTCCGGATCGGGTGTGCGGCGCTGTTCGTCGATGGCTTGGTCGAGGAGATTGAGCATATTTTCGACGGAGGTGCTGGCTTCGGCCATGGTATCCGGATCGTGATGGGTGCCGATGGCTTTCGTGATATTGAGGCCGTCTTGGCGGAGAGCGGCGATGGAAGCGTCGTTTAAACGGAGGCCCCGGCGATTGACTTCGAGGGGAATGAGTCGAGAGAAAGTGTCGATGGCATCGAAGGGCTGGTCGTCGGGTAGTTGGGCGAGAAAAGTTTTTATGGAGTCGATGACGGTGGGTTGGATGGCTTTGAGGAAATCGGGCGAGAGGAGTCGGTTCAGGGCGAGGCGTGGTTTGGCGTGATCAGGGGGGTCGAGAAAGAGGGGCCATTGGCGGGCGGCAGCGGCGAAAGCGCGTTGTTCCGGGGGTATGGTATCGAGGGGGCGGTTCCAAGGGGCATGGTGGTGGACACCGCGACGCAAGGCGGGGTGTTTCAGGTAGCGGGAGACATCGTCGAAGCGGGTCAGCATGTAGCGATCCGGGCTGTTGGGGGTGGTGCCTTGGAGTCGATAGACGGGGCAGTTCTCGCGATACCAGTGGTATACGGGATAGGGGTTTTCGCGGAGATCGGGGCGGCTGAGGTCAAGCGGTGGGATACCGGCATCGGCGGGGTTCATGAGGAAGGGGTGTTGCGGGAGCGGAAGAGGTTTTTGAGCCGCCGGCTTAGTTTTTTGGGAGGTGGCGGGTTTTGGGATTCCTTCAGGGAAGCAGTGAGGTTTTTGTTTCTTTGGCGTTCTTTGTCGAGGCGGGCGCGCAGCTGTTTTGATTTTTCACGCCATTCGTCGATGCGTTCTTCCGGGTGTTGATGGTGACTTAGAAAATCTTCGAGGTATGTGCGAAGATTGGTATGGGCAGGCAGGGGGGGTGGGGGGAGTTGGAATGATTTTTTGTCTTCTGATTTGACGGTGGCGAGGTATTTCCTAGCGATGAGGGATTGGAGGCGGAGAAAATCCGAGCCGGCATTGACAGGATCGAACGAGGGGATATCGGCGGTAACGGATTGGCGATAGAGTTCTTCGAGTTGGTCGAGGGCGTCGTCGATGGATGCTTCGTTGCGGATGCGGTCGGTCACGGCTTGGGCCTGGGCAGGATCGTATTTGTCGATTTGGATGCCGATGTGATCGGCGGTGGGGGGGGTTTGCATGGCGGCATAGCCGAAGTTGACTGTGCGGAGGCGGTCGAATGAGTCGGGGGTGATGAGTTCACCGGCGCCGAAGTAGTCGAGTTGGATGACGGCGCAACCGACGGCCATTGCTTCGATGGCGGCCTTGGCTTTGGCGAAGACGAGATCGTATTGCGGAAGGATAGATTCGGGCGTGTCCGTGGCGGAGCCGGCTTTGAGGCCGACGACGTCGAGGGGGAGGTTTCGTTGGGCGCAGGCTTCCTGGGCGGCGCGGAGGGCGTCGCAATCGGCCATGGTGTTGCTGAATACGAGGGCTTTCTCGGGGCGGCGGGGAAGCGGGGTGGCGCGGGGTTGGAAGCGGTCGGTGTCGATAAAGTTGAAGACTGTTTCGATGCGATCGGCGGGGATGGATTCTTCGTCGATGAGACGATCACGGCAGCGGTGGTCAACGGTGATCCAGGTGACGACGTTGGGCAGGCGGCATGGGGTTTCCTGCCAGGCGACCGGGCCGTGGCAGAAAGAGAGGACGGGTGTTTTGGGAAAGGCAAGTGCGGCGAGGCTAGTTTCGAAGAAGTGATGACCGTGGATTAGATCGGGTCGAAGCTCGTTAGGGATGGCATTGAGATCGTTGAAGACGGGGACTCCGGCTTGTTCCAGTTCATTGGCGACGCGACCGGGTTCGAGGGTAAAGGCGAGGGGTTGGTGTCCGCGCGCTTGCATGCCGAGGGCGACGTCGCGGGTGTAGATTTCTGTTCCCGCGTAGTCGGCGAGGGTATTGTTCGTAAAGAGGATGCGCATCCGGGCGGGTTGGTAGGGTAGTCGGTGTGTTCCGTGCTTGTCGGTCGGTTCGGGCGATCCGGCGGATGGGTGAGGACCGTCGGCGAGAATTCAGGATTGGCGGCTCCAACTGCGCAGGGCGAGGGCGATGGGCTGAATGTGTTCTTTGTAGGTAATTAGGTCGCTGTAATGACCAGCTTCGACCTGGCGGGCGCCGTAGATTTCGTAGAAGGGCGGGTTGGCGTTGTCCCACGTGAGACCGGCGTTGGGGGACGCTTGGGTGAGGACTTCGGTTTTGAACGGCGCGGTGCCGTATTTATCGATGATAATCTCCACGTCCTTGGCCAACTCCGGGTAAGTGAAGCGGGCGGTTTCAAATTTCAGATCGAAGTCTTCGTCGGAGAGTTCGACGGTGAGGCTGTCGTTGGGGGTATTTTCTGAAGACAGTTTTTCGAGGGGAAACTCGTAGTTGTCGATGGAGCGACGATTGTTATGTCGCAGGAAATCGACGGCGGCGTTGATGAGGAGGCGGCAGATATCGTGACTGGTATTAAATCCTTCGATCATATCGCCGGCGACGAGCTCGATTTCGGCGTCATCCCACTCATTGGCGAGTCTTTCGGCGATGTCGATGAAGGGCTGGGGATCTTTGGCGAGCATGAGGCGGTAGAGTTCGCGGTCGGGATAGGCGCCGTAGATCGAGGCGGGAGTGGCGCCTGCTTGGTCGAGGATGCGGGTAGTAGAAGCGACGCGGGATTGTCGATCCGCTCCGGAGCCGTCGGTCAGGATGGTGGTGAGGGGTTTGTATTCGTGCAGCCATTTGAAGACACGGAGTTCGTGGCCGGGGTGGCCGATGCAAAGGGCGGCTTTAGGGAGGAGAGCCATTGTTAGAGAGTTGCATAGAAGTTAGCTGAATCTGGAGGTCTTTAGCAAGGTGAGTTATTTAGCTTGGGAATTGTTTCGCTCGATGAGCCAGCGGTGGGCTTCTTTTTCGCCGAAGAGTTTCATGCGATCGAAGTAGGCGGCGGCTTCGGCTTCGGTGAGGCCGCCTATGATGTCGGGGAAATCCTTTGCGAGGGCGCGGATTTCTTCGGCTTGTTTATCGATGCTTTCGAGCATCTCGGGGATGGGTTGGGGGAAGTGGGGATAGGATTGGTTGGGGTCGAAGGCTTCGAGGAATTGTTTTTCGTAAGAAAGACCGATGAGCTCGGCGATAATGGTTTTTTGGCCTTCGCCTTGGGAGAGGCGGTTGCCCATTTCGATACCGAAGAGGGCGAGTTCCTGGGCTTGATCGGTTTGGCCGGCGGCGACGAGTTGATCGATTCGGGTGTCGAGTTGTTTGCGAAGGTTGTTGAGGGGTTGGAGGTGGGGTGTCGAGACGCCGAAGAGCGCCTGGGCTTTGGCGACGGGGGCGATGGCACCGCGTTGGGTGTAGAATTCTTCGGCGTTTTGGGCCTGGTGGATGAAGTAGTCGTTGAATTGGGATTTGTTGGTGGCGTTGTGGAGTTCGGCGATGGCGCCTTCGAGGTCGTCTTTTTCGAGGAGAGCGTTGGCGGCGAGCCAGGAGGGGAGAGGGTTGTCGGGATCGGATTCGAGGAGGCGGTCGATCCAGGGGGAATCTGTATTGTCGTTGAGGTAGTCCCGCATGGCGGCGGCCAAGTGGAGTTGGGGGTTATCGGGGTCGGCTTCGAGGGCTTCGTCGAGGTAAGCGCTGCTTTCGGTGAGGGCGTATGCGGTGATGAGGGCGTGGGCGGAGCGGTTGTGGGCGTCAAGGTAGGCTTCGATTTCTTCCTTGCCGGGTTCGGGCCAGGCGCCGCCGTTCGCGAGGTCATTCACGATTTCGCCCCAGGTGGCGGGGGGGGATTCTTTTGCGGGGTTATCTGCGGCTGGGGTTGCGGTGCCGGCGGCGGTGGTGTCGGTCATTTTGCCGACGGGGGTGGCGGGCTGGGTGCCGGCGATTTGTTGTGATTTTTTTTGGAAGCTGGATTTGGTGGAGAAGGCGAAGTAGATGACGGCGGCGACGGCGACGAGGCAGGCGGCGATGGTGATGAGGCGGTTCATTTTTTTGGACCCCTAATTTGCACTAGTGGACTCTAATCTTCTTCGGGCTCGCTGTGGAGAGGTAAGATTCAGAAGAAGAAGCAGAAGAAGCCGAAGAAGATTTTAGGGCGGGGACCAGGTGAGGGGGGTTTGTTGTTCGCGGCCAGCGCGGTCGGCGTATTTGATGTGGCCATTTTGGTATCCGTATTCGTGGACGAGGCGGGTGACTTTGACGTCGTAGGCGCAGTATTCGGCGATTTCGAGGAGGGGTTTTTTATTTCCGGTGGATTTGTATTGCTGCCACCACTTGATGGCCTGGAGGCCTTCGGCGGTTTTTGATTTATCGGGGCCGAGGGTGGCTTTGGCGACGGAGTCCAGTTTGATGCGGTGGCCGAGTTGTTCTTCGAGGTCGACCATGAGGTCGAGGTTTTGAGTTTGGTTTTTGAGGTCGAGGATCGTGTATTTCAGGAGGACTTCGTAATCGAAGGAGATGTGGTTGAAGCCGATGACGAGGTCCGCTTTGACGAGTTGGTCGACGAGTTGGTCGGCCTGATCTTCGCCGTAGATGTGGTACTGGCCGGTTTTGGTGGAGTAGGTGACGCCGACGGACATGCCCATTTTGTCTTTGTGACCCCAGCCGCCGACGTCGTTGGCGGAGCGTTGGGTTTCGAGGTCGAAGTAGACGAAGTCTTGCATTGTTAAGAAGCTGGAATGGGAAGGTTGAGAGTTTGGTCGGGGGGATGCGAGGATATCATGGGTTTGGGGGGCGGGGGATGCAATGGTGGATGCTCGATACTCGATGCTCGATGCTCGTGGGAGAGGGGGCGGCAGGCGGAGCGCCTGCCCTACAATGGGGGTGAAGAGGGGAGCGTCGTGCTCAGGTTCCGGCGAGATAGGGGGCGAGTTTGTCGAAGGAGCCGTTCCAGCCTTCGCCGTGATTTTCGGCAACTTCGCGTTCGGGGAATCCGGTTTGGGTGAGGCGCATTTCGGTTTCGTCGTTTCCGAGGTCGATGAATTCGAGGACGATTTCCATTTCGGCATTGGAGATTTCCTCGTGTTGTTCCCATTTCCAGGAGAAGGCGAGTTTTTCTGGGGGCGAGATTTCGCGGTAGGTGCCGCCGACGGCGACATTGCCGATGGTATCGGTGGTCATTTCGAAGCGGTAGGTGCCACCGACGCGGAAATCGACTTCGCCGGCGAAGACGTTGCAATGGCCGGGGCCCATCCATTGGGCGATGGCATCGTAAGTGGACCATGCGTCGAAGACGGCTTGGCGGGGTGCGTTGAAGCGGCGGGTGATTTCGAGGGAGAGGCCGTCGGCTTCGTTGATGGTGGTGGAGTCGCTCATTTGGATTGTTTCTTTTTCTTGGGTTGGGAATTTTCTTTGTCGAGGTATTGGGCGAGGCGATCGAAGTTGCCTTCCCAGAAGCGCCGGTAGCGTTCGATCCAATCGGCGGCGTCGCGGAGTTTGGATCCGTCGAAGTTCATGATGTGTTGGCGTCCGTCGCGTCTTCGTTGCAGGAGTCCCGCCCGCTCGAGCACTTTGAGGTGCTTGGAGACGGCGGGCAGGGACATGTGCAATGGTTCGGCGAGTTCGGTGACGGTGGCTTCGCCTTTGCTGAGGCGCTCGAGGATGGCCCGCCGGGTGGGGTCCGCGAGGGCGGAGAAGGTGGCGGTGAGCATGGTGGGATCGAGGCCGGTCATGGGCGATGTGGGGTTTTGGTTTTAGGGTGAGGGGGGGCGTGGGTCAGGAGTTTTCGCGGGTGAAGACCGTGTCGTTCACCATGGTTTCCTTGCCGTCGTTCCACATCGTCCAGCGATGGGCGATGGAGCCGTCGTCATTGATGGTGAGGACGAGGGTGCGCATGTGGGCGTCCTTGGAATCTTTGAGGGAGCAGGAATCCGAGAGGTCGAAGGACAGGGTATTGCCTTCCATGTCGACGAGGTCGAGGGCGGGCCGATTGTGGAGCATGCAGTAGTGGGTCATGGTGAGGTTTCCCTCGTCGTCGTCGTGATAGACGGTGACCATTTCTTTCGGGGTGCCGCCGAAGACCGTTTCGACGAGGGCGCTGCCGCCGGAGGTGATTTTGTATTCCATGGTGATGGGGACTTTTTCGTCGCCCATGTTCATGGTGCCGGTCCAGTTGCCGGCGAGGGTTTTCATTTTCTCGAGGGCATCGGAGCCGGTGTATGGTTTCAACTCTTCGTGGTGATCGGCCCACGATGTGGCGGCGACGGCGAGGATGCCGAGCGCGGCGAATAGGGTGGTGGCATTCGTTTTCATAGCGGTATGGGCTGTGAGGTTCTGCAGTTCAGGCGGAGGCGTCTTGCCAGAGGCCGAGCATGCCTCCTTGGGGGTCTTTGATGATGGCGAAGGAGCCTTTTCCGGGGACGTCGGTGACGTCCTTGACGGTTTCGGCGCCGAGTTCGTTTGCTTTGGCGACGGAGGCGCCGACATCGGCGACGTAGACGTATGCGAGCCAGAGGGGTGGGCCGTCGCAGTGGGCGGATTTGTCCATGAAGCCGGCGACGGGGCGGTCGCCGACGTTGAGCATTTGGTATTCGTCCATACCGGGGATGGATTGGACGGACCAGCCGAAGAGGGAGGTGTAGAAGTTTGTACTTTCTTCGACGTTTGAGGTGGCGAGTTCGTTCCAGGCGAAGGTGCCGGGGGTGGTATCGACGGGTTGGTCTTGGGTGGTGGTATCGCTCATTTTTGTTGGTAGTTGGTGTTGATAGTTTGATTGGAAACGGTTGGTGATCAGGGGATGGCAGAGAGAGCCGGCCCAATATTAAACCATTTGGTTAAATGATGACGGAAAATGGGGGAGTGGTCAACTCTTTCTTCGTGAGGAATTGTTTTGGGGGGGGCGATCAGTCGTCCGTTTCGCCGGCTTTTTCGGGGTAGCTGCCGGGGATGTATTTGGAGACGAAGCGTGTGGCGGCGGGTTCGAGGCCCCAGAAGACTAGGGGGGGTTCGAAGATTTCGGGGTTATCGAGGAGGCCCATGATATCGGGGGCGAGGCCGCGGGCGAGGCCGGGCATGGCGTAGTTCACGTAGAGGGGAGTTTGGTGTTTGTCGGCGTGGGCGATGACCGTGGTGAAATCGTCGAAGGTTTTTCCGTAGAAGTGGCCGGGGTCGTAGGCGCGGGTGTATTTCCAGAAGCCGAGGCTCATGGTGTTGTCGAAGTTTGGGGCGAAGGGGTTGAGGATCTCGCGATAGGCGTGGACGGATTCTTTGGCGGGTTCGATGGAATTGGAGACGAGGAGGGAGCGTTGGGTTTGGGTGAGCCAGGCGAAGAGGGCGGCGACGGCGGCGACGGCGACGAGGGCGGTGGTGGTGTGTTGGCGGGAAGATTTTCCGCATTTGCCGGAGAACCAATCGATGCCGAGGGCGACGAGGGCCCAGAGGAAGGGGAGGATGAAAATGGCATACCAGTAGAAGATGAAGAGGCCTTTGCGATAGGCTTCGAGGACGAAGAGGGGTGCGGGGAGGACGAAGACGAGGATGAGGAAACGGGTGAAGGTATTTTGTTTCCAGAGCGCGACGATACCGAGGAGGGCGAGGGCGGCGAGGGTGGTGAGGAGGAGGGGCAGGGCGATGGGATGGGAAGTGAGGAGATCGGACACGGTGATGCAGTTGGGGTTGGAGGGGTCCCAGGCGTGCCATCGGATTCCGGTAGTGTAGGAGCCGATCATGTCGCGGAGGAGATTGGCGTTGATGATGGCTTCGATATTGTGGTGACTGTTGAATCGCTCGGCGAACTGGAGAAAATTGGGGCTGAAGAGTTGGATGAAAATCATGGCGCTGACGCTATTCACGAGGAAGAGGCGTCCGGCGAGCATCCAGCGGTCGGGTTTGGCGGTATCGGGTCGGAGGAAGGCGAGGGCGAAGCCGGTGAGGTTGAGGAGAGCGAGGAGGTGGAAGCCTGAGGCGTTGCTATAGATGTAGAGCGTTTGGGTGAGTCCGTAGGCGATGAACCATCGCCATTTTCCTTTGGTGAGGGCGAGGTCGAGGAAGACGATGAGGAGGGGGCCGAGGAAGAAGAGGAAGACGTAGCCGCGGGCTTCGGAGGCGTAGCGCAGGAACCAGGGGTGGAGGGCGAGGAGGAGGGGTGCGGCCATGGCGGCGCGCGGGAATCCGAGGCGGGCGAGCATGAGAGCGATCGTGAAGAGGGCTCCGATGCCGGCGAGCCATGCGGGCAGGCGGAGGGCGCGTTCGCTGAAGTAGAGGGCTTCGGCGCTTCCGTTTTCGAAATCGGGCGCGGCGAGGCTGTGGGCGAGGCGGGCGCAGATGCTGTAGAAGGGGTGGTTATTTGGCATCTCGTAGAACCAGAGCGTTTCCGCCCAGCGGACGGGGCGTCGATTGACCTGGCCGAGGAGATCGGTGCGTCCGCGGTCGTCCATTCGTTTGTAGTCGGCGACGACCACGCGGCGCATCGTGTATTCTTCGTCGAACCAGAGGCTATGGTTGAGGCGGGGGACCGTGAAGATGCCGGTGAGGACCACGGCGATGAGGAGGCAGATGGTGAGGGGGATCCAGGGGATAGTGGGGTGTGGGCGGGTGATGGGTTTGAAAGCGGGGGAGGGGGTTTTGGTGAGCCATGGGGAGAGGAGGGCGAGGGCGACGGTGACGGCGAGGTTGAACCAGGCGGCCCACCAGAGGGCGGTGAAGGCGAAGTTTTCGGTGCGGGGTTTTTTGCCTTCGGCTTCGGCGGCGGTGACCCCGGCTTCCCAGGGTTTATCGATTTCGTAGAGGAATCGTGCGAGGGCGACGCCGAGGACGAGGAGGATGGCGAGCAGGATTTTTTGGGCGCGGGGAAGGCGGGCGATGCGGGAGAAGATCGATTTGATGGGAGCGGGTATTTTCTCCTTGAGGGGCATCGGCGAGTGGGTCTAGGGAAGGGCGAGATCAGGAACTGGTCGGGGTGCCGCAGCAGCCTTGGCAGCAGTTGTTGCCGCGGATGAGGCGGCAGAGAGGGACGGCGAGGGCGGCGCCGGCGACGGTGGCGGTGAGGTAGACCCAGAGTTGGTTAAAATTTCCTGAGGCGAGGGCGGGGCCGAGGGAGCGGGCCGGGTTCATGGAAGCGCCGGTGGCGGGACCGGCGAAGAGGGCGGCGAGGCCGACGGTGCCGCCGACGACGAGGCCGGCGGTGATGCCTCGTTCTTTGGCGCCGGTGGACACGCAGAGGACGACGAACATGAGGAGGAGGGTAAGGATTATTTCCATCATGAAAGTGTGGGGCCAGGATTTGGTGGGGAGGGTGGCACCGAGGGTGGGGTCGGCTGGGTAGAGGAATTTGAGGAGGAAGCTGGCGGCGATGGCGCCGGCGCACTGGGCGGCGATGTAGGGGGCGACCTTGGCGAGGGGGAAGCGGCCGGCGATGTAGAAGGCGATCGTGACGGCGGGATTGATGTGGGCGCCAGAGACGTCGCCGATGGCATAGATCATCGCCATCACGATGAGGCCGAAGGTGAGGGCGATGCCGACGTGGGTGATGGCGCCGCCGGAGTCGTTATTGATGACCACGGCTCCGGTGCCGGCGAAGACGAGGCAGAAGGTCCCGAAGCATTCGGCGAGGAGGGATCTCATGAGTGTGAAAGAGTTTCGGCGAAACGGGGCATGAATTCAAGTGTGTGGGTGATTGCAAGCCTTGTCGATCCAATGGTTGGCGGCGAGGCGAGAGTCGGTGTGTTGGGCGGGGGTGATTTGTGACGCCCATTGGTGGAGGGAAGCGGCGTTCACTTCGTTGGGGTGGGAGAAGTTCGTGATGGGGAGGGAGTGGTAGTAGGGGCTAACGGGGGAGGTCTGGGCGATGACGATGCAGCCGAGGATGAGGGCTTCCCAGAGGCGATGGGTATCGAAGCCGTGGCCAATGGGAGCGATGATGAATTGGTATTGGGCGAAGCGCCGCCAGATTTCGAGGCGGGAGAGCGAGGGGGAGGCATCGAAGTCGACGACGGGGTTGTTTTGGAAGGAAGCGGCGAGGGAGTCGCGATCGAGGAGGCCGATTTTGGGGACATCTTTGCTATTGTTGTTCGACCAGGCGGCGAAGGCTTTGGGGATGCGATCGGGGAACGGGGGGGCTTGTTCGGCGGTTTGGATGAGTTCTTGTTCTTGTTGGGCGGGGGTGGTGCCGGCGGGGATGCCCCAGTGATCGCGGAGGAAACCGGTGTGGAGGTCGAGGCCGACGGGGAGGTAGTGGAGTTTGCCGGAGGGATGAGGGGGGTGGGATGCGTTTTGGGCGAACCAGGCGATGAGGCGGGGATCGTCGAGCATGGTGAGGGCGGCCAGTCGGTCTTCGGGGGAGAGGCCGAACTCGGTGTTGTCGAGGAGGGGGTCTGCGGGGTGGGCGACGTCTTCGTCTCCCGAGAGGAGGGTAAAGCGGGCACTGGTGTGGGGGAGGACGTGGCCGGCGAAGCGGCCGACATCGTTGGAGCGGATCCAGACGAGGTCGTTGTCGTTTATGTTTTGGTAGGCGTCGGGAGGGAAGGGGGCGGTGTAGACGCCATTGACGTATTCGGCGTGGGTGACGGGGTCGGGGTGATCGGCGCGGAGGGCGAAGCCTTTGCTCCAGACGAAGTGGTGATCGGTGGGAAGGGCAGTGGTCAAGACCATACGAGAGCGTCGCGTGTGAACTATTTGAGTTGGTCGAGTTCCGCGGTGATTTGTTCGAGTTGCAGGCGGAGAGCGGCGATTTTTTGGGAGCGTTGGGCTTTGGAGACCGTTTCTTCATCTCCGTGTTTGAGGAGTTCGTGGAGGTTACGTTCCGCGATTTCTTTTTGGGCTTCGTCCATGCCGTTGATGATGACGCCGATGACGAGGTTGAGCATGACCATGGTGCCGATGAGGACGAAGGACACGAAGTAGGCGGCGCCGAGGATGGGTCTGGCCTGTGGGACGACCGTCATGCCTTCGACGGATTTGTTGAAGCCGTGGTAGACATCGGAGCCGTACATTTGGATATACATGATATCGGTCCAGTCTTCGAGGGTGACGACGCGGAAGAGGGAGAGGAGGGAAGTCCAGAGGGTGCCGAAGTGGACGGGATCGTTTTCGCGGAAGAACATCACGCCGACGACCGCGTAGATATAGAAGAGGAGGAAGAGGAGGATCGTGACGTAGAACATTGACGGCAGGCTTTTGAGGAGGGCGCCGACGAGGATTTGGAGTTTGGGGATGACCGTGATGAGGCGGACGACCCGGAGGAGGCGGAAGAGGCGGAGGACGGCGGCGTAGGCGCCGCCGAAGGGGAGGAAGCAGACGGCGACGATCGTGAAGTCGAAGATGTTCCAGCCGTCTTTAAAGTAGTCGAGGGGTCGGGGGGCGAGCGCGGTCATCTTGAGGACGATCTCGATGGTAAAGATGGCGAGGATGAGGCGATTAAGGAAGTCCCAGAGGGTGGCGTGTTCGGCGTCGAGTTTTGGGAAGGTTTGAATTCCGACGACGATGCCGGCGGCGACGATGGTGCCGATGATGAAAGCGGTGAACCAGCGGGAGTCGATGATTTTTCGGGATAGGGCGACCATGAGTGGGTGTGATTCGTTGCCCATATGGTTTAGAGGATGGGGGGGAGAAGGGAAGAATGGAATTGGGGAAGAAGGGGGCAAGGGGAGGCGCTAATCGGTTTGTCGGTTAATTGGTTCTTAGGTTTGGCGGCAGGGGGGTAAGATTGGTTTTTGGGCGGACCTGGGATGATGGGAGGAGCGTTGCGGACGATCGGGACGATCGTCCCTACCATCTTGGCTCCGCCAAGCTGTTCTTCTCTCTTTGAGTTACGAAGGGCACGCCCTACCTGTCGTGGGAGAGGGGAGGAATCGAACGAGATCGGGGGGCGAGAAGGGGGCTGTCCCCGCTTTGCTCGGAGGCTCGACAGGGACCCTTCGGTTTCGCTCAGGGCAGGCTATTCGCCCCACCTTCGATTTCAGGGCGGGCGAAGTCTTTGGGAATAGTCGTTGTGCGCCCTCCGCGAGGGCGCGCTACCGGCTTCGCCAGATTGAGGAGAGGCAGTTAGGAGGATTCGGAGATGGCGAGGCGGGCGAAGCATTCTCCGTTGGAGAAGTCTTCGATGGCGGGGAGGATGCGGACGGTGACGGTTTCGGTGCCGTCGCCGTTATCGACGGGAGAGCCGACGGGTTGGGCGGAGGCGGGAGTGAGGTTGTTCCAGGTGCCGGGGACGAGGGCGGTGTTGAGCTGGATGGTGTAGGTGATGCCATCGGCGGTGTAGTTCACGCCGGTGACGCCTGCGCCACCGATGCGGCGACGGTAGGTGAGGTGGAGGTAGGTTTTGCCGTCGACGGGGTCGAGAAATTGCGAGACCAGGGGTTGGGCTTCGGCGTCGGCGGTGTCGGGGCGGAAGCCGTAGGCAAACTCCTGGAGTTCGGAGAGGCCGTCGTTATCGAAATCGTCGAGTGGGCTGGTGGAAGCGGCGCTGACTTCGGGGAAGCCGCTGATCCAGGTGGTGTAGTCGAGACCGGAGGGGTTGGTGAGGATGGCGGTGTTGCTGGTGGCGGAGCCGGCGGAGTTCGAGACCACGCAGTCGTAGGACCCGGCATCGCCGGAGGCGAAGGAAGTGATTTGGTAGGCGGGGGAATTGGCGCCGGGGAGGTTGATGCCGTTGCGGCGCCACTGGTAGGACGGGGCGGGGGACCCGGTGGCGGCGACGGCGAGGTAGACGGCATCGCCGAGGTTGGGGGAGCCACCGGAGGGAGACGCGAGGATGACCGGCGGGGTGTTGCCATTGGAGCCGGTGGACTCGACTGAGACGTCATCGATGGCCATGTCTCCGCGGAAATTGTTTCCGGTGATGCCGCGGAAGCGGACACGGACGCCGTTTTGGAGGAAGCCGGAGAGGCTGACATTGGCTTCGGTCCAAGTGTTGCCATTGTTGTGTTGTTGACCCGAGAGGAGCAAGACGTCGTTTGTCCAGGCGGAGCCGTTGAAGACATCGATGTGGAGGTCGCCCATGTTGCTGCCATACATGTTGTAGAAGAATGTCAGGGTTACACCGGATTCACCATCGAGATTAAGGACGGGGCTGATGAGGTCGGCGCGGCGCGAGGGGTAATTGGGGCTGGAGGATTCGACATACATGTAGCGGCCGTTGCCGCTGGTGTGGTCCTGGGAGGGGCCGGTGCTGGAGGACGGGGTGCCATTGGCATCGGCGCGCCAGTTGAAGTTGTCCTGCGTGCCGTTTTCCCAGCCGTTGAGCGGGGAGGCGTTTGAACCGGTGGGGAAGTTGTCGAAGTTTTCGGTGAGGATGGGGTCGAGGGTATCGTCGATGCCGATCGTGAAGTTGGTGAACTGGCTGAGGGGGAGAGTGGAGGAGCCAAGGACGTCGAGCTGGATGTCTTCGAGGGCTTCGGGCGTGCTGTCCTGGACGACGGCGATTATGAAGTCGGCGTCGGTGGTGTTGGCGGGGATGACGACCGTGCCGTTTCCGGTGGCGGGGTCGAAAGACGTGGCGCCGGAGACGACGTAGTCTGCCCCTGCGGGACCGGCATTGGCTGAGCCGGCGAGATTGAAACTGACTGTTTCGGGATTGGTGATGTCATCGGCGCTGGCGCGATCGAAGGTCACCGTGATTTGGTCGCCGAGGGGTTCGCGGAGGAGTGTGCCGGAGACCGAGGCGAGGAGTCGTGATGGCGCGACGAGGCGGGCGAGTTGGTTTTGGGTGACTCCGTTGGAGTCGCGGACGGTGTATTGGATGATGACCTCGGGGAGCTCGGGGCTACCGGGGGTGTAGACGAGGTAACCGTTGTTATCTTGTGAGGGTGAACCGTCGCGATTGGTGAAGCGGGTTTCGATGGAGAGTGAGCCGTTGCCTTGGAGGAGTTGGGCGCCGACGAGGGAGAGGGACGTGCCGGCGTAATTTTGGTCGGGGCCATTGGGATCGACGAGGACATCGACTTCGCCGATCCAGAGGCGGCCGCTGCCTTCGTCATTGAGGAGGACGTTGAGGCGGATGGGTTCGAAGAACTCGGTTTCGATGAAATCTTCCGTGGTATCGAGGGGCGGGTTGGTGGCGGGCGGGTTGGAGGAACCATTCACGTTGACGAAGACATCGGCGGCGTGCTTCCAGCCTTGGCCGTTGTTGCCGACATTGCCTTGGAGGGTGTAGGTGAACCAGGCTTGGCCGGAGTAGCCGGCTTGCGGCGTGAATTGGATTTGTTGGCCGACGACTTGGGCGGTGCCGGCTTCTTTGGGGAAGACCGAGCCGACTTCGACGAGGGAGAGGACGGAATTAGTGGCGCCGAGGAGCACGCTATCGGCGTCGTTGTTGAGAGGGTTGAAGGTGGCGGGGCCGGGGCCGGCGTTGATCGTGTCGTCGGCGCCGAAGGGGATTTCCGCGGCGTTCCGGAGTGGGGCTTCGCCGTAGGTGCGGGCGGCGGTGCGCATGTCGTTGTAGACTTGGATGGCGCCGGTGAGGGAGGTATTGGACTGGACCGTGCGGTAGAAATCTTCCTGGTTGGATTGGAGGCTGGGGTTCATCACGCCGCCATTGGTGTGATTGGAGCCGACGTTGTGACCCAATTCGTGGGCGAGGAGTGAGAAGTTGAACTGGGGTTCGTTTTCCGAGATGCCGCTGGAGCCGCCGTAGGCGCCGACATAGGCGCGGCCGATCACGCCGCTGGGCGAGCCATCGACGAGGCCGAAGCGCGCGGCGTGTCCCCAGCTGTAGGAAGAGCGTGGGCGATTGGAATTGAGCCAGGAACTAAAGGCGGAGAGCGTTTGGCCGGGGTCGGTGACGGAGGGTTGGTCGGGACTGAGGATAATTTCCTGGAGGAGGGGGCGGAGGCCGAGTTGGCGTTCGTAGACGTCGTTGACGGTGGCGGCGAGGGCGAGAAAGTCGGCGGCCGTGGAAGGGTAGGAGGAGGCGTTGGAGCCGGTGGTGTACTTGTCGAGGACGAAGATCATTAGCATGTCGACGAGGGAGGCGTCGTATTGGGGGCCGAGGCGGAACTGGGGATGATCGACGCGGGCTTCCTCGACTTCTCCTTCGGCATTGGCGAGGGCCGTGGCGGCAATGTTAGGATCGGTGCCGGCGATGAGTTCGACGGGGATGGGATCGCCGGTGGTGGCGGGGAGAGCGGCGGAAGAGGTGAGGGAAGCGACCCCGGTGTGATTGAGGTCGCAGTGGCTATCGTCGGTGGCGGGGTCGAGGAGTTCGGTGGCGAGGAGAGCGCCGGAAGCGGGATCGGTGGAGACGCGGAAGTGAGTGTCGTCGACGGCGAGGTATAGGGAGACCGCGTCGTTGACCACGGCCATGTGGGCGGGGAGGCGGTCGCCGGTGGCGGTCGTGAGCGTGCCGTGGTAGGCGCGGACGGAGGCGGGGAGGGAGTGGTCGGGGCCGAGGGCGACTTGGAAATTAGGGGCGGTGACTTTCGCGGGGCGAAAGCGGAGGGTCATGGGGTCTTCGTCGCCGAGGCGGATGTGGAAGGGGTGGCCGGCGTTGGCGGAATGGACGAGGGAGAGGGTGCGGGGGGAGAAGTGTGTGGTATCGGTGGCGGGG
>JBCCIR010000068.1:0-27895 GCA_039028175.1 Verrucomicrobiota bacterium
CCCCCCCCCGCGCTGAACCGCCTCCCCCGTCCAACCCACCACCCCCACCGCCTTCATCGGGGTGCCGAAGACCTACAAAAAAACAAAACACGGCCCGATGCTGTGGCTCGCGACAAAGTAATCTTTGCTCGTCCCCCGGAACAAACGCTTGCTGAACAACGCCAGACCCAGCAGCAAACTGAGATAGATGCAAAGAACGACAACGGGAGCGGGTGAAGGGATGGAATCCGGCATGATGATGAGTTTTCGGCCTGTCGTTGCTTAGTCCTTCGAAGGCCCTTCCTCACCCTCATCCGCCCATTCCTCAAGATAAGAGGGCCAGGCAAACTTGCTCACCAAGCCCCAGAAAATCGCCGCCACAATCGAATACGACGCATGATAAAACAACGTGATCGGGATGAACCCGAATACCAACGACGGATCATCCCACAACCAGAAGTCCTGGTGCGCAAGCGCCAGAAATACAAAGATTCCGATAACGATCGGTGAACGCATTTGGTGTCGATTCCCTGTTCGAACGTTGTCTAAAAAACTACTCCTTCGTCTCGAAGGCGTAGAGATGATTCTGCGTCTGAATGTAAAGCACTCCGTTCGCCGCCACCGCGCTCGAGAAGACCGGCGAATGGAATTGCACCACGCCCAGTTCTTCCGCTTCACCCTCCGTGCCCTTGTCCGCCTTCAAAACGATCAGCTCGGCGTCTTCGTTCCCAATGTAAACCTTCCCATCCGCCACGAGCGTCGAACCCCAAATATGACTCAAGGTATCGTAAATCCAATGGGCCTCTCCGGTATTGAGGTCCAGGCAGTGAACCTGACCCGAGTAATCGGCGATCCATAACAGATCATTCCAAATCGAAGGCGTCGAGATCGTCCGGTTGATGTCCTTATACTCCCAAATCGTCTCCCCCGTCTTCGCGTCAAGGCAGGACAACATGCCAACCCCTTCCCCGTGCTCCGGGTCCTGCCCGATCGCCACATAGAGCCTCCCCTTGTGGTAAACCGGCGTCGAAATGAACTCGCTCGGCCCGTCATAAGTCGCGTATTTGATCGGCTCCCCGTTCTCGTCCTTCCGGTATTCCGGCGCATTGCCGTCCACCTTCCAAACCTCGGGCAAAATATCGAGCCCCTCAAAATCTCCCGTCCCCGGCTCCGCATCCGGACTATACGCATAAACAAAACCATCCCCGGCTCCAAAATAAACCAACCCGTCGGCATATGCCGGAGAGGACCAGTTGCAATGCAAAATGTTCTCACTGATCCGCGACCCCTCCTCTCCCACTAATTCACCGGTCTCTTGATCCAAAGCGATCATCGAGGGGGCGTTCGGGACCGGAATCTCTTTGTGCGAATAGTCGACACCGTTGGAAGTGCACACATAAAGCACACCGTCCGCCGCAACGACTGAACTGCTCGTCACATTGTGCGGAAATACACCCAACTCCGTCGCCATGTCATACCCCCACACGATGTCCGCGTCCAAATCTTCCAATGCCACTTCCTCGGCGGTCCCGTCTGAGATACCCGACAACCCGCCTCCCTTGTATTTCGCCTCATCTTCGAACGGACCGTCGTTCCCATCCGCCAAACCCTCACGGTCCAGGCAAAGCACCTCGCCACGGTTCGTGATCACATAAGCATACTTGCCCTCCTGCAGCGTCGAAGAACACATCCCGAGATATTCCCAGTCACTCACCTTCCCCGCCCCCAACTTCGGAGTCGACAGCTGCCAAAGCAAATCCCCGGTCTCTTCGTCAAAACACATGACGATGCCACGATCGCCCTTAACCGATTCCAATCGCGGCGATTCATTGTTCGTGCCCACGATCACTTTACCGTCCAGAATCGTCGCCGTGCCATAAGCCTCCGATCCCAGCTTGACCACCCACTTGCAGTTCTCCGCCGTCGCAGGATCAATGTCGTCACTATCCTTGATCCGGTCGCCCGCCGACATTTGCAGCGGCAAGCCAACCTCTTCGGATACCATGTTCTTCTCAGGCGTGCCGCCCCATTCCGTCCAGTCAGCCGCCTCGCTCCACTGCCCGATACTCAATACCAACGCCGCCAAAAACGTGACGCCCCATTTGCTCTTATTCAATTTCATGATCGTTCCTATCTGTTCTGACGCCGAATGATCTCGGCTTATTCGTTCGGTGTAATGGAGATATTATCAACGTAAACACGCATCAAGCTCCGCGGAGAAAAAGCATACAAACCCGGCGACCCTTCCGCATGGGCGTTCTCGACATCCACTTCAATCGTCCACTCCGCGGGCTCGTCCTCACCACGCGGCCAGGCCTTCGCTCGCACAACCCCGGAACCGTCATCATTCACGTCGACCCGACTCTTGAGCGTATACCACGTATTGGCGTCCACCGTGAAGGGAACGTTCTCCTGCAAGCGCTCAAAGTTCGAACTCACCTCCAACTGATTACTGTTCCCTTTCAGCGAGATGTTGTATTTCTGATTGATCAAGCCCACCACACTCTTCGTCCGCCGATTCCCATCCGTCATCAAATCAGCCTGCAAGGTGTAATCGCTCGAATCCGGCTCCCCGATAAACGACAGCGCCCGCTGAAACAAAATCCGATCGAGCGTCTTCGCCAAAACCTTCTCCCCGTCCAAATCACGCACCTCCCACTTGAAACGCGCCCCAATCCAAGGCAACGGCGGATAGGCAAAGGTCACATCGTCTGTGGCGTGATCAACCGTCAGCTCGAAGCTCTCGAAATCTTCGCTCATCGGCAAATTCGGCAGAATGCGCCCTCGCGTCACCCCTTCAAGTTCACCTGATTTGCCCTTGAACGCCCCCGCCGACATCTTCGCATCCGGCCCCGCAACCAAAACCCCCGCTTCACTGAATGTGGCATCCATCTCGGTCTTCACCTTCGCCGTCGGCGGAATGAATGTCTTCCACTCCACGTCCTCCGCTTCACCCACAACAACCCCCGCCTCGTCAATCATATCCACCCGGAACGTCGCTTCCGAACCCGGCGTCAGTAATACGTCCGACGGCACCGGCCGCAATGCCACCGCCTCCCCGGCAACCAATGCCTCTTCCTCCGGCGCCTCACCAAACACCACATCGGCGACGTCCATATCAAAACAATAAAGCTTCGAGGTCGTTCCCACGAATAACTTCCCGCCCGCTACCGCCGGCGCCCCCAAACAGGATTCACCTTCCGTGCCGTTGATCGCATTAAAATCAATCTCATGAAGAATCTCCGCTCCATTGTCGCTGGGCTTAACCACATACATAGCCCCCTTGTTCATCGGCACATACAACAAGCCGTCGATCCCGATCGGCCCCGCGTGAATCTGACTGGTCCCCAACTTCTCCGTCCACAGAACTTCTCCCGTCTCCGGATCGACACAGCACAAATCACCCGTCATCGTCACCTGATACACCCGGTCACCCATTAACACCGGTGAACTCGTAAACATCATCAGGTCATTCCGCCAAATCTCCGTGTCCACCGGCAACGCGGGCGCACCACCTTGCGCTTCGTCCACCTCACCGCCGGGATTCGACAAATCCTCCGGCAATTTCAAAGCCACCATCCCGCCCTTGGTCGAGGAATGCACGTTCACCTTGTCATTGATGTAGATCAACTTGTCACCCCCATGAATGATCGGCGAACTGTTGATCCCGCCCTTCGCCGCCTGATAACGCCAGATCGGTTCCCCCGTCAGCGCATTCACACACACAACGTTCCCGCAACCCGTCCCCGCATAAAACACACGCTTGCCGTCACGCGTCTCAAAATACGGCGTCGAAAACGAACTGTCTTTCAAGAACGGCGGCCCCACACCCGGCGTCGACGTCCAAACCAAATCCCCCGTCGGCTTGTCGAAAGCAAAAAACCGATCCCGCGCCGGGCCCTGCGCCCCCCAGAAAGAGGTCACTCCCCGCACAATCACAAAATCACCGTCCAACACCGGAGCCCCGGCCCGCCCGTTCGGAAAGGTCAAACGCCCAAAGCGCTCCATCATCGAATGCTGCCACTTGATATCCCCTTCAGGACTGAAACAGGTGAACAACCCATTCGTCAGCATCAGGTAAATGTCCCCGGTCTCCTCGTCCACCACCGGCGATCCCACCGCATAACGATTGTAAACCGTGTCACTGATAAAATCGATGAACTCATGCTCCCAAAGAACCTCCCCCGTTTCCTCATCCAATGCCGTCAAATACTCCCGCACGTCCTCGTTGCTGCGCTCGTCATAGTTGAACGCATAAACTACTCCATCAAACACCACCGGAGTCCCTCGCATCGAACGATCGAAAGTCCAGGCCGGCTCTTCCACAAAGGCCCACTCCCCATACGTCTCCAAACTCATCCCGTTCTGCAACGGACCACGCCAACTTGACCACGAACCTTTCTCCCCACCCGACTCCGATGCCGCCGCCTGCTTTTTCGTTTTCTTCTCTTTGCCTTCGTCAGATTTGGCGGGGGCAGCAGGAGCCTCTTCCTTTTGCTCAACGGGAGCAGGAGCATCAGCAGGCTTCGCCGCTCCCGGCGCAGAACCAGACCCGCTGCCCTCAGGCTTCGCTTCCACTTCAACCGCAGGCTCTGCGGCCGGCGCTTTCGATTCATCCGCCTTCTCCGCTCCACAGGCCACCAACATGAACCCTACGGCCCCTGCCAGCACCATTCTTCCACCGAGGCCTCGTCCAGGAAAATCTCTTCTCAGCATGGTCTGTAAATGGACTAGAAACAACGATCTCACAAGCGCTTTTCTTTCAGTTCTCAAGGCCTGGCAGCCATTCCTCCACACCCCTGGAGGAGGGACTCACCCGTTCCCCCACCCTAAGCCACCCTAAAGCCTTGTCTTGATTCCAAACCGCCAATCCTTGAAAAATTGCGGCACGCCACTGGCGATCCGGCAAACACCCCATGGAAGCCCCTTCCCCCTCGCCCCTCCCCCTCATCACTTGAGTTTTCATGCCTTTTCGATGACCCTCTTTCCCGGCCCGACATCACAAGATTCCCCGACTCACCAATGAATTCAAACCTTCCCTTGTCCCGCGTCGGCGAAAAACTATCCGGCCACTCCGGCATCGTCGAACTCATGGACGACCTCGGCCAAGCCATGGGAGGTCCCGACGCCGGTTCCCTCCACATGATGGGCGGCGGCACCCCCGCCCATATCCCCGCCATCCAGAAAGTCTGGCGCGAACGCCTCGCCGAAATCATCGCCGACCCCGCCGGCTGTGATCGCATGCTCACCAATTACGATGGCCCCGCCGGCAATCCCGATTTCCTCAAAGCGGTCGCCACTTGCCTGCACGACACCTACGGCTGGGACATTGGCCCGGAAAACGTCGCCGTCACCACCGGCGGCCAAACCGCCTTCTTCTGCCTCTTCACCCTCCTCGCCGGCTCGTCGACCGAAAACAAGCTTCGACGCATCCTCCTCCCCCTCGTTCCGGAATACATCGGTTACGCCGATCAAGGACTCGAACCCGATATGTTCGTCTCCCACAGGCCCCTAATCGAGGTCCCCGACCATCACGAATTCAAATACCGAATCGACTTCGACCAACTCCAAGTCACCCCCGATATCGCCGCTATCTGCGTCAGCCGCCCCACGAACCCCAGTGGGAATGTCCTTACAGACGCCGAAATCACCCACCTCCGAGACCTCGCTCACAACCACGAGATCCCCCTCATCATCGACAACGCTTACGGTGCCCCCTTCCCCAATGCCGTCTTCACCAAGATCCACCCGGTCTGGGACCCCGGCATCATCCTCACCTTCAGCCTCTCAAAAATCGGCCTCCCCGGCACTCGAACCGGCATCGTCGTCGCCCGGGAAGACATTATCCGGAAACTCGCATCCATGACCTCCATCGTCGGCCTCGCCAATAACAACATCGGCCAGACCATCACACGCCCCCTGCTCGAGTCCGGAAAGCTCATCGAAATGAGCAACGATATCATCAATCCCTTCTACTTGGAAAAATCTGAACAGGCCCACGCCATCGTGCGTGAGGAATTCGCCGACCACTTCCCCTACTCCGTCCACAAAAGCGAAGGCGCATTCTTCTTGTGGCTCTGGTTCCCGGAACTCCCCATCACCTCGCGAGAGCTATACGAACACCTCAAAAAACGCGGCCTCCTCATCATCCCAGGCGAATACTTTTTCTACGGCCTCGACGAACCCTGGGATCACACCACCCAGTGCATCCGCATTACCTACTCCCAATCGGAAGAAACCGTCCGCGAAGGAATCCGCATCCTCGCCGACGAACTGCGATCGCTTCACGCGAACCAGCGCTAATCTAAATTCGCTCCGAAATCACAATTGCCGAGGGCAGATTGTCGATATACTCCACGTGCATCCCCACACTGAAGTGCCGCGCGATGCCCCATAGCAACTGCCGACGAGTCATTCCCGGCGAATCAATGCTGAACAACTCAATCTCGTCCCCATGCGGATAATGCTCGATCCGGTATTGAATACCACCAAGCGGCCGCATATGAAGCGCTTCCTCGATTCTTACATTATGCATCCGAATCGGCAGCGGCTCATCCAACCAATCATTCAAGGGCTCATAGCCCGTCAGCAGAAAGTAATTCGGAATCACCGCCTTCTGCTCCGCATAGTCGAACCCGCGGGGGGGCAGATTGCAGGAACCCAGCACCAACAAAATCACCAACAACGCTCCGGCTCGAATCACTCTCTTCATCTGTCTCAACGGCTCACGTTCTTTGATGGCCCGCCATAAGTCAATCCACGCGCCCGCTTTTCTTTAGGGAACCCGTCACTCAGACGCCCGCGGACTCCACTCCGGTAAACCGGTATCCAAATCCGCGCACCGTCTGTATAAACTCCGGTGACCGGGGATCAGTTTCGATCTTCTTGCGCAGGGCCGTCACAAAGCGATCAATGCTGCGCGCCGTAACCACGGCATCGTAACCCCATACCGTGTTCATGATCATGTCCCGACTCAACGCCCGCCCCGGACGCCCCGTCATATACTCCAGCAAATCATACTCCTTCGGCGACAACGCCACCCGCTCCTTACCCTCCAGGGTTCGCAGCTCGCGAGCCCCACGATCCAACACAAATCTCCCGAACCGCACCATGGGCTCTCCGTCACCTCCCGCGCCGCGGCGCCGTAACACCACCTCCGCCCGAGCCAATAGCTCACGAATGCTGAACGGCTTCGTCACATAATCGTCCGCGCCCAACCCTAATCCTAACAGAATGTCGCTCTCCTCAGACTTTGCCGTGAGCATGATCACCGGCGTGTCAATTCCCTCCTGCCGCATCCGGCGACAGATCTCATACCCATTCACGCCCGGTAACATGATATCCAACACCACCAAGTCCACCGGTCCGTTCAATACCGCGTCCAATCCACGCTCGCCGTCGTCCGCCGTCGTCACGACATACCCCTCGCCCGCAAAGTTGTCGTGCAAGCCCCGCAACATCGCGGGATCGTCCTCGACAATCAATACCCGCCGCCCTTCCCCATGGCCTTCGTTCGTCATCCGCACGGAATCCTCATGAAAAAACAAGTGCCGCCCCCTTCACGCCCCTCATATCCAATCGTTCCCCCATGCCCCACCGCGATCGCGCGTGCGATCGCCAATCCCAGCCCGCAACCGCCATGCCGCCGGTTCAAACCCTCGTCGCCCTGGAAAAACCGCTCAAAAACTCGCTCCCCGGCCTCACGCGGAATCCCAATTCCACGATCCTTCACCTCAAAAACCACATCCAACCCCTCGTCGCCCATCCCGCAACCCACCTCCACCTCGGGCCTGCCCTCACTGTATTTCAATCCGTTCTCAATCAAACAAACCAACGCCGTCACCAGCGCGGACCGGTCCGCCTGCATCGTCTCCGGACCAACCCCCTTGTCATCCACCTTGGTGACCCGTCCCCCCATGTTCTCCGCACGCGGCCCGCTGATCGCCATCGCATCTTCCACCGCACCCCAGGGAGACACACTCGCTTTCTCAAAAGCGTGCGCCTGCTCCAGCCGATGAAAGGTCATGAAGTTCTCCACCAGCTGCCGCAATCGCTCGTTCTCCTTCAACAACAATTCGTAATACTCACCCGCCGCCTTTTCGTCCGCCACCTTACCCTCCGCCAAGGTCTCCAACAAAACCTGCGAGGACGCCAACGGCGTCTTCAATTCGTGCCCGATCGTCGCCAGGAAATCACTCCGTAACTCATCCATCTTTAATTGCCGCGTCACCGCCCACGCTGCCAGAAAGGTGATCACCAAAACCAATCCCGTTACCAATACCGGCGTCTTCATCGCCTCGAGCAACTGCCCGTAAAACTCGCTCCGCGCCAAATCATACCCCACGCCCGATAACTCGACCGTCCACCCCTCCAGGACGCCTTCAAGCACGACGGACACCTGCTCCCCCCCGTCCACCCGCCCCACGTCCGTCACCGCGGCAAATCCCTCGGGATCAATCAACCGAATGGTCATCATATCCCCGAATATCTTGCGATAAACCACCGCCAGGGGCTCGACACTCTCCACATCGCCCGCGCGAGGCCGCTCCAACTCACCGTCTTCAATCTCGCCCCGGACAAACTCCGTCGTCCGCTGCAACTCCGCCAGATACACCCGCTTGCTCGCCTCCACCGCCTCCATCCGCTCCTCCACCACCGAGTGCACCATGAATCGCGCCATGATCCCAATCGGCAATATCGGCAGAAGCAACATCAAAACAACCAACGTCCGCAATTGACGCGAGTTCATCTGAATCTCCTTCCGCAACATCGCCCCCATACTTTACTCCAATATTTTCGCCCGGGAAAGAACGGCGTCAGAACCGAGCCCGCACACGGTCCCGACGCCGAGTCCCGCCTCATCCCGCCGGCTCAAGCAACCGCACCCCCTCCGGCATATACGCCTCCACATCCAAGGCATTCATAGTCTCCTCGTCGACCCGGGGGATATACCGCCGATTGCTCTCCCCCTTCAATCGCACCACCGAGGCACTCCCATCTACATACACCACCACCGCTCGCTTCCCCTTCCATCGTCCCCCACGCTCACCTTCCTCCCGCGTATAAACCCCGCTCCCGGTCGTCCCGTCGACCACCAACGGCCACCAGTTCTTCGAGGAATCATTCAGTCCGGCGACATAGGCGAAGTGATTCTCTCCGGACTCCAATATCTCCCCCGCCCCTTCCATCTTGTTGTCCGCCTTGGAACCCCATCCCGATCCCGTCACCGCAAAGATGCGCTCGTCTTCAATATAGTCTGGCACCAATTCTCGAAACGCGTCATTCGCGTTCGAAATTTCCTGCCCGTACTGATTCTCCCCCTGAGGAAACTCGCCTCCAGAGTCCATTGAAAACGCGCGCAGCGCTGTGACAATCTGCTTCGCATGAGCCGCCGCCCGCGTTTGACGACTGGCCTCAATCACATTCTGAAACGTCGGCACTGCAATCGCCGACAAAATCGAGATGATGGTGATCACCACCAGCAACTCGATCAGCGTAAAGCCCGGTTCACGCCGGCTATCTCTCGTTCGAATCTCCGTTTTCATCGTTTTCTTCCTTTCTTGGTTTTTCTATGCTTCCTTCCCTCTTCAATCTTCCGGGAAGCGCACCTCATGCACGCCTTCCCTTGCCACACGCCTAACATCCCCTCCCATTGTTACCGTTTCGTGACCACCGCGTTCTAACCTCGATAGATTCCATGCCCGACTCTCCCGAAAACCCTTGGACCACCCACAAGTCCGAAACCAAATACGACAACCCCTGGCTCACCATCGTCGAAAACCAGGTCACCAACCCCTCCGGCGGCCCGGGCATCTACGGCGTCGTCCACTTCAAACGCATCGCCGTCGGCGTCGTCCCCATCGACGACGAAGGCAATACCTGGCTCGTCGGACAATACCGCTACCCCACCAACACCTACGAATGGGAAATTCCCGAAGGCGGGGCCGATCCCGGGGAATCCCCCGTCGACGCCGGCAAACGCGAACTCCTCGAAGAAACCGGCATCACCGCCCAAGACTGGGATCCCATCCTCGAACTCCAACTCTCAAACAGCACCACCAACGAAGTCGCCCTCTCCTTCATCGCCCGCAAACTCTCCATTGGCGATGCCCAACCCGAATCGACCGAAAAACTCGAACTCAAAAAACTCCCCCTCGCCGATGCCTGCGCCATGGCTGCCGACGGCCGCATCAAAGACGCCATCTCCGTCGCCACCCTCCTAAAAACCGCCCACCTCCTCAACATCAAGCTCCCTGCCAAAAACTGACAACCGGCAATCCGCGATCACAGTGCGTCACTCCCACTCGATACTCGCCGGCGGCTTCGTCGAAATATCATACAACACCCGGTTCACTCCCGGCACGCGATTCAGAATCAAATTCGACACTTCCCCCAACAATTCATACGGCAATTCCACCCACTCCGCCGTCATCGCATCCAAACTCGTCACCGCTCGCAACGAAATCGCATACTCGTAAGACCGCTCATCTCCCTTCACCCCCACCGTCTTCACCGGTATCAACGCCGCATACGCCTGCCACACCCGATCATACCAACCGCTCTCCTTCAACTGCTCGATAAAGATCGCGTCCGCCTCACGAATGATCTCCAAATTGCTCTCAATGACCTCCCCGGGACAACGCACCGCCAATCCCGGGCCGGGAAACGGATGTCGATTCACCAACTCGCTAGGCACTCCCAAACTCTCCCCCAAAGCACGCACCTCGTCCTTGAACAAATCGTGTAAAGGCTCGATCACCTTCCCCGCATCCTTCAACTCCAAAACCCGGTCCACCCGGTTGTGATGCGTCTTGATTCGATCGGCCTTCGACCCGCTCGTGGCGCTCTCAATCACGTCCGGATACAAAGTCCCCTGCGCAAACAATTCAATGTCACCCGCGTGATCAAAAAACACATCCAAAAACAAGTCCCCGATCCGTCGCCGCTTCTCCTCCGGATCCGTCACCCCCGCCAATCGCTCCATGAACCGCTCCCCCACGTTCACCCGATCCACCGGAATCCCCAAGGCCTTGAACTGCGCCTCCACCTCGTCTCCCTCGTCCTTCCGCAACAACCCGTGATCCACAAAAATCGAATGCACGTCCACCCCCGCCTCATGCAATAACACCGCCAAGACCGTCGAATCCACACCCCCCGATACCCCGCACACCACTTTCCGCCCCGCCACTTCCTCCCGAATCGAAGCCATCAACTCGTCTTTAAACGACTCGATCTCAAAGCGCGGCGCATCCTTCGCCAACGAAAGAAAATTCTTCAAGATCGTCATCCCCTCATGCGAATGACTCACCTCGGGATGAAATTGAATCCCGTAAAACCGATCGGACCACTGCAAGGCCACCGGCACCCCGTCCAGGTTTCGCCCCAACACGGTCGCTCCCTCCGGCAATTCACTCACCGTGTCGGAATGACTCATCCAAATCTGCGACGCGTCAGTCACCCCGGAGAACAACCCGTTCTTCCCGTCAATCTTCAGGTTCGCCGGCCCATACTCACGTGTGTTCCCCGGCGCCACTTCCCCACCGAACTTCCGGTTCAACAACTGCATCCCATAACAAACCCCCAATACCGGCCCGCCCAGCTCCTGCAAATACTCGAAATCAATATCCGGCGCCCCTTCCTCGAGCGTACTCCGCGGTCCCCCCGATAAAATCACCGCCGCCGGTTTCCCCGTCTCCCGCAGTTCCTCCGGCTGATACAATTTCGAAAAGAACCCCAGCTCGCGAATCCGCCGCACAATCAGCTGCGTGTACTGCGACCCAAAATCAATAACTGCAATTTGTGTATCCAAAACTCCGATTCCCTGGTGCCTGTCCCAACGCCTCCCCTCTCGCCTACATACTCGAGTAATTCACCGGCTCCTCCGTCACCACGATGTCGTGCGGATGACTCTCCTTCAGCCCACCCGCCGTAATCTTCGTGAAACGCGCCTTCTCCCGTAACTCCTCCAAGTTGCCCGCCCCCACATATCCCATCCCCGAGCGCAAGCCACCTAACAACTGAAACACCATGTCCGCCAAACTCCCCCGATACGGCACCCGCGCCTCCACTCCTTCCGCGACCAGCTTCCCGGATGCATTCTGTCCATAACGATCACTCGATCCCTTGCGCATCGCCTTGAGCGAACCCATGCCGCGATACTCCTTAAAGGTTCTCCCCTGATAGTTGACCGTACTTCCCGGACTCTCTTTGCATCCCGCCAAAAGCGAGCCCAACATCACCAGGTCCGCACCCGCCGCCAACGCTTTCACAATGTCCCCCGAATATCGAATCCCGCCGTCCGCGATCACCTTGACGTCGCTCTCACGACAAATAGGCGCCACTTCCTGAATCGCGGAAAACTGCGGAACTCCCACACCGGATATCACTCGCGTCGTGCAAATCGATCCCGGGCCCACACCGACCTTCACCGCCGATGCACCGGCATCCACCAGCGATCGCGCCCCTTCCGCCGTGACCACGTTCCCCGCCACCACCGGCGTGTCTCCAAATTCGCTCCGCAACTTGGCAATCAATTCCACCACCCGGCTCGTATGCCCCGTCGCCGCATCAATAAAAATTGCATCTACCCCCGCTTCCACCAAGGCCGCCGCCCGCTCCATCGAGCTCTCGCTCACCCCGACCGCACCACCCACCCGCAACTGCCCGTTCGGATCCTTCGCCGCATTCACATACAAGGTCTGCTTCTCAATGTCCTGACTCGTGATCATCCCCGCCAACTTCCCTTCCGCCGTCACCAAGGGAAGTTTCTCAATCCGATGCTCATAAAGAATCCGCCGGGCCTCATCGAGCTCGGTATCCGGAGGGGCCGTCGCCAACTGGTCCTGCGGCGTCATCACGTCCCGCACCGTGATCTTGCCCGGCTCCTCAATATACCAAATGTCCCGGCTCGTCACCATTCCCTCGAGCTTGCCCTCACTGTCCACCACCGGAAATCCCGCTACCCCGCGCTCCGCCATCACGCCTTCCAAATCCTCGATCGTCAAATCCGCACCCACCGTAAACGGATTCTGAATCACGGCGTTCTCCGACCGCTTCACCCGCGCCACAAAATCCGCCTGCTGCTCGATCGTATTGTTCCGGTGCACCACCCCAAGCCCGCCCTCCCGCGCCAGAGCAACAGCCATGTCACCCTCGGTCACGGTGTCCATCGCCGATGACAACACCGGAATGTTAAGCGGCAAATCCTTCGTCAACTGCGTGGCCAGGGAAGCCTCCGAAGGTAAAATCCCGCTTTGCTGCGGGACCAAAAGAACGTCGTCAAAGCTAAGACCAGTCGATATCTCGCCCATGTAAACTTATGGGAACAAGCCTCCCCACCGTCAATCCTTTTTTACCCCGACCGGACAATTTCCACCCCCCACCCCTCACTCGACCCGCTTGGTCCCCGGACGCACCACCGGCACCGCCTCCAGCCAATCCGGCACCGCATCCGGCGGATACACCGGCAACTCAATCTCCATGCAAGACACCACCGGAATCCCCCCGATCTCCTGCTTCCCCGATCGATTCACCAGCACAAAAATTCCCCGAATCTCCCCACCCCGCCCCGTGACGAAATCCACCAGCTCCAACAAGGTCCCCCCGGTCGTGATCACGTCTTCCACGAGGATCACGCCTTCTCCCTTCTCAATCTCAAACCCGCGCTTCAATTCCATCTCGTTGCTCTTCGCGTTGCGCTCCGCATATATCGTCCGCGCGTGCAACGCCAGCCCCACCTGCTGCCCCACCGGCACTCCACCCATCGCCGGCGACAACACCACTTCAATCCCACCTAATGCCCTCATCGCGTCCGCACGCTGCTCAATCATTTGCTGCAATTCCCAAGGATGCTGCACCAGCTTCCCCTTCTTCACAAAAAAGTTGCTGTGGTTCCCGCTCGCGAGAAGGAAATGCCCTTCTTCAAGCGCCCCGTAACTCTTCAAAAACGCAATTGTGTCTTCAGAGGATGTCGGCAATTCGGTCTGCATAGTCTTTTGCTTTCTCACGAAATGATCGCTCTCCCTCCCCGAACATGATCCCACGGGATACATTCACCAGGATCGGCGCCGCACGGTCCTGCCCCGCCAAGGCCGCCAAATCACCCCCCTGCGCACCCAAACCCGGCACCAGCAAGGGCACATCCGGCACTTTCCCCAACAAATCACCCGACGCATTGGTCAAACCCACGACCAAACCCGTGTCCCCCTCCCGCGACCGCGCAAAATCCGCCACCAATTCAAATACCTCCCGCCCGTCCGACAATTCCCTCCGCTCAATGTCCGCCGCGCCTTCATTCGAGGTCACCCCCAGCAAATACACCCCCTTGCCCTCATACCCCAAAAACGGTTCCACCGAATCAAACCCCATATACGGACTCAAAGTCACCGCATCGACTCCCCAACGCTCAAAATACGCCTTCGCATAGTAGGCCTGCGTCGCGCCGATGTCCCCACGCTTCACATCCAAAACCACCGGAACCTTCCCCACCATTCGCTCGAGCAATCGCTCTAACAAAGCCACGCCATTACTCCCCAGCGCCTCAAAATACGCAATGTTCGGCTTGAACGCCGCCGCATACTCCGCCGTGTCCTCGATCAACTTCGCCAGGAAGGCTTCCGCGTCGCCCTCAATATCCTCAAAGCGCGGATCAATTCCCACGCAAAGGTTCGATCCCGTCTCCTTGATCCGCTCCTGTATCCGCTCCGCGTACGTCATCGATCCACCAACACTTCCTCCCCATGCCGCACATGCACCACCATCCCGCTCACCGACTGATCCAAAAACGGCGTATTCGAACTCTTCGACTGCATGAACTCCTTCGTAAATACCGTCTCCCGCTCGGGATCAAACACGATCAACTCCGCCCGCTGCCCCTCCGCGATCGCCGCCGCCTCTATTCCCAAAAGCCGCCGCGGTTCGGCCGAGTAACGCTTCACCACCACATCCCAGCCCAGCTTTCCATCCTTCACAAAGTGGTGATACAACGATGGCACGGCCGTTTCCAAGCCGGTGATCCCAAAAGGCGCACTTCCGAAATCCTGGTTCTTCTCAAACGCGGTGTGCGGCGCATGATCCGTCGCGATCACGTCAAACACCCCCTCCTTCAAGCCCGCCAATAATCGCTCGTTGTCCTCCGCCGTCCGCAAGGGCGGGTTCATCTTGTAATGCGTGTCATACTCCCCCACATCCTCCTCATTGAATATCAAATGATGCGGCGATACCTCACAGGTCACTTTCACTCCGTCCTCCTTGAACCGCCGAATCGTTTCCATCCCCCGAGCCGTCGTCACATGCTGAATGTGAATGTGACTCCCCGTGTATTGCCCCAGCCGAATATCGCGATCCAAACAAATTTCCTCACTGCACGCCGGCCATCCCGGTAGTCCCAGCTTGTAAGAAACCTTCCCCTCGTTCATCGCTCCCGCCCCCGATAACTCCATCGTCTCGCAATGCGATGCCACAATCAGGTCAAACTCCCGCGCATACTCCAATGCCCGCCGCAATACCAACGGATTACTCACCGGACTTCCGTCATCCGTAATCATCACCGCTCCCTTGTCCCGCATGTCCGCAATCTCAGCCAGCTCCTCCCCCGCCCGCCCCTTCGTGATGCACCCCGTCGTGTAAACCGGAATGCGCGCCTCATCCTCCGCGATATCCAACACGGCCTGCACCATGCCGCCATTGTCGATCGCCGGTAATGTGTTCGGCATCGCAACAATCCCCGTCACCCCGCCGTTGATCGCCGCTTCCGATCCCGTCTGAATCGTTTCCTTGCCCTCCTGCCCCGGCTCACGCAAATGCACGTGCACGTCAAACATCGACGGCATCACAACCTTCCCCGCACAATCCACCACCTCCGCCTCTTGGGGCGCCTTCAAACCCTTGCCCACCGCGGTGATCACCCCGCCCTCAACCAACACATCCGCCACCGACAGTTCGCTCGAATCCTCCGCCGCCACTTTCCCCCCTTGATACAATGTCGCCATCAATTCGTCACTTCCCCCGGTTTAAGCCAATACAAGATCGCCATCCGTGTCGCGATTCCATTCTCCACCTGGTCGTTGATCAAGCAGCGCTCATACGACATGACCGCATCAGTCAATTCCACCCCACGATTCACCGGCCCCGGATGCATCACGTAAATGCCCGCCTCCTCGACGCGACTCAACCGCTCATTCGTCAGCCCATACTCCTGGTGATACTCATGTAGGCTCGGAAAAAACTGCGCCTTCTGCCGCTCCATCTGTATCCGCAAGAGATACACGATGTCCGGCTTCCATTCCAAAGCCTCATCAAAGCTCTTGAAGGTCCGCATCAGTTCCGGCCGCCCCTCGGGCACCAGGGTCCCCGGTCCCAAGACCCCCACTTCCATCCCCAACTTGTCCAGTATCCGCGCCGTCGAACGCGCCACCCGCGAGTGCAGAATATCTCCCACGATCAAAACCCGCTTGCCCGCCGACTCCGGATATACTTCCCGCACCGTATACGCGTCCAACAAGGCCTGCGTCGGGTGCGCATGAAAACCGTCCCCCGCATTCAAAACCGAGGCCTGCGTGTGCCGCGCAATCAAATTGGGGATGCCCGAGGCACTGTGACGCACGACGATATAATCCGTCTTCATGGCCTGAAGGGTGTCGATGGTGTCCAAAACCGATTCCCCCTTCACTACCGATGACGACGCCACCGGGAAGTTCGTCACATCCGCATCCAAACGCTTCGCCGCGATCTCAAAAGAAGATCGCGTCCGCGTCGATGGCTCATAGAACAAGGTCAACACGGTCTTGCCCCGCAGGGTCGGCACTTTCTTGATCGATTTCTTGAAGAGGTCCTTGAAGGGCTGCGCCGTTTTCAGCAAATACTCAATCTCCGCTACGGACAACGATTCAATGTCCAGGAAGTCTTTGCGCGGTGGTATCTCGTCATCCATCACTTCAACAACCAAATTCCCTCCTCTCCATCCGTTTCCTCAAACCGAACCCGGATATACTCGTCCCGGGTCGTATCCAACACATGCCCGCAATAATCCGCGTGAATCGGCAACTCCCGGTTCCCCCGGTCAATCAAGACCGCCAGCTCGATCTTCGAAGGTCGACCATAATCCATCAACCCGTCGATCGCCGCCCGGATCGTCCGCCCGGTGAACAGAACGTCATCGAACAAAATCACATGCGCCCCGTCCACTTCGAACGGAATATCCGAACTCTCAAGCGAGGGATTGGTCCCCAGATTGTCGAGGTCATCCCGGTAAAGACTGATGTCCAGCGAACCCAGCGGAATCTCCGGCCGCTCATCCTTCAGGACAGCCACCGCTCGCTCCGCCACGGTCACCCCGCGCTTGTGAATCCCCACGAAACGAAAATCCCGATCGCCCGCCTTCTCCAGTATCTCAATGGCTAGCCGGCGTATCTTTGTGGCGATATCCCTCTCGCCCAGGACCAGGTGTTTCGTGAGGTCGCTTTCGGTCATCCGCGCGCGGACTCAGGAGTCTGCCAACTTGAGTATACGATGGGCATACATGCAAGCGTTCAATGGCGCTTTACTGTGCAATCCCACCGTCCCCAGCGGCACACCGCCCGGCACCTGGCAGATCGCCAGCAAGGCATCCACTCCGTTCAAAGGCCCGCCGGGCACCGGTACGCCAATCACCGGGAGCTCGGTCTTGACCGCCACCACCCCCGGCAACGCCGCCGCGAGACCCGCAATCGCCAAGATCACGGCCTTCTCGTCGCTCTTCTTCAATTCATCCAAATACTCAATCAACGCAGGCAAATCCCGATGCGCCGAGAGCACCTGCTCCTCAAATGCCACGCCCTCTTTGTCCAGGTAATCCTTGCCCGGTTGCATGAACGCCTGATCGTTGGCGCTTCCGTATATCATGATCACTTTCATTCGTATTATCTCAGTGTTTGGGTTCTTCTTTGGTTACAGTTCAAAATGCAGCCGCCCGATGTCGGACCGCCGCTGACAGCCGTCAAAATCCACTTTCCCCGCCTCCCAATAAGCCCGGTCCACCGCCTCCACCCGCGTCGCTCCCTGGTGCACCACCGCCAACACTCGCCCCCCGTTCGTCTCATACTCGCCCACTTCGTTCCGCTTCGTCCCCGCATGATATACGCGCGCGCCCGCCACTTCCCCCAAGCCCCGAATCACATCTCCATTCCGGGAAGACAAGGGATACCCCGCGGAAGCCAGGATCAAACAAACACTCCAACCCTCATCGAACGAGATCAAATCAGGCTTCAGCCGCCCGCCCGCTCCCTCAAAAACATACGAAGCAAAATCCCCCCGGATCAACGGCATCACCGCCTGCGCCTCCGGATCGCCAAAACGACAGTTGTATTCCAACATCTTCGGCCCCCCGCGCGTGAGCATCAGCCCGAAATAAAGAAAGCCCCGATACTTCAACCCGTCCTTCCCCAATCCCTCCACCGTCGGGCGCACAATCGTTTCCTCAATCTCTTCCATCAATACCGGATCCGCGATCGCTCGCGACGCCACCGCTCCCATTCCCCCCGTATTCGGCCCCTCGTCGTCGTCGCCGATCCGCTTGTAATCGCGCGCCGGCGTCAAAATCTGAAACTCTCCGTCCACGACCGAACAAAAAATCGAGATCTCCGGCCCCTCCAAAAATTCCTCAACCAAAACATTCCCCTCCCCAAAGCGATTCTCCTCAAACACTTCGTCGAGAAACACCTCCGCCGATGCCTTGTCCGGACAGATCGCCACCCCCTTGCCCGCGGCCAACCCGTCAAACTTTAGAACCGTCGGATACCGGTCCCCAATCGCCTCCCAAGCACCCTCCAAGGTCGATACCGACGCATATCCCCCCGTCGGAATGTGGTGTTTCACCATGAACTCCTTGGCAAATTCCTTGCTCGCCTCCAGCTGCGCCGCCTCTTTCACCGGCCCCCAACAAGGCACGTCAATCTCCGCACACGCGTTCGCCAGCCCCCGATCCTTCACGAGGTAACTCTCCTCCCCCGCCACACAAAGATCGATGTGCTCCTCCTTGATGAAATTAATCAACTCGTCCAGGCCGTCCACGCCCTCAACCTTCTTGGCAATCTCGCAAATCGCGTCGCTCCCCGGGAACGAAAACAATTCATGCTCGCCCGGCGACTCATGCAACGCCGTCACCAGCGCATGCTCACGCCCGCCTTTACCCACGACTAATATCTTCATCTGCTTATCTCCCATTTCCGACTTTCCTCCTCTCTAAAACCAAAGGTCATATGCCCGTCCCTGGCGGTCCTCCTGGTAATGGACAAATGCTTGATTGCACACCGCCGTCCCCCCGGGGGTCGGATAGTTTCCCGTGAAATACCAATCACCCTGATGATTCGGAATGGCTCCATGCAAGTTCTCAATCGTCTGATAAATCACTTCCACCTCCCCTTTCCAAGAACTCTCCGTCGGATAAACCATCTGGCTGATCTCCTGCGAGATTTCCCCGGGCGAAAATGGCTCATACACGTCCCGAACACAGTTCCGCATCGCCTCCGGCTCCTTCTCCAGCTCCGCCTTGCATGCCTTGTACGTGTCTTCCAGAACCCGCTCACGCCCCCCTTTCTTCAATAGATTCACCGCCGCCTGAAACGCGATGAACTTGCCCAGTTCCGACATATCAATCCCATAACAATCCGGATAGCGAATCTGCGGCGCCGTCGACGCAATCACGATCTTCTTTGGATTTGTCCGCGATAACATCATCAGGATCGACTTCTTCAATGTCGTTCCTCGCACAATGGAATCGTCGATCACGACCAGGTTGTCGTCGCCCTTCACTACCCCATACGTGATGTCATACACGTGCGATACCAACTGATCCCGCCCATCTTCCTTCGCGATAAAGGTCCTCAGCTTGATGTCCTTGTGGGCCACCTTCTCGCCACGCGGCCAATTCCGCATCACCAGGTCATCAATCTTCTGCTCATCCAAATCGCCCGCCTTGGCCGCCTCCAACAACTCCCGCTTCACTTCCGCGCGCCGATGGAAACGCAGCCCGTCCATCAAACCGTGATACGCGATCTCCGCCGTGTTAGGAACAAAACTAAATACCGTGTGCTCGAGCTCACCCCCGATGCTGTCCATGATCTGCGGCACCATCGCCGCCCCCAGGCTCTTCCGCTCTTCATAAATGTGAGGATCATTGCCCCGCGAAAAGTAAATCCGCTCAAAGGAACACGGGCTCACCGGCTTCTCCTCCGCAAACCGCTCAATCGCAACCTCGCCCGAATGCTTGATCGCCAGGGCATGCCCCGGCAGCAAGGTCTTCACCGTGTCCGCATCCGCTCCAAAAGCGGTCATCAACGGTACCCGCTCCGACGACACCGCCACCAATTCGTCATTGCGCAGGTAATGCAACGGTCGAATCCCATTGGGATCACGAAACGCAAAGGCGTCCCCATTCCCCACCAAACCCGCGATGGCATACCCCCCATCCCAAATTCCCGCCGCATCACGAATCATCGCCACCACGTCCTGCCGCTCGGAAATGATTCCCGGTATCTCCCGCCCCGGTCGCCCTTCCTCCCGCGCCTCGTGATAAATCCGCTGATGCGACTCATCCAAATGAAAACCCAACTCCTCCAACACCGTCTGCGTGTCCGTCTCGAACACCGGGTGCTGCCCCCGCTCGACCAATACCTCGTTCAACTCCTGGGCATTCGTCATGTTGAAGTTGCCCATCACCATCAAACTCTTCGTCGGCCAATTGCTCCGCCGCAGATATGGATGACACGATCCCTCCCCAAAGCGACCCGATGTCCCATAACGCAAATGCCCCACGAGACATTCGCCCCCGAAATCAAAATTCGCCTTCACACTCGTCGGGTCCTTCGGATCCACTATCCCGCGCTCCTGCAACCTCTCATACCCCATCATCTCCTGGCGGAATATCGATGCCAACGAATCCGACTTCGCCGACCGCGACCGAAACATGTAAGGCTGCCCCAGCGGGACACCCAGCTTGCAGCACCCAATCCCCACCCCGTCCTGCCCGCGATTGTGCTGCTTCTCCATCAAGAGAAACAACTTCTGAAACCCATACAACGCCGACCCATACTGATCCTGAAAATACTCCAGCGGCTTCAATAAGCGCACCATCGCAATCCCACATTCATGTTTGATCGGGTCGCTCATTCAGGGGGGGGCGTTGAAGGACGTCTCACGATTGCTACGAAACTTTTACCGAAATCTCCGATCCTCCCACTTCACCAATGACCAATGCTCCATCGCCGCACGATACCGCCGTGTCGGCCTCGGCCTTCGGCACGATCGCCACCCAGCCGATCCCCATGTTGAACGTCTTGAACGCTTCCTGCTCCTCAACGTGCCCCAAAACCTTCTGCACCGCCCCCAAACCCCACTTCGGCACTTCAATCGCCGCCCCATGCTCCCCCAACAAACGCTCCAAGTTCTCCGGCAAACCGCCGCCCGTGATATGCGCCATCGCCCGCACGTCCACCCCCGCCTTCCGCAAAGCCCACACTTCCTCATGATACAAGCGCGTCGGCGCCAACAACCCCTTCATCTCTTCCGCCGAACACAGATCCGGATGCGCCCCGAGAATTCGCCGAATCAAGCTCCACCCGTTCGCATGAAAGCCGTCCGACGGATACCCCACCAATACATCCCCGGCTTCCACCCGGCGCGGATCAATCAAGTCCCGCTTCTCCGCCGCTCCCACACAAAAACCCGACAACTCAAAGATCCCCTCCGGCACCACCCCCGGCATCTCCGCCGTCTCGCCCCCGGCCAATATACAATGACAGGCCTCCAAATGCGCCACCATCCCGGCAATCAATCGCGTGATCTGGGGCTTGTCGATCTTCGCCACACCCACGTAATCCAAAAACATCAGCGGATCACCCCCCGTCGTGAGAATGTCGTTCACATTCATCGCCACCAGGTCTTTCCCCGCAATCTCCAACTCGTCGTGCTCTAACAACAACTCCAACTTCGTCCCCACCCCGTCGCATCCCGTCACGATCACCGGCTCGTCATACTCGCTCAGATCATAACTCGCAGCAAACAAGCCAAAGGCCTGCATCAACGATCGCTTCGCTTCCGTCCGCCCACGCAGCTCCCCGATATCCCCCACCAAGGACGCCGCCTCCTCGATGTCCACGCCCGCTTCTTTGTAAGTAAAATCACTCATGCCGTTATCGCCGCGGCCCCCTTCCCCGCAATCGCTTCATAAATCCCCAGGAAAAAGAAATACCCCCAGCCCCACTCATCATCACCCGCCCAATCCCGATCATAGTGATTCTCCACATACAAAAAACGCTCCGGATGCGGCATCAAACCCAACACCCGCCGCGTCTCATCCTGTAGCCCCGCAATCCCCGCACTGCTCCCGTTGATGTCCTCGGTATAGGTTAACGCCACCAGCCCCTCGCTCAGGTAACCCTCCGCCAAGTCCGGGCGAACCGTCACAAATCGCCCCTCCGCATGGGCCACCGGCAATTCAAACTTGTCCGGCAACTCGGTCAGATAAGGCGACTTCGCACTCTGCTTCTTCAAACCCACCCACTGACACTGAAATCGCCCGCTCGTGTTGTCGATCAGGCTTCCCTCAGGCAATAATCCCAGTTTCGTTAAAATCTGAAACCCATTGCAGATTCCCAAGGCATAACCGCCGCCCGCCACGAACTCCTTCAATGCATCCCCGATCCGCCGCTGCGTCTCCAACTGCGCCAGGCGCCCCGCCATGACGTAATCGCCGTAACTGAATCCTCCTGACAAAACAACCAACTGCGCACCGTCCAGGCCCTCGCGACTGATCTGCGTGACCGGAACCACCTCGGTCGAAAACCCGACGGTCTCCAGCGCCCGCGCCGTCTCCAGGTCACAGTTGGTGCCCGGAAATTTTAATAATACTGCGTGAGGCCGTTCTTCCATATCGCTTTTAAATCACTCAACGATTCCCGCAAAAATTCTCCCTCCCCCGATCGCACCACGAAATCCCCGTGCGCCCCGCTCGCGCGTCCCGCCCACCCAAAGCTAAGATCGGCAAACCGCTCCGCCACTTCGTCCACCCGGTCCGGCGACACTTCCACCAAAATCCGCCCCGGCTCCTCGCTGAACAATCGCACCAACTCGGCCCCCTCAGCCCCCGGCACGGCCCCCAAATCCAACTCCACCCCGCCCACACCCGAAAACCCCATCTCCGCCGCCGCCACCGCCAGGCCGCCCTCGGACACATCGTGCGCCGACAAAATCAGCCCATCCCGAATCAGCCCATGCAATACCCGGTACCCCGCAAGCCCCGCGGCACAATCCGTGGCCGGCACGGCCGCACCGTCGATCCCATTCACCCGGGCGAAAACGCTGCCACCCAATAAGCCTTCCGTCTCCCCCAGTATCCCAATCACGCTGTCATCCCGGCGCAACGATGCCCCCGTCACGGAATCCTTCCCCGGCACCACGCCCATCCCGCTGATCAACGCGGTCACCGGAATCGAAATCGGTCCCTCGTCCGTCTCAAAGTAATTGTAAAAGGAATCCTTCCCCGACACGAAAGGCGCGCCGTAAGCCTCCGCCGCCGCGGCCATGCCTTTGACACACTCCACCAAGGCCCCCAACTCTTCTTCGTTGTCCGGATTTCCCACACAAAAATTGTCTAACAAAGCAATCCGCTCAGGATCCGCACCGCAGCAAACCAACTGCCGAAAACACTCGTCCACACAGGCCGCTCCCATCGCATACGGATCCGTCTTCCCCCACTCGGGCAACAGAGCCAACCCCAAGGCCATCAGGTTCTCACTCCCGTCCACCCGCATCACCGCGCCGTCCTGAGGCGCATCACCCGAAGCCCCCGCCAGAGGCTTCAAAAAGGTGTTCCCCTGGACCTCGTGATCGTATTCCCGAATCACCGGTTCCCGCGAAACGATCGCAAAATCCGCAAAGACCGCCCGCAGGGCCTCCCCCGCACTCAGATCGGGCACCGCCGCGTCCTGGCCCGCCGCCTTCTCCCAACGCGAGACCATCTCCCGCCGCGGCGCCTCGTGCAGCCGCCCGCAATCCAATTCACAAACCAACTTCCCGTCATGCCACACCTTCAAAATCCCGCTCCCGTCCGAGTGCCCCAACACGGTCAACTCGGTCTCATAGATCGCCGCCAGCTTCTCCAACTCCGGCAAGGCCTCGTCCTTCACCGCCATCACCATCCGCTCCTGGCTCTCCGAAACAAAGATCTCCCAACTCACCAGCCCCGGCTCCTTCAAGGGAACTCGCTCCAGGAAAATTTCCCCTCCCACTTCGCTCAACATCTCCCCCGCCGCACTCGAAAATCCGCCCGCCCCACAGTCCGTGACAAATTCCAACAACCCCGCCTCCCGCGCCGCTAATACAAAATCCGCCGCCTTCTTCTCTTCGATCGGATTCCCGATCTGCACCGCCTGCTGATCCTCCTCATGACTTTCCGTGTCCAAGGCCGCCGACGAAAATGTCGCCCCATGCAAACCGTCACGACCCGTCCGGCCACCCGCCGCCACCACCTTCAAACCCGCCGTCATCTCCTTGTGAATGTCAGGAATCGGAATCACACCCGCCGTCCCGCAAAAGACGAGCGGATTGTAAATGTATGCCGGATCAAATTGGATCGCGCCGTTCACGGTCGGAATCCCCATCCGGTTCCCGTAATCCCGCACACCGCGCACCACCCCGCGCATCACCCCTAACGGATGAATCACGTCATCCGCCTTGATCGCCGACGCATCGGTGTCCGGACTCCCGAAACAAAAAACATCCGACGATGCCACCGGCTTCGCCCCCTTGCCCGCCCCCAAAATATCGCGAATCACTCCGCCCAACCCCGTGTTCGCACCCGCATACGGCTCGATCGCGGAAGGATGATTGTGCGTTTCCACCTTCAGACAAATGGCCAACTCGTCGTCCAACTTGACGAAGCCCGCATTGTCATCAAACGCCGCCACCACGAAGTCCGGCTTCGTCGCACGAATCCGATCGGTCACTTCCTTGATGTATGTCTTGAACAAACTATCCACTTCCTCTTCCACCCCGTCGACGCGATGGCGGATGAGGGCCCCAAATATCCGGTGCTTGCAGTGCTCGCTCCACGTCTGCGCGATCACTTCCAACTCGACGTCCGTCGGCTCGCGATCAATCCCCGCAAAATACCCCTGCACCGCTCCCATGTCCTCCCGCGAAAGCGAAAGCTTCATGTCCGAACTCAACTGCGCCAATGCCTCCCCGTCGAGATGACGGATCGGAATCTCACGGTAAGTCTCCCGCTCAAGCACAGCTTCGCTCATCACCTATCGTATACGTGTGGATCGCCGGGTTCACAATGTCCCGAATGAAATGCTTCCGCGCCCCGCTCTCAGCCTCCCCGAATACATAAATCCGCGTCGCCAATTGCAATCCCTTCAATTCAAATCCCGTCCCCTCCAACTCCCGGTAATAACCCAATATCGCTTCCTTCTCCAAATCCAAGACCCCCTTCTTCATCCCGTAATCCAAATGAAACCGATACCCCTCCAGGGCCGCCCCCTCCCCAAACCGCACCTCCTGACTCACCCCATCCACCAAGGTCGAACGCACAAAGTCCTCCACCGCGCCCCGCTCACCCTCATAGTCAAAGCAATACCACCGCGTCCGCCGAAACCGCAAATCCCCCGCCAAAGGCGCATACAGCAGCTCGTCACATGCCCCCCCCTCGTCAAAACGCCCCACCACTTCCACCGTCAATTCACCCGCCGCCATCAATTCATCCCTCCCGAAATCACCGGTTCGTAAAAAAATGCTCCAAGTGCCTTAACATCAACAAACATGGCATTTGGATGATTCGAATTCTCGAGCATCCGCCACTCGAACATCCTCACACAGCACGCCAAACTCCAAAATCCTGCCCCCATAACCCCTGTTCCCGCTCGGTCGTCGTGCATTTTCCCGTTTACACCGCTCTCCCTATGACCTGTCATGCACACCGTCAAGCCGCAAACATGCCCGCCGAAGAAAAAAAATCGCACTCTAAAAATTCTCCCGCGATCACCCGCGCTTTTTCAAAAATTATCGTCTTCACCGCCGCCAAAACGTACCGGCTTTTGCGATTCTTCCTCTTCCGCTTCACCTCCGCCGAAGGAGCTCACCACGCCACGATGACCGGCCTCCGCCTCGGGTCCTATTTTCGCGTCCTCGACCCCAATCCCGCCGCTCGCGACCAAAAACCCATCCGCGCCATGGGCCTCGAGTTCCCCAATCGCCTCGGCCTCGCCGCCGGCCTCGACAAGGAAGCCAATTGCGTCGACGCCCTGGCCGCCTACGGCTTCGGTCACATCGAGGTCGGCACGCTCACCCCAGTCCCCCAGCCCGGCAACCCGAGTCCCCGCCTCTTCCGCCTCGTAGAATACGACGCCATCATCAACCGCATGGGCTTCAACAATCCCGGCATCCACCAAGGGA
The DNA here is from genome assembly GCA_039028175.1 of Verrucomicrobiota bacterium. Classification (GTDB taxonomy): domain Bacteria; phylum Verrucomicrobiota; class Verrucomicrobiia; order Verrucomicrobiales; family DEV007; genus JBCDBW01. Next base: position 26,410 of record JBCCIR010000068.1, read on the forward strand.
TCGAGAATCTCCGCGACCACCTCTACGCCGGCGTCGTCGGCATCAATATCGGAAAAAACAAAGTCACCCCCAATGAACAAGCCATCGACGATTTCCTCATCGGTCTCCGCACCGCCTGGGCCCACGCCGATTACATCGCGGTGAATCTCTCGTCCCCCAACACGCCCGGCCTGCGCGATCTTCAGTCAGAAAAGGAAAGCCGAAAGCTCATCAAACGCCTCAAAGAGGAACAAGACGCCCTCGCCCAGTCGTTCGGGAACTATCGACCCATCGCGATCAAAGTCGCTCCCGACCTCGCCCATGAGGAAATAGACGCCCTCTCGAAAACCTTCCTCGAACTCAAAGTCGACGCGGTGATCGCGGGAAACACCACCCTCGACCGCGAACCAGTGAAAAACCACCCCCAAGCCGCCGAAGCAGGAGGCCTCTCCGGCACCCCCCTCACGGAACGCGCCACGGACCTCATCGCCCGCTTCCACCGCCGCCTCGCCAACGATATCCCCATCATCGGTGTCGGCGGAATCATGTCCGCCCGGGATGCCATCGATAAAATCGAAGCCGGCGCCACCCTCGTCCAGGTCTACTCCGGCCTCATCTACCGCGGCCCCGACCTCATCTCCCAAATCATCCGCGCCACCGAATGGGACCGCTAGTATGCCGACAGGCAGGTAGGGACGATCCTCCGGATCGTCCGCAACGTCGCTCCAATTCGCCCCCGCCCGCCCTAAAACCAAAGGTGGGGCGTAAAGCCCGCCCTGAGCGAAGCCGAAGGGTCCCCGTCGACGTGTCCTTCGAAGCTCGAGCATCTCATTCTCCGTCCGCCCCTGCGTCCTTTTACCGCCTCAATCCTCGCTCCTCCTCCACCAACATCCCTAGCGTCGCTCGAGCGAAGAACGCCTAGCGAAGCCAAGGCGGAAGGACGTGTCCTTCGTAGCTTTAGCAAAAAACGGAGCCTCCGCAGCGTAGCCCGAAGGGCGAAGCGAGGACTGAACCTCCCTGGCTCCCACTAATCCCCCTCCACTTCCCCGAAATACGCACTCCCCCCTCGCCCTCTTACCTCTGACTCGCGTATACTAGAGCGATGAGCTCCGAAGAATTCACACCCGACGTCCCGTCCAAATCACCCGCCGTCCTCAAACTCGAGCCCGGCGATTACTGGTGGTGCGCCTGCGGCAAATCCGCCAACCAACCCTTCTGCGATGGCTCCCACGCGGGAACCCCCTGCCAACCCCAAAAGGTCACGATCGAAGAACCCAAATCAGTCGCCCTCTGCAATTGCAAACACAGCGCCAACCCCCCATTTTGTGACGGCTCCCACTCTTCCCTGTAAGGGATGCAAAAAAATCGTCACTTATTTTGAACAAGCCCCATCGCCCGACGTCTAACCATTCGGATCAAATAATGAGCTACGATCGCAAGAACGATAGCTCTTCCGGTGTGTGTCGCCGGGCGAATACGAGCCCCGCGGTGTTTTTTGAAAAAAAAA
>JBCCIR010000069.1:0-27307 GCA_039028175.1 Verrucomicrobiota bacterium
CTCCTCCCTCACCGAAGCCCAACACCTCAACGACCTCGCCGCCTCCCAACCCGACCCCCTCCCCGTTCACCTCAAAATCGATACCGGCATGGGCCGCATCGGCTTTCTCCCGGATCAACTCCAATCCTCCCTCAACAATCTCCTCAACCTCCCCGCCCTCCACGTCGCCGGCCTCGCCTCGCACCTCCCCTCCGCCGACGAAGACCCCGACTTCACCCACGACCAAATCACCCGCTTCCACGACACCGTCCATTCCCTCAAAAACACCACGCCCACCCTCGACACCCATCTCCACATCCACAACTCCGCCGGCCTCCTCGGCGATTACGATACCAACACCTGCACCCTCGCCCGCCCCGGCCTCATGCTCTACGGCGTCTCCCCCATCCCCGATCAACAACACCGCCTCCTCCCCGTCCTCACCCTCAAATCCCGCGTCACCCTCGTCCGCAACCTCCCCGCCGGACACAGCATCTCCTACGGCCGCACCTACATCACTCAAAATCCCACCCGCGCCGCCACCATCGCCGTCGGATATGGCGACGGATACCCTCGCCACCTCTCCGGACAAAACACCGACGTCCTCATCGCCGGCCAACGCTGCCCCCTCCTCGGTCGCGTCACGATGGATCAGATCAACGTCGACGTCACCCACCTCCCCAACCCCCCAAGCCCCGGCGACGAAGTCGTCCTCATCGGCACACAGGAACCCGAAACCATCCTCGCCGCCGAAATCGCCGAAAAAGCCGGAACCATCCCTTGGGAAATCCTCACCCGCCTCACCCCTCGCGTAACAAAGCTGTATCGGTAGGTCCGAGCGTGAGCGAGGACACCTCCTCCGGCGCCCGCTTTCACCTTAAAGTATCCTAGCCAATGTGTTAATAGTGTCCCCCTTGACCTTCGTAGCCTCGGCGAAGAAGGTTCATGATTCCCTTCCATCGTCCGCTTTCCCATTTCAGCATCCAGCCACCAGTATCGAGAATCCAGCATCGCACTCCCCAAAAATATGCTCCAAGTCATCTTCAACGAAATCTCCGCCGCCGAGATCTCCCAACTCTCCACCACCGACCAACTCGAACTCCTCGCCGAGTTCAAAGTCACCCCCGAAGACCTCGAGTCCCCCGATAACGAACGCTTCGGCGCCATGACGCGCGAAGGGAAAACCCTCTACCGCTACCGCTCCCCAGAATATCGCATCTACTTCGAAGTCTCCGATGAAGGCGTGGTCGTCCACCGCGTCCTCCACAAAAACACCCTCGAAGACTTCCTCTTCCGCACCAAACTAGACTCCGGAGAAGACGCCGCCCTCGCCGAATCCAAACAATTCTGGGAACTCATCGAAGAAGGCGAAAAAGCCCGGCGCGTCTAAGCCCGCTCACCCAAAACCGAAGATACACCAAAAAACGCGTCATCGTGCGTGTCCTCCATAGCTCGAAGAGCGACGGAGGAAGCGAGCAAAGCGAGAGCCTGGCCTGAGCAAAGCCGAAGGCAAGGACCCCACGAGAGCCCCCGTAACCCATCCCAATCCCACCACTCCACGCAAACTTCCGCGCCCCGAACTTGCGAAGCTGTCCACCACTCACCGTCACCATGAATCCGGATACCGAACACTGGCAACTCCCTGCCCTCCTCTCCGACGACGCCCTCCGCGCCGACGAATTCCCCATCACCAAAAACAAAATCTTCCTCTCCCACGCCGCCGTCACCGCCCTCCCCCGCCGCGTCGCCGACGCCGTCTGCGATTACACCCGCGCCTCCTGCAATGATCACCAGGAATTCGCCGGCGTCATCGACGTCATCCGCGATACCCGCCGCGCCGCCGCCGAACTCATCAAGGCCAAACCAAACGAAATCGCCCTCCTCGGCCCCACCTCCCTCGGCCTCTCCCTCTTCGCCAACGGACTCACCTGGAAACCCGGCGACGAAATCCTCTGCTACCAGGACGATTACCCCGCGAATGTCTACCCCTGGCTCAACCTCGAACGCGAACACGGCGTTAAAATCAATTACCTCAAACCCGACACCCCCGGACACATCACCCCCGATCTCGTTGCCGAACACCTCACCCCGCGCACACGACTCGTCGCCCTCGCCTCCTGCCACTTCCTCACCGGCTATCGCATCGATACCGATGCCATCGGCCAACTCCTCCATGACCGCGGTATCCTCTTCTCTCTCGACGCCATCCAAACCATCGGCGCCTTTCCCACCAATATGACCCACGTCGACTTCATGTCCGCCGATGCCCACAAATGGATGCTCGGCCCCATGGCCATCGGAATCGTCTACGTCGCGGAACAACACTTCGACCTCCTCCGCCCCTCTCTCCTCGGCGCCTGGAACGTCAAATCCCCCAACTTTATCACCCAACCGGAAATCGAATTCCATCCCACCGCCCAACGATACGAACCCGGCGTCCTCAACGCCGCCGGCGTCTACGGCATGAAGGCCGCCCTCGATATGATCCTCGCCCTCGGCATCGATCATATCGCCAACCAACTCCTCACCCTCAAAAAACACCTCCTCGCCGGACTCGCATCCAGAAACTTCCAAATCCTCCCCCCCGCCGATGGCCCTAACGCCACCGCCATCACCACCTTCCACCGCCCCGATACCGACATGGCCGCTCTCTTCCAATTCCTCACCCAAAACAACGTCGTCTCCTCCGACCGGCGCGATCGCCAGGACAACGCCCTCATCCGCTTCAGCCCCCACTTTTACAACACCCCCGCCGAAATCGACCGCACTCTGGCCCTCATCGACGAGTTCACCGCATAATTCCCCCTATATATAGAGCAAATCCGCGCAAAAATTTATTTTCTTGCCCCTGTTAGGGATCATACCAATCCTACCCAAATACCGGCCTCAGGCCCCTACCACACAAACAATCTCTCCAACTCAACTGCCATCGTGGACGAAGAACTCAAAAATATCAAAAAACTCATCACGCTCATGGAGAAACACGACCTCTCCCACGTGAGCGTCGAAAGCCAGGGCACCAAAATCAAACTCAACCGCGGCGCCAATATCGAAGCCATTCCCGCCGCCCTCGCCCCCGCCGCACCCGCACCACCCCCTCAAGCCGCCGCGCCCGCGCCCGATGCCGCCGCCGCCGCACCCGCCGCCCCCACCGGCCCGGAAATCACCGCCCCCATGGTCGGCACCTTCTACTCCGCCGAATCCCCCGAGTCCGACCCCTTCGTAAAAGTCGGCGCCAAAGTCGATGAAGATACGGTCGTCTGCATCATCGAAGCCATGAAGGTCATGAACGAAATCAAGGCCGAAACCAAAGGCACCATCACAGAAGTTCTCGTCGACAACGCCTCCCCCGTCCAATTCGGCGAACCCCTCTTCCGCATCGAGCCCGCCTGACACGATGCGATCCACAACCGTCTCGCCCACCCCAGCCGCCCCAAATCACGGCCACTGGCAACTGTAACCCGGCAACTCGCAAACTTTCCCTCATGTTCCAAAAGGTCCTCGTCGCCAATCGCGGAGAAATCGCCCTCCGGGTCATCCGCGCATGCAAAGAACTCGGCATCCCCACCGTCGCCGTCTACTCGGAAGCCGATATCGACTCCATGCACGTCCACCTCGCCGACGAAGCCATTTGCATCGGCCCCGGCCAAAGCGGCGAATCCTATCTCAAAATCGATCGTATCATCTCCGCCGCGGAAATCGCCAACGTCGATGCCATCCACCCCGGATACGGCTTCCTCGCAGAAAACGCCCGCTTCGCCGCCATCTGCGAATCCTGCAAAATCAAATTCATCGGCCCCTCCGCGGAAATTATCACCCTCATGGGCGATAAAAATCAGGCCCGCGCCACCGCCATCAAACACAAGGTCCCCATCACCCCCGGCAGCGATGGCGTCGTCCAATCCGAAAAAGAAGCCAAGGAAATCGCCCGCGAACTCGGCTATCCCGTCATGATTAAAGCCACCGCCGGCGGCGGCGGCAAAGGCATGCGCCCCGCCCTCAACGAAGCCTCCCTCAAATCCGGCTTCCACGCCGCCCGCGCCGAAGCCGACGCCAACTTCGGCAACCCCGACGTCTACCTCGAAAAACTCGTCGAAAATCCCCACCACATCGAATTCCAAATCGTCGCCGACTCCCACGGCAATGTCGTCCACCTCGGCGAACGCGATTGCTCCCTGCAACGCCGAAACCAAAAAATCATCGAGGAAACCCCCTCCCCCATCCTCTCACAGGAACTCCGCGAAAAAATGGGCGACGCCTCAGTCGCCCTCACCAAGGCCATCGGATACGAAAACTGCGGCACCATCGAATACCTCGTCGATGACGACGAAAATTTCTACTTCATGGAAATGAATACCCGCATCCAGGTCGAACATCCCATCACTGAGGAAGTCTACGGATGCGATCTCATCAAAGAACAAATCCGTATCGCTGCCGGACAAGAACTCTCCACCCACGTCGTCGATGCCGTCCCACGACACCACGCCATCGAATGCCGCATCAACGCGGAAGACCCCTACAACAACTTCGCCCCAAGCCCCGGACGCATCGACCTCTTCTACGCCTCCGGCGGACGCGGCGTCCGCGTCGACACTCACGTCTACTCCGGTTACGAAGTGCCGCCATACTACGACTCCATGATCGCCAAACTCATCGTCACCGGAGCCACCCGCGAAGGCGCCATCAACCGCATGTCACGCGCCCTCAGCGAATTCCTCGTCGAAGGCATCAAAACCACCATCCCCTTCCAGGACGCCATTATCCGCAGCTCCGACTTCAAAAATGGCACCTATAACATCGCCTGGGTCGAGAAATTCCTCGCCACACACCCCCCCGCCTCGCCTTAATCAATTTCTCCCGCTTAACCTTAATCCTCATCTCTCCCCTCCCGCCTCCACAAAAAATCCTCTCCCGTCGACACAGGCTGATCACTGACCACTGATCACTGACCTCTGTCCCTCTCTTCCCCTCCACGTCACCCCCCATCCCAACACAAACAACCCTGAAGAACACTGGACCGTGGCACCGCCCTGACTCTCGAACGGCTCGCCGAGGCGAAGCTATACAGCATCCTCGACCTGGGATACGTCGAACCCGATGAAGTCCTCGACATCGCCCAGCAACTCCTCGACGGCGGCGTCGATATCCTCCAACTCCGAGGAAAAGATCAGCAACCCGATGATCTCATCCCCCTCGCCAAAAAAATCCATACCCTCACCCGCAAAGCCGAAGTCCCCTTCATTATCAACGATCACCCCGAAGTCGCCGTCGCTGTAAAATCCGAAGGCCTCCACCTCGGCCAAAAAGATATGCCCATCGGCAAAGCCCGCGGCATCGTCGGCCCCAAAACCCTCATCGGTAAATCCACCCACTCCACCGGCCAAGCCCTCGACGCCGTCGCCGAAGGCGCCGATTACATCGGCTTCGGACCCATTTTCGCCACCCCCACCAAACCCAACTACATCCCCATCGGAATCGAAAACCTCGAGTGGCTCCACCAAACCGTCCACCTCCCCACCTTCTGCATCGGCGGCATCAAACTCGAAAACCTCAAAACCCTCGTCAAAAACGGCGCCCAACGCGTCGCCATGGTCTCCGCACTCCTCCAAGCCAAAAAAATCGACAAATACATCAAAGACTCCAAGAAAATCCTCGGCTAACCTCCCAGCCGAACAACCGATTAACCAAAGAACCAAAGAACCGAAGAACCCACCCCATGTCTGTCCTCGTCGCCGGAACCGTCGCCATCGATAACATCAAAACCCCCACCGAAAGCCACGAGAACCTCCTCGGCGGCTCCGCTTCCTTCGCCGCCATCGCCTCACGCTTCCTCTCCGATCCCACTCACGTCGTCGGTGTCATCGGAGATGACTTCCCAGGGGAACACCTCGAACTATTCAAATCCCTCGACCTCTCCACCGACGGCCTCCAAATCATCGAAGGCGGCTCTTCCTTCAAATGGCACGGCGAATACTTCGACAATATGAACCGCCGGGAAACCCTCGATACCCACCTCGGCGTCATCGAAACCTTCATGCCCCAGTTCCCCCTCGAGGTCGCCAAATCCAATGTCGTCCTCCTCGCCAACATGAGCCCGCGCAACCAGCTCGATACGCTCACCCTCTGCCAGGACCCCGGCTTCGTCATCGCCGATACCATGGACCTCTGGATCAATATCGCCCGCGAAGAACTCGAAGAACTCCTCGGAAAAATCGATCTCCTCATCATTAACGATTCCGAAGCCCAACAACTCGCCGATACCCACAACAATATCATCGCCGGCGATCGCCTCCTCGCCCTCGGCCCCCCCCACGTCATCGTCAAAAAAGGCGAACACGGCGCATTACTCTTCTCAAAACAAGGTGACTTCTTCACCGCCGGCGCCTACCCCATTCGCGACCTCCACGATCCCACCGGCGCCGGCGATTCCTTCGCCGGAGGCATCGCCGGTTACCTCGCTAAACAAAACAAATCCAAAGCCGATATCACTTTCGACGACATCGCACACGCCATCCTCCACGGCACCGTCCTCGCTTCCTTCACCTGCGAATCCTTCTCCACCCACCGCCTCGCCGCCCTCTCCCCCGAAGAATTCACCTCCCGCCTCACCTCCCTGAAGTCCCACGCCAAAATCGCGTAGTACCCCATTGCCTTTTTCCTCCCCCGGTAGGGGCGAGTAGCCTGCCCTGAGCGAAGTCGAACGGGGCCCTGCTCGCCCGCCGTTCGCCCTCAAACCAATCGCCATTCTCGACACGACCCCCTCGCACGCTGCCTTTCTCCCTGTGTCACTGCGAAACTGCGTACCTGCGCAACCTCAGAGTGCCTCCGGCGTCGTATGACACGGACAATCCACATGCAGATTCAAGCGGTCCCATAACCCGTCAGTCCGCATCCCCACCGCCCTCGCATCCGCTTTCACCGGCTCCGACTCCGGCTCCGCCCATGCCGCACTCTTCTCCTCCTCCACTTCCTCCGGCTCCGCCACCTCCACCTCCACATCAATCTCCTCCGGCTCCCCCAAAAACTTCGGCTCCGTCCCCAACACATACACGTCCAATACCGCCTTCACCCGCGCCAACCACTCGCGCACCCGCGTCTTATACGACATATCCAATGACACCCGCTCCCCCGCCAAACCCACCGCATCAATGCCGTTCTGCCGCGCCAAAAAAACCGCCCGCGGCACATGAAAATCATCCGATATGATCGTGATCCGGTCCTGCCCGAATATCTTCTTCGCCCGCACCACCGAATCCAAGGTCCGTAACCCCGCGAAATCACTCCGAATCGAACTCTTCGGCACCCCCAACTTCACCAACGCCTCCGTCATCACCTTCGGTTCGTTATAATAATCATCCGGATTCGCCCCGCTCACCAACAACACCTTCACCTTCCCCTCGTCATACAACGCCGCCGCCGCCTCCACCCGACCCTTGAAATGCAAATTCGGCGTCGTCGGCGCCACCTTCGGCGAGGTCCCCAAAACCAACCCCACCTCGTTGCCGTCCAAATCCTCAATCTCCGTATACACCGCGTCATGCGTCGATCCCACCACCCACAAATTGCAAAACAACGTCACCAACCCCACCAACACCAAGGCCCAAAGCCCCGCCTTGAACAAAAACTTCACCAACCGCCAAGCCCCCCCGGACCGCCGCGGCTCTTCCATCATCTCGATTCTCATCTCTCCCTGCGCTTGCGCGGAAACCTACACCGTTCCCACCCAATTTTCACCCACACAATACCACAACCCCCTCCCCTGCCCGCAACTAACCGCGCCCAATCCCCCTCCGCATTTGCCTCCCCCCTCCGATTACTGAATACTGCCCACTGAATACTTCCAAAAATGACCGTCTTCCGCGTCTTCTCCTACCTACGCCGATACCCCCTCCTCGCCACCGCGCAACTCTCCTGCGCCGTGCTCATGACCCTCCTCTATATCGTCTTCCCGGAAATTACCCGCACCATCGTCGACGACGTCATCCCCAATAAAGAAACCGATCGCCTCCTCAACCTCTCCCTCCTCGCCGCCGGTGCCTTCCTCCTCACCAACCTATTCAACGCCCTCCGCATCCTCCTCAACAATACCTTCGAACAACGCGTCATCTTCGACCTCCGCTCCGACCTCTACCAACGCATCCAACGCCTCCCCATGACCTGGTTCGATAACAAACGCACCGGCGACGTCATGACCCGCGTCACCGAAGATGTCACCGCCACCGAACGCGTCCTCATCGACGGGATCGAAACCGGCATCGTCGCCTCCCTCCAAGTCCTCATCACCGGCGCTTACATGTTCGTCGTCAGCCCTCAACTCGCCGCCGTCGCCCTCATCCCCATGCCCTTCCTTATCGGCGGCGCCCTCTTCTACACCCTCACCGCCGCCGATCGATACCGCGGCGTCCGCCGCGCCACCAGCGCCATGAACTCCCTCCTCCACGATAACATCGACGGCATTCAGCAAATCAAATCCTTCACCCGCGAAACCGCCGAACTCGAACGCTTCAACCAATCCTCCAACAAACTCCGCGCCGCCACCCTCCGCGTCATGCGCGCCTGGGCCGTCTACAACCCCTCCATGGAATGGTTCCGCAACCTCGGATACGCCCTCGTCGTCGGCATCGGCGCCTTCTGGGTCATCCGCGGCGACTTCTCCCTCGGCGTCTTCACCGCCTTCCTCGTCATCCTCGCCCTCTTCTACGAACCCATCACCCGACTCCACGGCCTCAACCAAATCTTCCAAGCCGGCCGCGCCGCCGCCGAACGCGTCTTCGACTTCCTCGATACCCCCGAAGAAATCAACGCACACTCCGGCAACCAACTCCCCACCCCCATCAAAGGCCATATCCAGTTCAAAAACGTCTCCTTCACCTACCACCCCGCCCCCACCAAACCCCTCGCCGCCGACGACGACTCCGAACCCTCCCACGAAGAAGACGAAGAAGAAAAACGCCCCCTCCCCAGCGAAGCCCACGTTGACGCGAAAGCGTCGCACGTGGCCACCCTCTCCCACATCACCCTCGACGCCCTCCCCGGCCAAACCATCGCCCTCGTCGGACCCACCGGCGCCGGAAAATCCACCATCATCAACCTCCTCAACCGCTTCTACGAATACGACCAAGGCACCATCACCATCGACGGCGCCGATATCCAAACCCTCGCCAAACCCGCCCTCCGCGCCCAACTCGGCTACGTCACCCAGGAATCCTTCCTCTTCAACGACTCCGTCCGATACAACCTTGCTCTCGCCAAACCCGATGCCTCCGACCAGGAACTCTGGGATGCCCTCGATACCGCCAACGCCGCCAACTTCGTCCGCGCCCTCCCCGAAAACCTCGATACCAACGTCGGCGAACGCGGCGTCAAACTCTCCGTCGGCGAAAAACAACGCCTCGCCATCGCCCGCGCCCTCCTCAAAAACCCCCCCATCCTCCTCCTCGATGAAGCCACCGCTTCCGTCGATAACGAAACCGAACGCCTCATCCAACAAGCCCTCGACCGCCTCCTCGAAGACCGCACCTCCTTCGTCGTCGCCCACCGGCTCTCCACCATCCGCAACGCCGACACCATCTACTGCCTCGACCAAGGCCGCATCGTCGAAAGCGGCACCCACGAAAACCTCCTCGCCCAAAACGGCCTCTACGCCGAACTCGCCTCCCACGCCTTCTCCGACGACCCCCTCCCCATCCAGTAGCGGCCTCTCCCACGAGACGGTAGGGCGTGGCGTCCCGACGCGCCTGCCTTTCTCCGCCTCCACTTTTTAACTTCTCACCTTTGACGCGCCCACTGGGCGCCCCGTGTCAATCCCGTCACAAAAAAACCACCTGCATTTCCCAAAACATGGCATACCCTCTGCTTAGATAGACGGCATAACCGCCGAAAACAGGCGCTTACCGTCTATCCCTAAATAGAAAAATAAATGCCAAAAAGAATCCGGTTACCACAACCCAGGCAAACCCCTGCCAATAGTGGTGGCGAATCCACTGGAAACCAGGACCCGATCGATCCCATTTGGGACCCCGAGAAAGTCCAACGCCTCATCAACCGGGCTCAACGCAAAGGACAGCAACCCGCTCTCCTCTGCGTAGGTCGACAAGAAGCCAAGGCGCTCCGCGCTTACCTCGCCCATCGTTTCGACGATGACGACGTCAGCCTCAGCAGCCTCATCTACGCCGACCTGAAGATCGTCCAACTCCAGGAAGAATCCTACTTGGATATCGAAACCCTGGAATCGATCTTCGAAGGAAGCCGTCACGCCCAAATCACCGCGATCAATCAGGAAATGATCCGGGACCGGCGCGATAGCCTCGAAAACAAACCAAAAAGTCACTTCCGCCTCTCCCTCTAACCCGGGGAAACAGCGGTTAAGTGCAGACCCCTCGCCCTGGGCCCGCTTGAAAATCAGAGCGGGCCCGGGACGAGGCCCCCTTCTCCTCTCTCCCCCGTCTTCACGCGATGATAGGAGGGCAGCGCTCCCGCGCTGCCGCGCTACCCCTCACCGCACACAACCTCCTATCCCCGTCCCACCCCGCCACCACCCCCGCTCTGGCGCCAGCCTCCCTGCCTCCCACCTTCAACCTTTCACTTTGCCACCTTTTACACGCCCAACGGGCGCGCCCCCCTTCTGGCACAATCCCTGCTTCTTCACACCTTATACCCCAATTCCTTGACCTCCCCCCTCACCACCGTTAAAAAAGAACCTTCGCTCTCCCCCAAGCGCCCGGAAAACACCTGATACGCTCGCTCGCACATGCCCAAAATCTCCAAGAACCTCTTCACTGAGAGCAATTTCTTCCTCGCCCTCCTCCTCACCTCGGTCGCCCTCCTCTCCCTCAGCATCTCCCAGGAAACCGCCGTCGACACTCCCGTCGTCGCCGCCTCCGACACCGAAAAACTCCTCTCCCTTAAAGGCCAAACCGTCAAAGTCACCGGCAAAGTCACCAAAACCGGCAAATCCGGCTCCGGCCACAATTTCCTGAACTTCGAAAACTCCAAGTTCGTCGGCTTCACCCCCAGCGCCGACCTCACCAACTTCCCCGAAGGCCACCCCGCCGATACCTTCCAGGATAAACTCGTCGAAATCACCGGCCCCATCGAACTCTACCAGGACAAACCGGAAATCGTCATCAAATCCCCCGACCAAATCAAAATCATCGACCCCTCCAAACTCGCTAAAGTCGATTCGGCCTCCCAAGACGCCGCCCCGGAAGAAAAACCCGCCCCCGCCATCACCAAAACCCCCGCCACCGACCCCAACGAAGCCGTCGATTGGCGCCGCTACTTCAAGTAGCCGCTCCCGCTCCGGCAGAACCGAGCGCGTACTTCCCCAAAACGTCAAACTCCAGGTTCACCCGCTCCCCAACCCCACGCCCCCCCAAATTCGTCACCTCCCAGGTGTGCGGAATGATCCACACACTCATCGCCCCTTCCTTCACCTCCGCCACGGTGAGCGAAATCCCGTCGATCGCAATCGACCCCTTGTAAATCACGTTGCGCGAAAACGACGCCGGCACCGCCACCTCAACCCGGTGATCCTCCCCCTTCTCCTCAATCGCCAACACCTCCCCCACCGCATCCACGTGCCCCTGCACAAAATGCCCGCTCATCCGGTCCCCCACCCGCAACGACCGCTCCAAATTCACCACGCTCCCCCCAACCAAATCCCCCAAATTCGTCACCCGCAACGTCTCCTCCAACAAATCAAACGCGACCAAACCGCTTTCGTTCGCTCCCCCGTCGTCGCTCTCGCGCGCCAACGAGCGCGCGCCATCTCGGTCAAGCGGAACGCTTGTCAGGCAACAACCATTGATGGCCAAGCTCTCCCCCATCTCCAACTTCCCCGCCATCTCCCTGCCCACATCCACCACCAAGCGCCCCCCCATCTCATTCCGCTCCAACGAAACCACCACTCCCAGCTTCTCTATAATCCCCGTAAACATCCCAAAAACTTAACGCCCCGCGCAAACTCCTGTCCAAAGATTTAACTTCCGCCCTAAACCTCCGCCCTAATCCTCCGCTCCCTCTGTTTCCTCCTGTTCAAAAATGCCTCCTTGCCTTTCCTGCCTCAACCCTTGGTTCTCTTCGTTTCCTTCTGTTAAAACAAAAACAAAAACGCCAACAACAACACCGCCAAACAAACCGTTACCCCCACCGGAAATACCCCTCGCTGCGCCCGCACATACATCACCTCACGCTTCGACGCTATCTGCTCCGGCGTCAATCCCGACCCCACCCACACCGGCACCATCATCCAACACAACAAGCGCGCCGGCGCCTCCGTAAAAAATCGACTCAGGCTCGGAATAAACCCCCGCACAAACACCGCATGCACCAACCGGTTCGTCCCGTTCAATACCCGGTCGGTCACCCCATAAAACGCACGCCCCCCCTTCCGGTATAGCCAATCGAAATCCAAATTCACCGACCGAATCTCCGCCGGATAAAGCCCCGCTCGCATCAATAACGTAAACGCCAAGGCCGAAAACAATAGCAACGACAACTGATCCGTCACGTGCCCGACCGTGTAAGGCTCGTATGCCGCCTTCGGACTCTGATCCGGCAACATCCCGTAAAGAAACGCATTCGGAAACGACCCCACAAAAATACAAAGAAACGCCGCAATCCCCATCGCAATCAACATGTTCCGCGGGGCCTCTTTGCAACGAATCCCCGAGTCATGAGAAAAGAACGCAAAAAACGGAATCTTGATCCCCGCATGGTGAAACACCCCCGCCGACGCAAATAACAAGGCCATCCACACCACGACAAATCCCTCCTTCGCCGCCGCACTCATGATCATCGATTTGCTGACAAATCCCGAAAACAAAGGAAACGCCGAGATGCTCGCCGCCCCGATGCAACAAAAGATACAAGTCAACGGCATGCTCCTGTAAAGACCGCCCAACTCCGTCGCCTTCGACTTGCCCGTGCGAAACATCACCGCCCCAATCGACATGAACAACAGCGCTTTATACAGAATGTGGCAGTATGCGTGCGCCGCCGTCCCGTTCAGCGATAACCCCGTCCCTAACCCCACGCCAACCACCATGAACCCCACCTGGTTGATCAGCGAATACGCCAGCACCCGCCGCAAATCATTCTCAATCACCGCATAAAAAATCGGAATGGTCGCCATCGCCATCCCCACCCAAACCAAGGTCTCCTCACCCGGGAACGTCCGCGCCAAAACATATACCGCCGTCTTCGTCGTATAGGTCGCCATAAAGACCACCCCCCCGATCGACGCTTCCGGATACGTGTCCGTCAACCAAGCCCCCAATACCGGCCACGCGCAGTTCACCCCAATCCCGATGAAAATCAAATAGCTCCCCAACCCGCTCAACCCAATGTCGGAAAAGGCCGTGCTTCCTGTCTCCGCCACATGCAGAACGATCCCCGCCATCAAAATCACTCCCCCAAGCGCATGAATCACAAAGTAACGACAAGCCGCCCGCCCCGATGCCACGGTCCGACGCGTGATCAGACACATGACCGCCCCCAGGGTCAGAATCTCCCAAAATACAAACAGGGTGATCAAATCACCCGACAACGCCACTCCCACCGCCGCCCCCGCATACAACAACCCCGCGGAAAACTGCAACCGCGAGTTCTCATGCAGGATGTAAAGCACCCCAATGACGGAAAGCAGACAAAAGATGTTCGCAAAAATCGCACTCCACGCATCCACCCGCATCAACACCAGGTCGAAATTCAACAGCCGCGCCGTATACGGCCCCGCCGACTCAGACAATCCCAGCGCCGCCCCAAACCCAAGCACCGCCACACCCAAAGCCACCCACTTCCGGGGCTTCGCCGGTGCCAACGCCACCAGCAACGCTCCCGCGAAATATATCAACGAAGGATGAATGCCACCCAAGTCAGGCATGGTCGTCCCCCCCTCCTTTCGACGTCTCGACCGCTTCCTCGTCCTCTACCGGCTCATAGTAATCCTCCTTGCGCATCACCAGGGGCCGCAAAACATACTTCGCGACAAATACCAGCAAGACACAGGCGACAAATCCATAGACCGCCTGAAACCCCGGCCAACGCTCCCATTCAAAATACGGATGCTTGTCGAATCCCACCACGCGAAAAACCACATCGATCACGACAAACAATGCGCAGGCCCCATAGAGCCCCAGGAGCACCTTGCGAACGTTCGTCGGACGGTCGAACCAACCGGGCGACTCGCCCGCTCGCTTGGATTCAGGTGATGATGAAGAGGAAGAACTCATGCTGACGAGGATGTTTCAAAGTCGACCGCGGGTTCCGCCCCACCCTTGTGATGGTCATCGTGATGCCCCTTGGCCGGTCCCGGCGACGAGACAAGAATGATGAGCAGGTAGAGACCCATTACAAAAAACGCGATCCAAAAAATCCGAGGATAGCCGGGCACTGGATCGTGCTTGAGGACTTGCAAAGGCTCTTTCGTTGAAGCTGACATCGTTTGTTTTCTCAATGAATCAAGGCTGTTCCCCCGGCGGCAGCATGCTCTCCGCGAGACCGAGCAACACATCCGGGAAAAAGAATAAAAGCACCGATCCCACGGCGGTAAGACACAACGGCACCACGCACGCCGGTGGCGCCTCCTGAAGCTTCCGGGGCGCCCCCGAATCCTTCCCGAAAAAGGCGATGTAAAAGATCGGGAAAAAATACGCCGCATTCAGAACCGTGCTGATTACGTAAACAACCACCAACGAGAAATGCCCCGTCTGCGCTGCCCCTAGCAATAGATAAAGCTTCGAAAGAAATCCCCCCGTCGGAGGAAACCCGATCACGCTGAGCGCACCGATCGTAAACGCACCCATTGTAAACGGCATGCTCCGCCCCAGCCCCGACAACTCGCTCACATACTTCTTGCCGCACGCCACAAAGATCGCGCCCGCACAATAGAAAAGTGTGATCTTGCCGAACGCATGCATCGCGATGTGCAGCATGCTGCCCGTCACCCCGTAAGGCGTCAAAAAAGACACGCCCAACACGATATACCCCAGTTGCCCCACCGTCGAAAACGCCAGCCGACGCTTCAAACTGTCCTGCGACAACGCAATCAGCGACGACACCACCACCGTAAACGCCGCAATCCACGACACCACGATCCCCAAATCCATCTCCTTCAGGAAATCGATCCCGAAAATCCCCGTCACCACACGGATCACGCAAAACACCCCCACCTTCACCACCGCCACCGCGTGCAACAACGCACTCACCGGAGTCGGCGCCACCATCGCCCCCGGCAGCCACGAGTGAAATGGCATCAAACCCGCCTTCGCAAACCCGAACACAAACAACAACAATAATACCAGCGCTTCCCCATGCCCCACGTGCCCGGCCAAGACTCCCATCACCGAAAAATCCAAATTCCCGCCCGACTTCACATACGTGAAAATCATCGCCGGCAACGCAAAACCAATCGAGGTCCCCAGTAAATAACTCAGATACGTCCGCCCCCCCGTCCGCGCCTCCTTGTCCTGGTGATGCGTCACCAGTGGAAAGGTCGCCAGCGACAGCATCTCGTAAAACACATACATCGTCAGCAGGTTCGCCGAAAACGCCACCCCCAGCGTCGCACTCAAGGACACCGCAAAAAACGCCGCAAACCGCGTCTGGGCATGCTCCTTCAAGCCCCGCATATACCCCGCCGCATACACCGAGGTCACAATCCACAAACTCGAAGCGACCAAGGCAAACAACATCCCCAACCCGTCCACCCGAAACGCCAACGCCAACCCCGGCGCAATCTCCACCAACGTGCACTCCACCACCTTCCCCCCGCGCACCAGCGGCAACATCGACAACACCAAGGCGAACTTAACCACCCCCGCCACCAGGGTCGCCCCCTCCCGCGCATTCACCATCCCACGCTTCCCAAACCAAACAATCGGCACCACCGCCAACAACGACGCCAAACACGCCCAAACCGGAACCCAACTGTATATCACTTCAACCGGCATTCCTAGTTACCCCCCCCTGCACTTCCTACAATCGCCATCCCCTCCAACCCCCGCGCAAAGAACGCCGCAATCTCCCCATTAAACACCCCAACCAAAACCACCAATACCGCCGCCACCCATAACGCCACCGTGCTCGTCCACGGCGCCCCCACCCGCTCCACACTCTCCTCCCCATGCGAATCGTCATGCCCTTCCGCCGGCTTCTTCCCAAAATACGCGATCTCAAATATCCGGAAAAACAAAACCGCGTTCACCAAGCTCGAAACCAACAACGCCACCACATACTCCCAGCGCCCCGATTCCATCCCCCCACGAATCAAAAACCACTTGCTGAAGAAGCCGCACGTCGGCGGCACCCCAATCATCGCCAAGCCACCCACCACAAATCCCGCCATCGTCCACGGCATCTTCCGAAACGCCCCGCTCAAATCATCAATCCGCCGCGCCTTCAATCGACTCCATAAAATGCTCGCCCCCAGGAATAAGCAAAGCGTCATAATCGCGTCACTCACAATGTGATACAACGCTCCAACCATCCCCCAGTGATTCGCCAACCACGCGCCGCCCACCATGTATCCCACCTCCGCGACGATCAAATAACACAGCATCTTCTTCAGCTCCACCTGCGCCAATGCCAACAACGACCCCGCCACGATCGCCATCACCGCCAACCACACCACAATCGTGGTCGCATGCTCCTGGAACACATACTCCGCCCCAAATATCCCCAACATCATGCGAATCATGATGTAAATCGAAACCTTCGTCATTAAAGGCGCGAGAATGCAACTCGAGGTCGAGGGACAATACGAATACGCATTCGGCAGCCACCCATACAACGGAAAGAACGCCATCTTGATGAACACCCCCACCATCATCAAAATGAATGCCACCACGATCGTCGTGGACCCATACAGGTCCTGCGCCACAATCACCTCCCTGATCCCCACCATGTTCAGGGTCCCCGTCCGGATATACAGATACCCCGTCCCCAACAAAATAAACGACGCCCCGATCGTCCCCATGATCACGTAATTGAACGCCGCCAGCTTCCCCCGCTTCGACGAACCCATCGCAATCAATCCGTAACTCGTCAGCGAGGTCACTTCGAGCAACACAAACAAATTAAACGCGTCCGCCGTCACCGTGATCCCGCACAACCCCGTCACCAACAACAAAAACAATGTGTAAAACGGAGCCGTCTTCGCCGGCGCCTTCACATCCACCTCCCGGCGAAAGGAATACACCCCCACGATCAATGCCACCGTCGCAATCGTCACCAATACCAGCGCGTTCAACGCATCCACCCGCAGCTGAATCCCGATCCCCAACGGCGTCTCCCACCCCCCCATGAAATAATCAATCACTCCCTCCCGGTAAACCCGGCCCACCAATCCCACCGCCGCCGCAAGCGTCGCCGCCAATCCCGCCAGCGTCAGCGGATAACACCAGCTCCGCCAGCGTAACCCCACCAGGATCACCACCAACGACGCAAACATCGGCGCCAATACAACAATCGCCGGCAGCTGCTCAACCATACTTCCCTTCCCCCTCCTTCACCTTCTCCAAAATCTCTTTCTCCTCGATCGTCCCATACTCCCGGTAAATCATTTGCACGATCGCCAATCCCACCCCCAAGGTCGCCACCCCCACCACGATCGCCGTCAGCATCAACACGTGCGGCAACGGATTCGCATACGCGTCCGGATCAATCAGCCCCAGGTGATCATGCCCCACCGCCCCCTCATCCAATTCCTCCCCAAAATTCTTCCCATAACTCAACAACTCCTCCCCCACCTCTTCCTCCTCTTCATCCTCCGCGACAGCGGAGGCCTCAATCTGAGAAATCTGCGTAATCTGCGGACCAACTGCCTCCTTCCCACCCCCCTCCTCCACCACCGCATGCAGCTTCTTCTCCGCATACAAGACATCCCCCGTCAAAATCGGAATCCGCGCCCCCTCCTTCGCCGCCAACGACACATAAAACAAAATGATCGCCGTCTGAAAAATCGACATCCCAATCAGCTTCTTGATCAGGTTGTTCTTCGTGATCATCGCATACAGCCCGATCATCAACAGGATTACGTAAATCCAGAAGTTGAAGTGCGGTATGACGTATTCAGTAAGAAATCCCATGACTCGTTTCGATCAATACCCGTTCCGTCGCTCTCCTAACCGAATTCTATAGCCCTCCCTCCAGCTTCCCCCGCGTCGATAGATGCGCGTAAATCGCAAACATGATCGCCGTCACCGTAAACGCCACGCCCACTTCCACACCCAGCATGCTGTGATACCGCGCCATCACCGGCCCCGTCCCCGGCATCACTTTGTGCAAAATCGAGTAATCCAAAAAATTCGCCCCCAAGAACTGCGCTCCCCAGCCAAACGCCGCATAAATAAATATCCCCACCGCTCCCAATACCAAAAACCGCCGCTCCGGCATCCGCGCCAATCCCGCATCCAAATCCCGCGCGATCGCCCACAAAATAAAACTCGCCCCCAATATCACCCCGCCCTGAAACCCTCCCCCCGGACTGTAATGCCCGTGCGCCACCACGTATAAGGCAAACAACTGAATCACCGGGATCAATATCCGGCACGTCGTCCCCACAATAATATCGTGATGATCCCCGTCCGCCCGCGGCGGCGTCGGCACCGCCCCCCGCCGCCGTCCCAATCCAATCCCCTGCAATATCGCAATGATCGCAATCCCCCCCGTAAAAATCACCACCGTCTCAAACATGGTGTCGTAGCCCCGGTAATCCGCCAAAACCGCCGTCACCATGTTCGGCACATGCGTCTCCTCATAGGTCTTCTCCACAAAATGCGTCGCCACCACCCCCGCGTTCGCCGGTGAATGCGGATCCCCGAAATCCGGAAAATCCACCACCGCCGAAATCAACAACCCCCCCGTCACCAAGACCGCCAGTAATCCAAATATTTTCACTCCAATAAAATCTGCGTAATTCTGCGAACCCGCCTCAATTCAGTCCGACGACCTCCGGCTCGTGTTAAACACCGTCGCAATCAAAAACACCGCGCTCACCCCCGCCCCCACCGCCGCCTCCGTAAACGCCACGTCCACCGCCCCCATCTCCGCCCATAACAAACAAATCAAAAAACTGTATATCCCGAAAATCATCGACGCGCTCAACAAATCACGCACCCGCAACGCAATCACCGCCGTCACGACCAAAAACACCAAAAGAATCAAATCAAACTGCCAAATCATAATTCTCCCCCCAAAAAGCCCGCGGTAGCGGGCTTAATAATCTGCGTAATCTGCGGGCAAAAAACCTGCCTCTCGGCCTCCTTGCCTTTCTCTCTCCTTCGCGCCCTCATTAAAAATATATCCATCACTCCGTCTCCCGTTTCCCTCCCAAAGCATCCTTCCCACGCTTCACCGTCGGCTCCACCCCGTCCTCATACCCCGCATCCATCAAGGCATGCGTCGCCGTCGGACTCGTGATCATGATGAACACGCAAATCCCCACCAACTTGATCGCCACAATCACGCTCGCCAACGACAGGTCATGCAGCTGATACACCGCGAACCCCAGGATCACCAATAAACTGGAAAGGGTGTCCCCCTTCCCCGCCGCATGCATCCGCGTGTAAAAATCAGGAAAGCGAACAATCCCCACCGCCGCGCCCAGGAAAAACAAGAGACCCGACAGAATCAAAACCACGCTGATAATATTGATGATCATTTCGTTACAACCCTCCCCCTAGTTCGGCTCGGCTCCCCCCTCTTCATCCTGCCTCACCTCCGGCGCCCGCGTCCGATGCAAATACCGCGCCGCCGCCAAGGACCCGATAAAGTTCAAAAGCGCATAGGCCAGGGCAAAATCCACAAACATCCCCACCTGACCGAAAATCGACCCGATAATTACCAACAACACCGCAGTCTTCGTCCCAATCACATTGATCGCCACAATCCGGTCAATCGCCGTCGGCCCCGTCGAAACCCGATACAAGGCCGGCACCATCAAGCCCAGCAACGCCACCCCCGCCCATATAAAAAACTCCCCCATCACGTCACCCCCCCATCCTTGTCCCTCGTCCCCTCCCACCCCGAAAAAATTCGCGCAATCCGCGCTTCCATCCGCCCATCCAATCCCGCCGCCGCCGCATCGCTGATCGCATGCACATAAAAATCATCCCCCAATATCTTCATCGTCACCGTCCCCGGCGTCAGCGTGATCGAGTTCGCCAACAAAAACTTCTCAAAATCCGATTCCAACTCCGTCTTGAACTGCACGATGCTCGGCTTCATCTCCGCCATCCCCCCGGGAGCCAAGGTCAAACGCAATAAATGTAAGTTCGAGAGCACCACCTGCCCTAATAACCAAAAAAGATACGTCACCAACCGAAATCCCTGCCCCACCCGCGCCAAAACCGGCACCTCACGCGCCGGAAACAAAAAATCCGCCGAAATCCACGTCACAAAGGCCGCCGAAATCACCCCCAAACTCAAATGCACAACGTCAAAAAACCCGGAAAAAGCCACCCAGGTCGCCATCAGCAATATAAATACAAATATCCGATACATCATCAGTTTGCCACCGAGACAGAGGCCGAAAACGAAGCAAGAAATAGTCCGACCCCCCAGAAAAACAAGCTTTTCCCACCGCCCGGGACCCCCGATCCTCTCCAAATCCAAAAATCGTTTCGAAATATCCGGGAATGCTGTTAACTCCAACGAAAACTCAACCTTTGAACACCCCGGGCCGATCCGCCCCCTATATATAACCTAATTACCATGGAACACGTCACCATCATCGGAACCGGCTGCGCCGGCTGGACCGCCGCCATCTACTCCGGCCGCGCCAATCTCGAACCCCTCGTCCTCGCCGGCACCCAGCCCGGAGGCCAGCTCACCACCACCACCGACGTCGAAAACTATCCCGGCTTTCCCGACGGTATCATGGGCCCCGATCTCATGATGAAAATGCAGGCCCAAGCCGAAAAATTCGGCGCCCGGGTCGAATACGCCATGGTCGATTCCGTCGCCGCTCACCCAGACGGCCACTTCACGCTCGCCCTCGCCGGCGGAAAATCCGTCCACTCAAAAACCGTCATCATCGCCACCGGCGCCTCCCCACGCCACCTCGGCCTCCCCAACGAAAAAGAACTCATCGGCCACGGCCTCACCTCATGCGCCACCTGCGACGGCGCCTTCTACAAAGACGTCCCCGTCGCCGTCATCGGTGGCGGCGACTCCGCCTGCGAAGAGGCAACATTCCTCACCAAGTTCGCCAGCAAAGTCTACCTCATCCACCGACGCGACGAACTGCGCGCCTCCAAAATCATGGCCGACCGCGCCCTCGGAAACGACAAGATAGAACCCGTCTGGAATTCCACCGTCAGCGAATACCTCACGAACGACGACAACGAAATGCGCGCCGTAAAACTCAAAAACACCGAGACCGGAGAAGAATCCGAACTCGAAGTCGCCTGCGTCTTCGTCGCCATCGGTCACATCCCCAACACCAGCTTCCTCAACCCCGACGAATTCAACCTCGACGACAACGGATACATCCTCCAGCAAAACGGCTCCACCGCCACCAGCGTCCCCGGCATCTTCGCCGCCGGCGACGTCGCCGACCACGTCTACCGCCAAGCCATCACCGCCGCCGGAGACGGCTGCGCCGCCGCCTTGGACGCCGAACGCTACCTCGCCGAACACGAGTAAAGCTCCCCCCGCTCCCAAGATGAATTGTAGGGCAGGCAGTTTACCCTTCGTAGCCCATGACCTTCGTAGCCTCGGCGAAGAAGGTTTGGCGAAGAACGGGCTCCGCCTGCCGCCTCAAGGTAAGGCGAGTGATCCCTAACAGCTTGTCCGCCGTGGCGGAAGCCGCGTAGCCGCGGCAAAAGGCCGCGCAATTCCTGCCTCCCGACCTGTCGACCGAAGGACCGATCGACCGAACGACCGTTCCCTGAAACATCCTCCCGCCCACCACCCGTTTCCACCTGCATGGCCCCAACCACCCTCACCCGCCGCCGCTTCCTCACCCAATCCACCGCCACCGCCGCCGCCGCCCTCGCCACCCCCCATTTCGGGTGGGCCTCCACCGCCTCCGGCAAGCCCCCCTCCACCGACCTCCGCATCGCTTCCTTCGGCGCCAACGGCCGCGCCTGGGCCAACATCACCGGCATGACCGGAGTCGACAACGTCACCCTCACCGCCGTCGCCGAAGTCGATGCCAGCCGCCTCGATAAACTGTCCGAATCCCTCCCCGACACCACGGTCTACACCGACTGGCGCAAACTGCTCGACCAAGAATCCAATCATCTCGACGCCGTCCTCGTCAGCACCCCCGATCACATGCACGCCCCCATCTCGATGGCCGCCATGCAACTCGGCCTGCACGTCTACTGCGAAAAACCACTCACCCGCACCGTCTACGAATCCCGCGCCCTCCGCAAATTCGCCGCCGACAACAACGTCGTCACCCAGATGGGCAACCAACTGTCCTCCACCGGTGCCAACCGCACCCCCATCCGCCTCCTCCAGGAACGCGCCGTCGGCGATATCCTCTCCATTCACAGCACCAACCCGAAAAGCTGGGGACGCATGTCCGCGCTCCCCACCGGAAACGACCCCGTCCCCGATTCCCTCGACTGGAACCTCTGGCTCGGCGTCGGACAAGACCGCCCCTTCGTCCACGACGAGTTCCACCCACGCAATTGGCGCAAACGCATCGGCTTTGGAACCAGCACCCTCGGCGATATGGGTTGCCACATCTTCCACCCCTGGTTCCACGGACTCGACCTCGATGCCCCCACCCAAGTCACCTCCCTCGGCCAAGGCCCCGTCGACGCCCATAGCTGGCCCACCGATTGCAAAGTCCAATACACCTTCGCCGGAAACAAAATCACCGGAAACAAACCCTTCACCGCCACCTGGTATGACGGCACCCAGTCCATCCCCACCGACGTCACCAACGCCGTCGGCGGCGCCGAAAAGCTCCCCAATAGCGGCAGCATCGTCCTGGGCACCGAAGGCGCCCTCCTCATCCCCCACGGCGGCGTCGCCCGATACGGCCTCTTTCACGACGGCATCTTCTGCACGGAACCCATCGCCCGTGAACCCGACCTCAATCACCACGGCGTGTTCGCCCGCGCTATCCGAGAAGGCGGCGATCCTCCCCTCTCCAACTTCGACAAAAGCGGCCCCCTCACCGAAACCGTCCTCCTCGGCACCATCGCCATCCGCCTTCCCGGCCAAACTCTCGAATGGGACCCCACCTCCCTCACCTTTCCCAACTCCACAGAAGCCACCGCCCTCGTCAAAGACGCCCCCTACCGAAAAGGTTGGGAAGTCGCAGGCCTCTAACGGCTTCACTCCCATCCCCCAAAAGGAAAGCCAGCTGTCGGACTCGAACCGACGACCGACGGTTTACAAAACCGTTGCTCTACCAACTGAGCTAAGCTGGCACTGAACGCCCTCGCGAACGCCCCGACCCTACCGCACCCGCCTTAAAACGCAACTTGATTTGGAATCAACCTCTCCGATCCTCTTCCAAATCCTCTCCGCGCCTCCGCGTGAGACCAATGCCTTTCCAACCGATTAACCGACAAACCGACAAACCGATTAACCGATCAACTTCTTCCCCACATACCCCTCACACACACGGAAATACGTCACCATCGACTCCACATCAATCCACTCCTCCTCCGAATGCAACGCCCCAACCAGTGGACGCGAAAGATTCACGGGTATTCCCGCCTCCCGAAAAAATCGCCCGTCGCTCCCCCCGCACGCTCGCACCTCCTTCACCTTCTTTCCCGTTACCTGCTCGGTCACTTGCTTGAACATTTCGTCCGCCGCAAGGTTCGTCGGCTCGGCTCCGACAATCAGCTCCACCACCACCTCGTTTCCCAAAATCCCGCGAATCTTTTCCAACATCCCCGCCACCGTGTCCGGGGGAACAAAACGAACATCCAATACCGCCTCCGCCGAGGCCGGAACCCGGTTCACCGTCTCGTTCGGCGTCCGCGCCATCGTCAACGAACAGGTCGGAAACCAATGCTCCCCCGCTTCCACGTCCAACGCCTGCTCGGCAAAAAAAGCTTCAAGCTCCCCCAGGCGAGACATCAATAACGACAACGCATTCTCCCCCAACCACGGCCGCGCCGCATGCGCCGCCTTCCCCTCAGTCCGCAACCGCAAGTGCAATATCCCCTTCTCCTCCACCGTCAATTCATTCAAAGAACCCCCGTCCGGAATAATCACCTGCCCACACCGCAGCCCCGCCTCCTCCACCAGATACTTCACCCCGCTCTCCCCCCCGCACTCCTCGTCCGACGTAATCGCTAACCCCAACGACACCCCCGGCTCCCGCTCATGCGCCTGCCGAAATAACTCTAACATAATCGCTAACGCCCCCTTCATGTCCCCGGCGCCCGGCCCGTATATCCGCCCCTCCCGAACCTCCGATGTGTAACTCCGCGCCTTCGGATGCTCCACCACGTCCAGGTGACCGCAAAACAACACCGCCGGCTCCGAAACCCCCTCCGGCATAACCACCAAGGACCCATACCCATCCTTCTCATACTCCCGAATCTCCACCCCCGACAACCCCTCCAACTGAATCCGCACAAACTCAAAACACCGCGCCCGCTCCTCCGGCCGCGCATCCGTGCTCCGAATCAAAATCAAATCCCGCGTCAACGCCGTCAACCGCCGCCCCAATTCCAAATCATCCACCTCATCCATATCTATCACTCAAAAAAAGTCCGCGGTAGCGGACGCTAAAATCTCCTAAATCCGTGTAATCTGCGCAATCTGCGGACAAAAAACTCCCCCTCAATCTCGTACATAGGACCAATCCATCGGCAAATCCTCCTCCGCCCGCCGCAATAACTCATGACACTCCGCCGGACTCTCCCCCAAACACAAAAACTGCCCCTTATGCACCAGGTCATCCTCCCCAAAATTGAAATTCACCGGCAATACCCCGCCCCCCATCCCGCGCCCCACCCGATACAAATGCCCAGGCCCATCCAACATCTCCAACAACCGCCCCCCCTCCAATGGCTCGCTCATCCGCAAATTCCGCAACAACCACGCCCCCTCTGGACGAAAATGCCGCGCCAATACCGACGGGTAGGTCGCCCCCGTCACCCGCGCATTGATCTCGCACACCGACACCTCCGGGTCCTCCCCCTCCCCACGCTCCGCCAATAAAAAATCCGCACTCGCCGTCCCCCGATACCCCACCTCGTGCAGCCACGACCCCGCCTCCCCCGCCTGCCGCAATAACTCCGCCTTCACCGCGTCCCGTCCCCCCAGATACGGCGGCGGCGACTCGTTCCCCTCGTGCACACTCTCATGACTCAATATCTGCTCCGTCATGTCAAAAAGATGCACGCGCGTGTCATCCAAAAACATCTGCACACTCGGACTGTGTATCTTCGTGATCCCATGCACCCCCGGCTCCAGCCACCCCTGCACCATCGCCGGCCCCTCGTAAAACAAATGCTCGTCCAAATCCGGCACCCTCGCCCCCGGCCCCGTCTCCGGTAACTTCACCATCCCGATTCCCGACGCCCCAATCTGCGCCTTCAACACCGCCGACCGAAACCCCCGTTCACCTAGCCGCTCCAAACACCCCACCACCTCCGAACCGCTCGCCGCCATCTCCGTCGCCACGATCGGCAACCCGCGCTCCCGTAACGCCTCAAACAACAACCACTTGTTGTTCCCGTTCTTGCTCCCCGCCGCCGTTGTAATCGTCCCCTTCCCCATCCGCGCCGCAATCCGCTCTAGGCCCTCGTCCGTCACATACCCGTCCACCCAACTTGCTCCGTGCCGCGCCACCTCCGCCAAAATCGCCGTCGCCTCCTCCCGCCCTCCCCCGATCACTTCCGTTCCCGCCGCCACATACTCGCCATGACTCAAAATCTCCAGCTTCGGCAAACTCAACCCTAAGTCCTCACGAAAATACCCGCACAAGGTCTCGTCCGGATGCCGCTCCAAAACCAACACATTGTCCGGCCCGCGAAATACCAAGTTCAGAATCGGAATCAAACGCCCCCCATACGAATCCACTTCCCCCACCGCTTCTACCAGGCTCGTCGTCTCTTCCTCGTTCCCAAAAAACAAAGCCAGCAGGTTCGCAAAGAACGCCACACTCCGATCCCAAAACGGCGGCAATCCGCCCCCCGCCACCTCAACCTGAACCCGCGTCTCATGCATCCCCACCACTATACCACCTCACCGTCCCTGTGTACCTGCGAAACTCGCCCCCCTAGTCATTAACAATCCAATCCACCCAATCCCCGTCGCGCTCATCCACTCCCTCTACCCCCGATACCCAAACCTCCTTCTCATCACCACCTAACATCGTCACCAGTCCCTCAACATCCCCATACTTCACCGCCCCTGGCACAAAATCCGCATCCCACACATCCTCCAAATCCCGAAACCGAAACCCGTCCACCTCCATCACCATCCGGTCCGCATACTCCCCCATCACCCCCTCCATCGCACCGAGCGCCGCCACCCACTTCCCGCCGCCCTCCACGCCGGCCACCACCAACTCCTTCGCCGGATACGGCTCGTTCTCCCGCGCGAACACCGCCACCGCCATCAAATCATGCACCCGCCGCACAAACAACGGATCATTATACCCATAAAAATAGATCGAATGCGCCCGCCACTCCTGCCCCTCCCTGATCTCTTCCGCTTTTTCTCCTTCTTCTTCTTTACCTCCGCCCCCGAACAAATCCGCACATAAGACCGTATACCCGTCATCAATCAAACGCAGCACCTCCAATCGCACCGTCCCGTCCGCATCATATAGCCCCGCCTTCCCCTCCGGGTGCACCCACATCACCACCTTCCCGCCCCAGTTCTCCGGCGCAAAAGTCGCCGCCGTCCCAGGCGCAATCGCCACACACGACACCTCCTCCCCATGCTCCAAATTCCGCACCACAAATTCCAACTCCATATACCCCTCATCATCGGACCCGTCCAAGCGTTCCCCCTCTAACATATCTACCTCCGGCATCTCTCTCCCCATGATCACCTCCCACCCCCCGCGCATCACCTCAAAATCCGCCTTCTTCATCTTCCCCGCACCCTTCAAGCTCGTCCGGCGCGGCACCCCATACCGCGACCACCACTGACAAACCTCTCGCTCATGCGCCCCCGGCTCCGGCTCCGGCTCCACTCGCGGCACCACCGACCCGTCATACACGGTCAAATCCTCCCGCCCCAGGAATTCAAAATCCCTCTCCAACACCGGCTCCTCAAATCCCAATCCCAAATGCCGGTTCATAAACCCATACATCTGCGCCCGGCTCACGTGATTGTAATTGTGCTTAAACTGCGTGTTGAAATGCGCCTCATAATTATCCTCCGCACC
>JBCCIR010000070.1:0-26956 GCA_039028175.1 Verrucomicrobiota bacterium
CGCCAAACGCGTCATCTACCTCTTCATGGCCGGCGCCCCCTCCCAACTCGATCTCTTCGATCACAAACCCCAACTCGCCAAAATCGAAGGCAAGCCCATCCCCCCCGCCCTCATCAAAGGCCAACGCGACGCCTTCATCCAACCCGACGCCGCCGTCCTCGGCCCACGCTTCAAGTTCTCCAAACACGGCCAGTCCGGCGCCGAAATCTCCGAAGCCCTCCCCCACCTCGCCAAGGTCGTCGACGATATCGCGATCGTCCGCTCCGTTCACACCGACCTCTTCAACCACTCCCCCGCACAACTCTTCGCCAATACCGGCAACGGCGTTCCCGGCCGCCCCTCCATGGGCTCATGGCTCAGCTACGGCATCGGCTCCGACTCCACCGACCTCCCCTCCTTCGTCGTCCTCAAATCCGGAGGCAACCTCTCCGGCGGCGCCGCCATGTGGAGCAGCGGTTTCCTCCCCTCCACCCACCAAGGCGTGCCCTTCCGCGCCTCCGGCGATCCCATCCTCCACGTGTCCAATCCCCCGGGCCTCGACATGAAAGCCCAACGCGATTCCATCAACCTCATCCGCGATCTCAACCAACAACAACTCGACTCTTCCCTCGACCCCGAAATCAAAACACGCATCAACGCCTACGAAATGGCCTACCGCATGCAGTCCCGAGCCCCCGAACTCATGGACTTCTCCCAGGAAAGCCAAACCACCCTCGACCTCTACGGCGCCAAACCCGGCGACCCCAAACACGCCTTCGCCAACAACGCCCTCCTCGCCCGCCGCCTCGCCGAGCGCGGCGTCCGCTTCATCCAGGTCTACCACTCCGGATGGGACCACCACTCCCAGGTCGAAAAAGGCCTCGTCAACCAATGCGGCCAAACCGATCAAGCCTGCGCCGCCCTCATCACCGACCTCAAACAACGCGGCCTCCTCGAAGACACACTCGTCGTCTGGGGCGGCGAATTCGGACGCACCCCCATGGTCGAAGCCAGCGCCGCGCTCGGCCGCTCCCAAGGCCGCGACCACCACCCCCAGGCCTTCACCATGTGGTTCGCCGGCGGCGGGATCAAACCCGGCATCACCTACGGACAAACCGATGAACTCGGCTTCCACCCCGTCGAAAATCCCGTCCACATCCACGACGTCCAGGCCACCATCCTCCACACCCTCGGCCTCGACCACGAACACCTCACCCACCGCGTCAACGGCCTCAACTTCCGTCTCACCGGCGTCGAAAAACACCACGCCATCAAAGACATCCTCGCGTAAACACCGCCACCCACAAAAAACTAGTCGTCTCCTTGAGGCAATCTCCATGCCGGTAACCCGTGCCGATGTTCGGGCACATACTCAGCCGCCGCCTCCAATTCCGCTTTCAGCAACCGCGTCTCCTCCCCACTCGCTTCCAACCCGGCATCCCCCGCGATCGCTCTCAACACAAACTCTTCCGTCAGGGTCTTCAAGACGCCCCTCACCCGCGCCGGCGGTAAATCCGCCGTGACCACAAAAACCAATTCTTCGTCCGGATCGACGTATACCATTTGCCCACGCACCCCCCGCGCCGCATACGCGCGCCCCTTTTCGCCCAACCCGGTCCACCAGTAGTATCCATACCCCGTCCCTGTTTGATCCGCCACCGCCGCCGCTACCCACTCCGCGGAGACCACGGGCTCTCCTTCCCACTCCCCCCCCTGCAAATACAACTGCCCCAACTTCGCCAAATCGAGAGCCCGCAATCGTATCCCATAACCGCCCGGCGCCGCCCCCGTCTCATCCGCAAACATCCATCGCGCCTTCTCAAATCCCAGCGGCCCAAACAAAAGCTTGTCTCCCAGGGCAACCCCCTTCTCGCCATAAGCCGATTCCAATATCGCCATCATCACCTGTGGCTCGGCATTCCCATACACAAACGCGTTCCCCGGTTCCGCGACCATTTCCAATTTCAAGACCTCCGCAGTCCGGTCTCCCGCCCCATTGATCCGCTCAAATAATTCCCGCTCCGGCCCCTCCGCCTGATTCGCTCTCGCGCACGGGAATCCACTCCGCATCGTCAATAGATCCTCCACCCGCACCCGAGCCTTCAACCCGTCACCGGATACCCCATCCACGTCTCCAAACAATTCCCCCAAACTCACATCCACCCCGGATAGCTCGCCCTCGTCCACCGAAATACCCGTCAGCGTCCCTACCACACTCTTCGTAATCGAAAATATGTTGTGATCACTCTCCCGCCCGACACCTCCCGCATACCATTCAAAAACCAACTGGCCCCGCCGCAAAACAATCATGCTCCGCACATCCAAGCCCTCCGACCTCACCCACGCCGACATCTCCCCCAACACTCCCGATCTCATTCCCACCGATTCTGCACTCGCCACCGGCAATCCTTCCACATCCTCCGCCCCAAGCGCCACCATGCCAGCCAGCCAAACTCCCCCCACAAAGCCCGCCAATCGTCGCTCTCTTCGGTTCCTTCTATAGCAAAACTCCATGCCCTCAACTCCCTCGAAACTCCATCCCCACCAACGTATCAAACAAGGCCTGACCCGGCGCCGATAATTTCTTCCCCCGCCGCTTCATCACGTTGATCTCCCGCCGTGGTTCCGGCGACTGCAATCGCACAAAGCGAATTCCCGTCACCGAGTGATGAGACAAGGACATCTCCGGCACAAACGCCACCCCTAGGCCCGCCGCCACTAAAGACAATAAGGTCGTCAACTGCTCACACTCGATCGGCGCCTCATCACCCGATGCCCGACACCGCTTCGGCGTCTGGTCCCGCAAACAATGCCCGTCCGTCAAATGCAACACCTCGTCCCGATCGATATCCTTCGCCGCCACCGTCCGCATCCGCGCGAGAACATGCCCCTCCGGCACCGCCAACACGATCGCCTCATGAAACAAGCTCCGCGTGTGCAGGGACCACCGCGTCTTCGCCGCCCGCTCCACATCACTCAATATCCCCAAGTCCACATCCTGATCCACCACCAATCGAATCATATCCGCCGTCCGTGCCTCACGAAAATGCACGTGAATCGAAGGAAACTGCGGCCGAAACGCATTCACAATCATCGGCGTCAAATACGGCGCCACGGTCGGAATCACCCCGATCGTCACCTGCCCGGACAACTCCTCGTCCCGCCGCCTAAACAAATCCAGTATGTCCTCCGACCCCTTCAACACCCCGCACGCGCGCTCATACAATAAACGCCCCGCCTCCGTCAGCTCCACCCCGCGCGACTTCCGCAACAACAAAGGCTCCCCCAATTCATCCTCCAAAGTCATCACCTGCTGACTCAAAGACGGCTGCGCAATCGCACACTTCCGCGCCGCCGCCGTAAACGTCCCCGTATCCACCACCGCCACAAAATATCGCAACTGCCGCAAATCCATGAAGATAGAAATTCTATAGGAAAAACCTATGTACTGTATCCAAATAATATATTTCATCAATAACCACTTTTCCTCCATTCTTCCCCCCAAGGAGGCCGATTCCCACACCCACCCAAGCCACCCAACGTCCCCCCACCCGTTCCACTTTCCCCAAATAACAATTCTCCCCCCCAAAAATAGAGGGCGCTCCGGTAAGAACGGGCCGGGGCGCCCTTTCCTTTTCTAGGCGTTCCCCCCCAAGAAAACAAGAGACTCAGGTCTAAGGTTAATCTTTCACCCCCTTCCCACGGCGATTATCAGTTGATCCGGGGGAAGGTCTGCGCCAAAATTGAAAGGGGCCTTGACCGCCGCAATGGCGCCAAGACTCGCCAATTCAAAAAAAACAAAAGGGGGAGCCATGAAACACGCCGTTCGCATGTTCAATCTCATACGCGCCTGGGTCGCGCCGCCACGCCAACCATTCCCGTCACTCTCAACCCTCGCCGTCGCTGCCGCGTTCGCAGTCCTCACCGCCACACCCTCTCAAGCCCGAACCTTCACCGACGTCAACGGCCGCGAACTCGATGCCGAAATCCTCCACGGAAACAACGAGACCGTCACCATCAAAACCAGCGCCGGAAAAAACTTCACCGTCCCCATCGTCAAGTTCAGCGCCGCCGACCAGGAATACATCAAGGAATGGATCAAAACCAATCCGCCTAAAGTCAGTTACGATTTCGACCTGGACTACGACCGCGAACGCATCTCGAAAAAAGAATCCGACGACGGCATCGAAGAAACCACCACCGAAGAATGGGTCTACGTCTGGGAATTCGCTAATCGCTCCGGCGCACCCATCCAGGACCTCGAACTCCGATACCGCGTCTGGATCACCACCGACCGCGGCATGCTCAAAGGTCAAAAAGATACCTTTTGGGAAGACGGCGTCGTCAAAGCTCCCGCCCTCGACGATCGCGACACCGCCACCGTCCGCACCAAACCCATCACCCTCATCGCCACCGATCTCAACGGCGGCTACTATTACGGGGACGGACGCGATGACAAAGGCGCCGATAAACTCGCCGGCTTCGCCGTCAAAGCCTTCCATCACGGCGAAAAAGTCTGGGAGTTCCGCAGCGACGATAAAACCGCCAAAGAAGGCTCCTTCTCCGATGCCGACGCCAAAATGGCCGGCGGAGCGATATCTTCGTCAAAATCCGACGACTAAGCCCCCCTCTCCTCAAACCCTTCCCGCGGATTCCAACACTCAGGCGACAGACGCCTGCCGCTCTCCCGTTCTCCTATTCCTGATATAGGCCGGAAAGTCGCACATTCTACCAGCGCCTCGGCGTCCCGATTCATCGCAACCCCGCCATGCCACAAACACCCACCCGCCGCATCGCCCTCGCCGTCGCCCTCACCGTCGCCCTCACGCCCCACCTCTCTCACGCCCGAGACAAATACGGCTCAACCCAAGAAGGCGAAGGGGGCGAACTAATCGTCACCCAGGGAATCATCATTCGCGAAGTCCCGGCTGACCCCCAAAACGATCACCCCCTGCTCGCCGTCGGAACCGCCCAGGGCGTTCACCACCTTTACGATCCTAACGAATTCACAATGCTCGGCTTCTGGACGGGGCAATTCGGACGCTTGAACGAAAACAATGAATTCGTCCCCAACACCGCGAATCTGAAAACCTTCTACCTCGACCAATCCCCCCCTTGGTCCTTTGGCGAGAAACCCAGATACCAACCCGACTTCCAATGGCAAGGATACGAAGTCCACGACGGCAGAGTCTTCTTCCAATACTCGCTCGCCGTCCCCGAACTCAACCTTACTTGGAACATCAAAGAATCTCTCGAGCACCTGTCCGATCAATCCCAAAACATCCACTTCACCATCAAACCCAATGCCAAGTCCGATCTCTACCTGAACTACTGGGTCCGCCAAACCGAGTTCCGACGCCTCTCCACCAACGGCCAACAAAACCAACGCAACCGCCTCAAAAACCTCCACCCCAACCAGGAACACTTCACCCTCTCCTTCCTCCGCCGAAAGGAAACCCCCACCCTGCCCCACGGATATTCCATCGAAACCATCGATATCCCCGCACCCGATCCCCCGTTCCTCTTCGAACCCACCGATATCACCTTCGCCGACGATGGCACCGCCTTCGCCTCAACGCGCACCGGCGCCGTCTGGCGCCGAAATCCCGATACCGGCTCCTGGAACCTCTTCGCCGACGGCCTGCACGAATCAAACGGCGTCCAAATCGCCCCCGACGGTGAGAGCGTCTACGTGATGCAAAAACCGGAACTCACCCTCCTCAAAGACACAAACGACGACGGAACCGCCGACCTCTACGAAACCGTCGAAGACCGCTTCCGCTTCACCGGACACTACCACGAGTTCGCCTACGGCCCGCGAATGAACTCCTCAGGGGAACTCTACTTCTCCACCGGCCTCGCCTCCTCCGGATACCACACCCCCACCGGCACCACCCAAAACCAAATGACTTCCGCCCTCGGATACCGCGG
The DNA here is from genome assembly GCA_039028175.1 of Verrucomicrobiota bacterium. Lineage (GTDB taxonomy): Bacteria > Verrucomicrobiota > Verrucomicrobiia > Verrucomicrobiales > DEV007 > JBCDBW01. Next base: position 5,911 of record JBCCIR010000070.1, read on the forward strand.
CTGGGTCATGCGACACAACCCCGATGGCTCCCTCACCCCCTTCGCCCCCGGCCTCCGCTCCCCGGCCGGTATCGGCATGAACGCAAAAGACGAACTCTTCATCACCGACAACCAAGGCGATTGGGTCGCCTCCTCATACCTCGGACACGTCCAAGAAGAAGACTTCCTCGGCCACCCCGCCTCCCTGTGGGACCGCTCACCGTTCGAACTGACACCCCGCACCCTCGACTACACCACCATCTCCTCTATCCCGGACAAAGTCCCACTGATCGACCGCGATTCATTCGCTCCCGGAAGAAAACGCCCCGCCGTCTGGCTCGCTCACGGCGACCTCACCAATTCGCCCGGCCACCCCGCCTTCGCCCCCGACAAAGGCTTCGGCCCCTTCGCCGGACAAGCCTTCATCGCCGATATCGCCCACCGCAATATCGTCCGCGTCGCCCTCGAAAAAATCGACGGCCAATACCAAGGCGCCGTCTTTCCATTCATCCGACCCCTCTCCAGCGCCGCCTACTCAGCCGCCTTCGATCACAAGGGAAACCTCTGGATCGGATCCGTGGGCCGCGGGTGGGTCGCCGGCGATCCCGCCATCGAAATCATCAGCCACCAACCCAACACCACCCCCTTCGAAATCCACCACATCGCCCTCACCCACGACGGCTTCAATATCCACCTCACCCAACCCCTTGCCGAAACCGACCTCGCCCCAACCCAGGTCTCCGTCACCGAGTTCCAATACGAATACTGGGAAAAATACGGCTCCGAACCCAGCCGGGAAACCCAAGTCCCAGTGACAAAAATCACCCTCTCCCCCGATCAATCCACGCTCTCACTCTCCCTGCCCCTCAAAGCCGACTTCGTCTACCAAATCCAACTCCCGGAACTAACAGCCGCATCCGGTCTCACCCTGGAAAACAATTTCGGTGTCTACACCCTGAATCGCCTCCTGCCCTGACATGCCGCTCCGCATCATCGCCCTCTTTCTCCTCGCCACCCTCCCCACGGTCGCTCCCGGCCAGCATACCACCGACGTCGTGGTGTCAGACCACACCCTCGTCCAAAGAGGCAACCTCCCCGGCCCCTCCACCCGCATGATCGCCGTCGGCTCCCCCGAAGGCTTCAATTACGCCTTCGACGCCGTCCACTGCACCCCCGTCTACATCTGGTCCGGAGGCTTTATCGACTTCAAAGGCGAACTCGCCGGACGCGGGGGCGGTAAGCTGAAAATCCTCGGCAATCAACAACCACTCGCCCTCAACACCACCCCCCTCCGCATCGAGAACCCCGAACCCGCACCCCGCTCCATCCGCTTCAAAGGATACCGCCGCAATCCTCAATCCGGCTCGCCCACATTTCTCTCCGAGGTCGATGGCGTTGCCGTGGAACAGTCGCTCTCCTCACCAAAACCCAACAAGGTCTCGCTGCATCTCTCTTTCCCCTCGGATTCATCCGCCACCAAATACTTCCTCCTCGACCCGACTCCACACGCCCAGGTCAAGCTCGGTGAAAACCTCCGCTGGAGCGGCCCCGGCATCGTCGAGATTCCCGCCCACCTCCCCTCGGCATCAATCACCATTCATCTCAAATCATCAAATAAAGAGTTCGTCCGTGAGATCGAAAAACTCACCGGCGAAGAAGTCTTCAAAAACTTCTGCAGCGCCTGCCACTCCATCGACGGCACCAAACTCATCGGTCCCACATTCAAGGACCTCTGGGGCCGGGAGCAATCAATCTCCCGAAACGGTAAAACCGAAACCATTACCATCGATGAAAACTACGTGCGCGAATCCATCGCAAATCCACAAGCCGCCATCACCAAAGGATTCGAAACCGTCCCCATGGCCGACTTCTCCGCCATGCTCACCAAAGAACAAATCGATTCCCTCATCGAATACCTCAAAAAACTGAAGTAACGTGGACCCCCTCCAAAAACCATGATGCACCACTCTGTCCTGACCACCCTCATCGCATGCCTCCTCGCCCTCTCCATTTCACCTCTCCAAGCGGCGAAGCCGCATCAGCCCGCGGGTGCTCCCCGCCCCAATATCCTGTTTATCTTCGCCGATGACTGGGGCTGGGGTGACCTCTCCTGCCACGGCCATCCCTACGTCGAAACACCCAACATCGACCGCCTCGCCGCAGAAGGCACCGACTTCACACGCTTCACCGTCGCCAGCGGCGTCTGTTCCCCCAGCCGCACCGCCATCATGACCGGACACTTCCCCGCCCGCTACAACATCGACGGTCATTTCGCCTGGGTCCCCAGTAACGCCAAACGCAACATGCCCGATTGGCTCGACACCAACGCCCCCTCCCTCCCACGCCTCCTCCAAAAAGCCGGATACACCACCGCCCACTTCGGAAAATGGCACCTCGCCAATAACATGATCCCCGATTCCCCCGTCCCCGGCGAATACGGATACGACGCATACGGCGCCTTCAACTGCGCCGGCGAACAAATGCCCGTCCACGAAGACGCCATGCATTCCATCGCCTTCATCAAGCAAGCTGTCGCCGACGAAAAACCCTTCTTCATCAACCTCTGGGTTCACGAACCGCACACCCCTTTCCATACCGTCCCCAAATACGAATGGCAGGTCCGCAATATCGACGCCTCCGAGGAAGACAAAATCTACGCCTCCGTCCTCGCCCACGCCGACGATCGCATCGGAGACGTCCTCGATACTCTCGACGAACTCGGCATCGCCGACAATACCCTCGTCATCTTCAGCTCCGATAACGGCCCCGCCCGCGCCGCCAAACCCACCGAACTCGATCTCCAGTATGACACCGCCACCGGCGCCGGATGGAACATCGCCGCCGCCAAGGGCATCACCGCCGGGCGCAAAGGATACAAGGCCGCCCTCTTTGAAGGCGGTATCAACGTCCCCTTCATCGCCCGATGGCCCGGTAAAATCCCCGCCGACAAAATCGATGACTCCTCCCTCATCTCCGCCGTCGACCTCCTCCCCACCTTCTGCGCGATCGCCGGCGCGAAACTACCCAAAAAATATCAGCCCGACGGCGTCAACATCCTCCCCATCCTCGAAGGCAAACAAACCGCACCCACCCGCGAAAAACCCCTCTTCTGGAAAATGAACGGCAACTGGCCCATCCAGGATTCCAAACCCCACCACTGGGTCGCCTACGTCATCGTCGATCAAAATTGGAAACTCCTCTCGAATAAGGACGGCTCCTACTTCGAACTCTACGACCTCGCCGCCGATCCCCTCGAGAAATCCGACCTCGCCAAGAAGAACCCCGAGGCCGCCAAGAAACTACTCAGAAAAATCGACGACTGGAAAGCCACTCTCCCGGAGAAACCCTCCGGCGACGTCTTCTCCGCGGAACGCTCACAATAAGTCTCGATCCCCATGCGCCTCCTCTCCATCGCGCTCGTCGCCCTCACCGTCGCCACGACTTCTACCGCGGATACCTTCACCCCCTTCACATCGGGCCCCGCCCCCGACAACGTCCCCGCCCTCTGGCACGAGTACGACCCCGCCGCCGAACCCCTCGATGTCGAAGTCGTAAAAGAATGGGAAGTCGATAATACCATCTGCCGATACGTCATCTTCACCGTCGGCACCTTCAAAAACACCCCCGCCCGCATCGCCGCCTATTACACCTTCCCAAAAGGCCACACCAACGGCCCCGCCTTCGTCTGGTGCCACGGCGGCGGCCAACGCGCCGACCTCGAACACGGCCTCTATTTCGCCAAGCACGGATACGCCGTCCTCGATATCAACTGGGGCGGTCGCCCCATGGAAGACGACATCTCAAAACATACCAACTGGGGAAAAGTCGATCCCAGCCAAGGCCCGCGATTCTATCCCGGCGCCCTGCGCGATTCCACCAAACCCGACCTCCTCCCCGACAAACACACCATCGACCCCATCCCCAGCCCCCGAAACTCCAGCTGGTTCCTCCTCGCCGTCGCCGGACGCCGCGCCATCACGTTCCTCGAACAACAACCCGAAGTCGATCCCTCGAGAATCGGGTTCACAGGCTACTCCATGGGCGGCACCGTCACCTCCATGGTCGCCATCGATCCACGCCTCAAAGCCGTCGCCCCCATGGTCGGCGGCACCGGTTGGCAAGACATCGACTTTCCCGGACTCCCCGGCACCGGCCGGCCACGCTGCCGCACTCACCCTGAACTCTACGCCAATACCATCGACTCCCGCAGCTACTGGCCACACGTCTCCTGCCCCGTCCTATTCCTCAACTCCTCCAACGACTTCCACGCCACCTTCGAACGCGTCTACCAAGCCATGGACCGCCTCCCCCACGACAATTGGCGCGTCAGCCAAAACCTCCACGCCAGCCACTCGCCCAACCCCGAACAATGGATCCTCCTCAACCGGTGGTTCGACCAATACCTCAAACACATCGACCAACACTTTCCCAAAACCGCCCAAACAAACCTCGAAGTTGACCCCGCCACGAGCACCGCCACCTTCACCGTAAACCCCGACCAAGTCACCAACCTCGACTCCCTCGTCGTCTACTACACCCACGATCCCAATTCCCGCTCGCGCTTCTGGTATGCCGCCGAGCCCACGCGCTCCGGCGACTCCTGGACCGCGCAACTCCCGCTCCGCCCCAATCTCCCCCTATTCGCCTTCGCCCAGTGCACCTACCCTCTCGACTCCCCGATGGAATCCCTCCGCGGCCCCACGCCCACCTTCTCCCTCACCTCCACCGAAGGCGTCTACATCCCCGACTCCCTCGATATCGCTTCCCTCACCACCGATGCCAATTTCGCCCCCACCTTCGAAGACTTCGCCCACGGCTGGCGCGATTGGAGCCGCTCCCGAGAAGGAGGATCTCTCACCTACAAATTCCGCGACCCTGCCGTCGACTTTACTCACGGCAAAGCCCTCGCCATCGAGGTCGATTTCCCAAAAGCCCCCCTTTCCTTCCGCGTCCGCGTCTCCAAAAACAAATACATCTCCAACATCAAAGCCCCCATCATCTCCTACGCGTTCACCCAACAAATCAAAGAACCCGGCCCGCAAAGAATCGTCATTCACCCAACCGACCTCACCGCCAAAGACGAGCCCCCCATGACCAACTGGTCCGACATCTATTCCCTGCACCTCACCATCTACGACGGCGAAACCCAATCTTCCCTCGATCTTCACGGACCACACAAGGACATCGTGACGCGAATGGCGTGGCTCGAAGAAGACTAGTCCCGTCTCCCCAACGTCACAATCACCGGACTGTGATCCGATCCCAACGCCGGCCCCACCCGGTGCTCCAACACCACAATCTCCTCCGACACCAACACGTAATCAATCGGCACCGTTAACCACGGCACCCGCCGATTCCACGTCGGACTCAACCCATACCCCCGCGCCGCATCTCGTAACCCCGTCGCCCGCAAAAATTCCCGAAAATGTGGCGAAAACGGCGCCACATTCATATCCCCCGCCACCACCATCGCCTCACCCCGATATTCCCCCAGGTGTCGCCCCATCGCCACCAACTGCTCGTTCCGAAACCGGCTCAAGTCACCACCACGCGGCGGCGCCGGATGCGTCCCAAACAATCTCAAATCGCCACCCAATGCCTCGATGACCACCTCCACACTCGGCACCCCAATCTCACCAATAATCTTCACCGCCGACTCGCTGAAGGGCACTTTGCTCATCAACCGAATCCCAAAACTCCCCGCCCGGACTTGCCCCTGCTCATAAGGATATAGCTCCCGCAACTCCTGCAGCTTCCCCGCCCACTGCCAGTTCACCTCCAACAACAACACCACGTCCGCATTTTCCTCCCGCAAAAACGCAACCACATCCTCATAGCGATCATTCGAAGCATACACATTGTAGCTCACCAGCTTCAAAGTCTCCCCAACCACCTCGCCATCACCCCCGCCCGACCTCGGCACCCAATACCCCGCCATCGATACCCCCATCACCACCGCCGCCACCCCACACACCCCGCACCAGACCCGCCGCCGCCGCACCCCGAACAACACCACCCCCACCATCGCCGCCCAAAAATACTGCAGCCGAAACTGCGCCATCAAATCCAAAACCCAATGCCACCGCGCAAACAAACCCAACACCGCAAACCCCAACGCCACCACCACCCCCGCCTCCATCAACCCCACCACAAAACGCCAGGGCCGACTGCCCACATATCGCCGTATCTTCTCGCCGGACATCGGCGATACTTACGCCCGTCCCCGACGGACGTCACCCATTCTTTTCCGAACCCGCCCTCCCACCACTCCCAAAGGCGAGACCAATCCTTTTTAACGATCGCCGGAACCAACCTCACCGATTCCACGGCATCTTCGCAAGCATCAACCCCATCCCGCAGGTGTCGGTCAATCCCGCAAACACCAAGCCCGCTCCCACAAATCCCGCCAACAACAACCAACCCAGACTCACCAACCACCCCAACAAAACCCCGCTCACAACCAACAAACCCGCCGCCACCCGCACTTGCCGCTCCAACGACATGACCTTCCGCGTTCCCCGTTCCACCGGTAACCCGGCCGCCTCCCACGCAGCAAGTCCCCCCTCCACCAAGACACAGTGGCCAACACCGGCCTCTGCCAGCTTCTCCATCGCCATACCCGCCCGCTTCCCCGTCCCACAAATCACATAAACCTCATCCCCCCCAAGAGCACGAACCGCCTCCGCATCCAGCCCATCCAAGGGCATCAATTCCGAACCCGCCACATGCACCTCCGCATACTCGGCCGGCGTCCGCACATCAATCAATACCCCACCCGCTTCCGCCTCAACGCCCCCAAATGCCCCCAACCGCGCCAACCCCTCCACCGTAACCGTCCCCGCCCCCACACGCTCCGTCAATTTCACACTTGTCGCCATATGCCTAAAATTCCCATTCTCGTTGACTTGCTAATTATTTAATAATATAGCTATATAGTTAATTAGTTATATGTCAAGCGCCGCCCATACCAAAAAAGATTCTCACCCCACCAAAATGAATCGCGCCGCCCTCGAACGCGTCGCCGCTACCTTCCGCGCCTTCGCCGAAGCCACCCGCCTCGCTATCCTCCAAGAACTCAAAGACGGCCCCCGCTCCGTCAATCAACTCGCCCAAACCCTCCAAACCTCTCAAGCCAATATCTCCAAACAACTGCGCCTCCTCCACGACGCCGAACTCCTCCAACGCGAAAAAAATGGCACCCAAGTCTTCTACCAAATCAAAGACGACGCCGTATACCAACTCTGTGAACTCGTCTGCGATAAACTCAATCGCGACGCCCAATCCAAATCACCCTTCGACTTTTCCATCTAACCCCCTTCCCGTTACCATCCCTCCACACCGGTGACCGACTCAGATCAAAACAATCTCGAACGCCTCGAGTCCCTCTACGATCGCCTCGCCCAAAGCGAGCTCTTCACCCGCTATCACAACGCCTTCCTCAAGGCGACCGGGCTCCCCCTGCACCTCGAGTTCGCAGCCAATCCCGATGATTCCCTCTGTGTGAAAGGAGAAAATGAAAATCCCTTCTGCCAAGCCATAAACCCCGATAACTCGAACTGCGAAGCATGTCTCGAAACGACGCAAAAACTCCGCGACGGCCTCGACGGAGAAATTCACAACCTCCAATGCTTCGCCGGAATGCAGGAAACCGCCGTCCCCATCCGCTCCGGAAACACCCTCGTCGCCTACCTGAAAACAGGGGAAATCTTCGTAGACCCACCCACCCCCGACCGCTTCAACTCTGTCGCCGAGATTCTCTTCGACGAAGGCTTCCCCAATGAAAAAATGGACCAGCTCCGCGATGCCTGGCTCGCCACTCCCGTCGTCGATGAAGAAAAATACCGGGCCATTTCGACAATGCTGATCACTTTCGGCGCCCAGCTTTCAGGAGCCCTCGATGACCTCATCCTCCAAACCAAAGATCATGATCCGCCCGCAGTCGCGCGCGCGAAAGAGTTTATCCAAAACCACCTCCAAGATCCCATCCCCCTCCCCGACGTCGCCCGCCACGCCGGCCTCAGCGAACACCACTTCTCCCGCGTCTTCAAACAAGTCGCCGGCATCCCCTTCACCGAATACGTAAATCGCGCCCGCGTCGAACTCGCCAAACAAAAACTCCTCAACCCCCACGCCCGCGTCACCGAAGTCGCCTACGACGTCGGCTTCCAATCCCTCTCCCAATTCAATCGCTCCTTCGCACGCTTCACCGGTATCTCCCCCACCCGCTTCCGCCAACAACATCTCGATACCACTGCCTCTCCAAAGCCACCCTCCCGGTCCGCCGGCTGATCCTCTCCCCGCCTCCCCAGCAAAATCCGCGCAGCATTTCGCTCCATCTGCGGAGCAACCACCACCCCCGCCCCCTACCGTATCCTGTGCGCTCCGATATACCCGGAGAGCCCAGCACCGGATGACCCGTCCCCATTCCAACTCCGCCCAAACCCTCATCCCCTTCGCCATCACGATCTATCGCGATCGCGGCGCCGGGGCCGTCCAACTCGGCGAACTCATCGCCGATTACCTCAACGAAGTCGATCCCATCTCCCCGGGCCAATGGACCGCCTGGAACGAACAATCCCTGCACGAACGCCTCAATCCCAAACACCACACTCCCCAAAAACCAAATCATCCCATCAGCGAAAGATCCATCCTCAGCTTCATCGCACACGGTGCCGTGATCCTGGTCGATAACTCCGCCCACCTCGCCACCAGCGATCACCCCCGCACCTTCAACGTCCGCATCGCCGGCTCCGACTCGCCCCATGCCGCCACCACCCGCTTCCATCTCACCGTCAATACCCGCCGCATGTCACAACACACCGCCGTCCGCGTCATCGCCGACTCCGCCCTCGAATGGGCCATCCAACCCCTCCAAACCATCCCCCCACATCCCATCTCCGATACCTCGCCATGAGCATCCTCCTCTTCACCATCTTCGGATCCATCCTCCTCGCCGCCGTCTTCATCGTCGCTTTCGCCGCCGAACGCCACTCCCGATCCATGTCCGCCCCCAACCCCGAACGAGACGCCCTTCTCCCCTTCGACGAAAACTCCCCGGGAAAACCCGATCCCAATAACGATAACGAAAACTAATCCGCCTCCACCCGCCCACCCATTCCCATGACCACCGCAACCGGACCCACCGCCACCATCGAATTCGACGACCGCACCCCGCGCCTCTTCGTCCTCGCCTCCATCGTCTGGGGCATCGTCGGAATGCTCGTCGGCGTCCTCGTCGCCGCCCAACTCAACTGGCACTGGCTCAACTTCGACCTCCCATGGACCACCTTCGGCCGCCTCCGCCCCGTCCATACCAACGCCGTCATCTTCGCCTTCGTCGGAAACATGATGTTCGCCGGGGTCTACCACTCCACCCAACGCCTCTGTAAATGCCGCACCGCCTCCGATCTCCTCTCAAAAATACACTTCTGGGGCTGGCAACTCATCATCCTCGCCGCCGCCATCACCCTCCCCCTCGGCCTCACCCGCTCAAAAGAATACGCCGAACTCATCTGGCCCATCAATATCGCCGTCGCCGCCATCTGGATCGTGTTCGCCGTAAACTTCTTCTGGACCCTCGCCAAACGAAACGAACCCTCCCTCTACGTCGCCATCTGGTTCTACATCGCCACCATTATCACGGTGACGATGCTCTACGTCGTCAATCACCTCCAAATCCCCACGTCCCTCACCCACTCCTACCCCATCTTCGGCGGCGTCCAGGATGCCCTCGTCCAATGGTGGTATGGCCACAACGCGGTCGCCTTCTTCCTCACCACTCCCATCCTCGGGATCATGTATTACTACCTCCCGAAGGCCGCCAATCGCCCCGTCTATTCCTACCGCCTCTCCATCGTCCACTTCTGGTCCCTCGTGTTCATCTACATCTGGGCCGGCCCACACCACCTGCTCAATACCGCCCTCCCCAAATGGCTCCAACTCCTCGGGATGTTCTTCTCCCTCATGCTCTGGGCCCCCTCCTGGGGCGGCATGCTCAACGGCCTCCTCACCCTCCGCGGCGCCTGGAACCGCCTCCGCACCGATCCCGTCATCAAGTTCTTCGCCGTCGCCATCACCTTCTACGGTATGGCCACTTTCGAAGGCCCCCTCCTCTCCATCCGCGCCGTCAATTCCCTCTCTCACTACACCGACTGGGGAATCGGTCACGTCCACTCCGGCACCCTCGGTTGGAACGGCTTCATGGCCGCGGGAATGTTCTACTGGCTCGCGCCAAGACTCTGGCGACGCAAAGATAAAAACGGAAACGATATCCCGCCCGACGACGAAAACACCAGTTGCAACGGCCTCTATTCCATCGCCGGCGCCAATATGCACTTCTGGATCGGAACGGTCGGAATCCTCCTCTACGTCGGCTCCATGTGGATCGCCGGTATCACCCAGGGCCTCGCCCTCAACGCCACGACCGACGATGGCACGATGCTCCGCTACCCCGATTTCGTCGAAACTTCCGTCGCGATCCGCCCCCTCATGGCAACACGCGTCGTCGGCGGCGTGCTCTACCTCGCCGGTTTCTTCATCCTCGCATGGAACATCTTCATGACCGCCGCCAAAGGCCGCGCCACAAACGAATCCCGCGAAGTCGTCCTCCTCGAACGACAAAAAAAGAAAAAAAAGACCACTCCCGATTCCATGACGCTCCGGGAAACGTTCAAAAACGATCCCGTCACACTCACCCTGTCCGGCCTCGTATGCCTCTGCCTCTGGTTCTTCCTCCCGCCACTCGCAGATACCGTCGCACTCCTCTGCACCATCGGCTTCGGCGTCCTCGCCGTGATCCGCTTCCGCCAACACGGCGCCAATTGGTCTCTCTGGTATGAACGCCTCCTCGAAAACTGGATGCCCTTCACGGTCCTCACTTTCGTCGCCGTCGCCATCGGCGGCTTCATCCAAATCCTCCCCACCGTAACGGTCAATCGCGCCAAGAATATCGAGGGCCGCCTCCAGGAACTCTATACCCCCCTCGAACTCGCCGGCCGCGATATCTACGTCGCCGAAGGCTGCTACAACTGCCACTCCCAAATGATCCGCACAATGGTTCCCGATGTCCTCCGCTACGGCCCCGCACCCAATCAGGGATACTCCCGCATCGGCGAATCCATCTACGACCACCCCTTCCAGTGGGGCTCACGCCGCATCGGCCCCGACCTCGCCCGGGAAGGCGGTGTCCGCCCCAACTCATGGCACTACCAACACATGATGAACCCGCGCAGCACCTCAGGGGAATCCAACATGCCCTCATACCCATGGCTCGCCGATCAAAAAACAGACCTCAAAGCCCTGCCCAAAAAAATCGCAGTCCTCCAACGCCTCGGCGTCCCCTTTCCCGCCATGACCCGGGACGAAATCCAACAAAACGCTCTCGAACAAGGCATGACCATCCGCAAAGAACTCGAAGCCTCCGGCGCCTACGTCGCCGAAGACTCCCAAATGGTCGCCATGATCGCCTACCTCCAAAAACTCGGAAGCTTCGTCGATACCACCGCCGCACCCGAAGAGGAAACACCCGCCCCCAACCCCTCACAACCCCGCGGACCCGTCGAACCCGCCATCCCCGATGCCACCCGCAACGAAGCCGCCACCGCCCAACGCTGACCCAGTATCCCCATGTTCCAAAGACTCAACCTCGAATCCTGGCACGGCATCATCCCCGTGATCGCCTTCATCCTCACCTTCGGCGTCTTCATCTACTTCGTGGTCCGCGCCGTCACCATGAAGAAAAAAGACGTCAACCATATCTCCCGCCTGCCCCTCGACGACGATTCCGACCACACCAACGACAATTCTTAAATCTCATCAATATGAGCTCCCCATCATCCGATCCCACCAACGATCCCGCCTACCTCACCGAGGAACAAAAAAAGGCCGGTATCGTGCTCCGCGATCACGTCTACGACGGCATTCGCGAATACGACCAGCGACTCCCTAATTGGTGGCTCTTTACACTCTATATCTTCGTCGTCTGGTTCGTGGTCTTCTGGTTCGCCTACTACCAACTCGGCATGTTCAAAACCGACGAAGAGGAAATGGATATCGCCATAGCCGCCATCCAATACAAGAAAGATAAACAACTAAATGCACTCCTCGCCGACCTCGATGAAGAAGCCATCTGGGAAATGAGCCGCGACCCCGCCGCCGTCAGCGCCGGACAAACACACTTCAATCAATTCTGCTCGGTCTGCCACGCCACCGACCTCTCCGCCACACTCAATGGCACCCCCCTCCCCGGCGTCCCCCTCGACGACTCACAATGGAAATACTGCCGCAAACCGACCGACGTCTTCAACATCATCACCAAGGGCTCCCCCGATGTCACCAAGGGCATGGTCGCCTGGGACGCGATCCTCGGTCCCAAAAAGATCGCCGAAACAACGGCCTTCATCCTCAGCCACCACGAACCCGATTCCCCCTGGGAACCCGCCCCCGATTCCCCGGAAAACCTCGAGGCTGCAACACCCCCGCCACCCGGTCCGACACCCTGATCCCGTGACCCCGACCACTCGAGTCCCAAAACAAAATCCCAACCTCATCTCGCTCGGCTCCATCGGCGATGACGGCTCAAAACTCATTCTCCACCCCTCCGATGTCCGCGGCCCCTTCACCAACTGGCGCCGCCTCTCCGCCGTTCTCCTCGTCGCCGTATACGTCGCCCTCCCCTGGATTCCCATCAACGGTTTCCCCGCCGTGTTCTTCGACCTCGACGAACGCCGCTTCCACTTCTTCGGCCTCACGTTCGTCCCCGCCGATTTCTGGATCGCTTTCTTCCTCCTCTCCGGCCTCGGCTTCGCCCTCTTTTTCGTAACCGCCCTCCTCGGTCGCATCTGGTGCGGCTGGGCCTGCCCATACACGGTCTTTCTCGAACACATCTACCGCCGCATCGAACGCTTCATCGACGGCGACGCCCCCGCCCGCAGAAAACTCGACGCCGCCCCGTGGACCTCGTCGAAAACCCTCAAACGCATCGCCAAACACTCCCTCTACCTCATCGTTTCCGCCACGCTCGCTCACATCTTCCTCTCCTACTTCGTCTCCCTCCCCCGGCTTTGGGAGATGATGCACGGCAGCCCCACCCAAAACGCCACATCGTTCGGCGTGGTCCTCTTCTTCACCGGAGCCCTCTACTTCTCCTTCGCCTGGTTCCGCGAACAGTTCTGCGTCATCCTCTGCCCCTACGGCCGCATCCAATCCGCGCTCACCGACGACAATACCGTCATCATCGGATACGACGAACACAGGGGTGAACCTCGCGGCAAGGCCACCGATCCAAATGCCGGTGACTGTATCGCCTGCTACAAGTGCGTTCACGTCTGCCCCACCGGAATCGATATCCGCAACGGCCTCCAACTCGAATGCGTCGGCTGCGCCGCCTGTATCGACGCCTGTGACGAGGTCATGACCAAACTGGAACGCCCAAAGGGACTCATCCGATACGACTCCATGCGCGGCCTCGATGGAAAATCCACCCGCTGGATCCGACCCCGCATCCTCCTCTACACCGCCCTCGCCTTCCTCGGCGCCGGCGCCTTCGCGTTCTCACTCTCAACCGTCCACGATGTGTCCATCTCCGTCCTGCGCATGCGCGGCATGCCCTACTACGTCACCGATGATGCCGTCCGCAACCAATTCCAAATCCGACTCACCACCAAACGCAACGTCGATACCACGTTCGCCCTACACCTCGAGGACGCTCCCAAAACGTCCTTCTCCGTCGGGCTCGATGAACCCATCACGGTCCAACCCCAGCAGGAAACCCTCCACCCCTTCACCATTACCATTCCCAAAGAGGATTACATCGGCCCTTTCGACGTCACTCTCGTTTCCACCTCCCAGCCCGGCGGAACCACCTTGAACACCACCGTCCATTTCCAAGGCCCGGACCCTCGCCTCTTCGAAACTCCAATCGCCACTCCCTAAATTCGAACCGCCTGACCCATGAAATCACGCCCCTGGCTCTACATCGTCTTCGCCTTCGTCCTCCTCATCACCGTGTGGACGGTTTTCATCACGATCGCGCTGAAAAACCAACCCGCCTCCATCCCCCTCGACTCCGCAACACCATCCCAGCAAGCACAAGCCACCCGCTCATAACCGAATGATCGAAATAACGACCACCGCCGGAGCCCTCGTCGCCGGCCTCGTAACTTCCACACACTGCGCCGCGATGTGCGGCCCCCTCGCCTGCACCCTCATCCCCAACCACCATTCCCCTTCCGATCCCCTCGCCGCCGCCACGCTCTACCACACCGGCCGCCTCATCGCATACACGCTCATCGGTGCCGCCGCCGGTGCCATCGGCCACATCCCCCTCAACCTCGCCACCGAAACCCCGGTCGCCCTCCTCCCCTGGGTCCTCGCCCTCGCGCTCCTCCTCGTGGGATTCGGCCTCGAAAAAAATATCCCCCAGCCCGCCTTCGTCCGTCGCTGGACCGCTCGCCTCCGCCTCCGCGCCTGCAATCTCTCCGCTAAAAAGGGCGCCCTTGCCATCGGACTCGCCACCCCCCTGCTCCCCTGCGCCCCCCTCTACCTCATGTTCGGCGTCGCCCTCGTCAGCGGCTCCGCCCTCCAAGGCGCCGAGTTCACGCTCGCCTTCGCCCTTGGCACCATCCCGCTCCTCTGGCTCGCCCAACACCAGTTCACCCGCCTCCAACCCCGGCTCAAACCCGCCACCCTCACCCGACTCCGCCGCGGCCTCGCCCTCGCCACCGCTTCCCTCCTCATCGCCCGCCTCGCACCCAATCTCCCCTTCCTCGACGGCGATCCCTCCACCACCTGCCCCCTCTGCCTCTGATCTCCCGCCCACCTCCGCCATGTCATCTTCCACCCTGACCACCCAAAAGTTCGCGCAAGCCGATCCACCGATCGCGGCCACCGCCCGTGCCTGCAAACACTGCGGCACGACCTTCTCACCCCCCTCCCCATCCGAAAAGTTCTGCTGCAACGGATGCGCTTTCGTCCACCAACTCCTCACCAGCGAAAACCTCCAACGCTTCTACGACCTCAAAGGCAAAACCATCCTCCCCCCGGTCAAATCCCGCGCATTCGAAACACGAGACTTCGCCTGGCTGAAACCCCTCATCCAACAAGCCCAACAAGAATCTTCCTCCGCCTCCAATTCAATTTCACTCACCCTCGGCCTCCAAGGCCTCTCCTGCATCGGATGCGTCTGGCTCGTGGAAACCCTCTTCACCCGACAACCCGGCGCCCTAAGAATCATCCCAAACCTCCGCTCCGCCTCCGTCACTCTGTCCTGGCGCACCCACTCCGCCTTCGACCTGCCCGCTTTCGCCCAAACGCTCCAAAACCACGGTTACCTCCTCACCCGCTTCGAAGATTCAGAGCGCGACACCCCCTCCGCCCACGCCACCCTCAACACCCGCCTCGGCCTCTGCGGCGCCTTCGCCGCCAACGCCATGGCCTTCACCCTCCCCCGTTACCTCGGGCTGCCCGCGTCCTCTTCCTTCGCCCCCCTCTTCGATCTCGCCGCCGCCGCTTCCGCCACTCTCGCCCTCCTCGTCGGCGGCACCTGGTTCTTCCAACGCGCCTGGTCCGCCCTGAAAACGAAAACCCTGCACATCGACCTCCCCATCTCCCTCGGCATCCTCGCCGCCTACACCGGCTCGATCCTCGGCTGGCTCTTCCATCGCCACGATCTCTTCTACTTCGACTTCGTCGCCATCTTCATCTTCCTCATGCTCGCCGGCCGATGGCTCCAACTCCGCGCCGTCGAAAAAAATCGCCTCCGCGCCCGCGCCGCTTCCACCATCCCCACACAAGTCGATCCCGCCAATCATGACGACGGCCAAACCGCTATCCCCGTCGCCAACCTGAAACCCGATGACGAATTCCTCACCCGCCCCGGCCAAGTCATTCCCGTCGCCGCCCGCCTCGCCTCCCCACACGCCGCCCTCAGCCTCGAATGGATCAACGGCGAATCCGATCCCCGAGATCTCCCCAATGGGGCCGCCATTCCCGCCGGCGCCCTCAACGTCGGAACAAATCCCATTCACCTGGTCGCCCGCGAATCCTGGTCCGATTCGCTTCTCGCCAAACTCACCGACACCACCTCATCTTCAACCTCCCACCCCATCATCAATTCCATCCTCAAAGGATACCTCGCCACCATCCTCGCCGTCGGTTTCATCGGCGCCACCGCCTGGCTTCTCGCCACCAATGATCCCGTCCGCGCCCTCCAAGTCCTCATCTCGGTCTTCGTGGTGTCCTGCCCCTGCGCCATCGGCCTCGCCCTCCCCCTCGCCGACGATCTCGCCGCGTCCGCCGCCGAAAAAATCGGCGTCTTCATCCGCCGCCCCCTCCTCTGGGCCCGATTGAAAAAACTCCGCAAAGTGCTCTTCGACAAAACCGGCACGCTCACCTTGGAACGCCTCACTATCGAAAACCCCGATACCGTCCACCGTCTCGACCCCGCCCAAAAGCAAGCCCTCTGGACCCTCACCGCCACGAACCCTCATCCCGTCGCCCGCTCCCTCTTCGAAGCCCTCGCCGCCAACACCCCCGCCCCGACCAATAACCCACTCCCATCACTCCAAATGCTCCCCGGCCACGGCGTCCAGTTCACCGACCCTTCCTCCAAAAACACCTGGGAACTCCGCCGCCCCGATTCCAATAAACACGATACCGAGTTTCTCAAGAACGACGCCCTCATCGCCACCTTCTCCTTCCGCGAATCCCTGCGCCCACAAGCCAAAGCCCAAATCAACCGCCTCCGCGAACAAAACCTGACCCCCTACATCCTCAGCGGCGACCGCGAAAGCAAGGTCGCCGCCGTCGCCGCCGCCTTGAATCTCAAACCATCTCATTGGCGCGCCCGCATGACCCCCGACGAAAAAGCCGCCTGGGTCCACGAGCTCGACCCCAACCACTGCTCCTCCCTCTACCTCGGCGACGGCGCCAACGATTCCCTCGCCTTCGACCGCGCCGCCGTCACCGCCACCCCCGTGATCGACGGCGGGATTCTCGAATCAAAAGCCGATTTCTACTTCCTCGGTCACTCCCTGGCCTTCATCGGCCAACTCCTCTCCATCGCGCGCCGCCGCCACCAAGCCGTCGTCCGCGTCTTCGCCTTCGCCATCCTCTACAACCTCGTCGCCGCGACTCTGGCTCTCTCCGGCCTCATGACCCCCCTTCTCGCCGCTATCCTCATGCCCCTCTCTTCCATCGCCACCCTGTCCCTCGCCTCCGCCACCATGAAGGAAAGCCATCCTCGCTTCTGAAGTGACCGTTTCGACACCGAATTTTCCCCACTTTATTCGAACACCACCCACCAAAAAATTGTCTAAGGAATTCACATATCACCGGCCACTCATCCGTCAACCATCACGCTCCACACTCCATCCGACCGCTCCACATCCAACCGTGAAAAAAACCGCGCCCGCCAAATCTCCGCTTCCCACGACCCCCACCCATACCCCCGCTGCGCCGCTCTACGAACTCACAAATAGCGACTCCCTCGATACTCTCGAAGGCAAACAACTCGCCACCCTCTGGATCCTCGCCCTCCACGATCCGCACCCCTGCTCCCCCGCCTTGGCCCACGCTATCGGCGCCTACCTCGAATCCCACTCCCTCCACCTCAACCTCGACGAAACCGGCCTCTCCATCCTGCCCCACGCCGTCACTTTCACCGACGACTCCCACAACGAATGGCAACTCTGCCGCCTCGACCCCGCCTCCTCCGACCTCCACTTCCTCTGCAACGACTTCCTCGTCCAAGTCCTCCACTTCGACCAAATCACCGACTACACCCCGCGTCGCAGGGCCTGACCGCCCCTTCTAACCTGCCGGTTGACTCAATTTCCACTGGTCTTATCCCGCTCCTATGCTCTGCTTTTAGGGTGCTCCCGTTCTCGAACACACCGGCATATCTCTGCCTCAGCCCTCGCCTCGCGCCCCTTGCCAGTGCCTTTCGCTCACTCCCAATAATACCTTCGATCGTATTCGTCGCACTCCTCTCCGCCACGCCACAGACCGCCCACGCCATAAACAGCGCCGATGGCACCTCCGGCGAATGGTCCAATCCCGCCGTCTGGAGCGGCAACGTCCCCACCACCACCGATAACGAAAACGACGTCACCCTCCGAAGCGGCGCCTCCGTCACCCTCAGCAGCGGCACCGCCGGCGTCTTCAGCCGCATCCAAATCGGCCGCGACGGCATCGCCGGCACCACCACCACCCTCACCATCTCCGGCGGTTCCTTCCACGCCGCCGGTGCATTGAACAGCGGCCCAAACGAAATCGGAAGCTCAACCGCCCGAACAGGAGCTTTCGTTTTGCAAAACGGCCTCGCCTCTTTCTCCGTTCGCAGAGTCCACACCGCGGCCGTCCCCGGTTCCACCGGTCACCTCAGCCAAAGCGGAGGAACCTTCGTCTGCGAAGATCACCTCCATATCGGGCAAAACGGAAATAGCACCGTCACCCTCTCCGGCGGACAAATGATCGTCGGAAATGACACCCGCATCGCCTCCGAGGCCGGCTCCTCCGCCAGCGTCAATATCACCGGAGGAATCTTCCGCTCCAACGCCTTTCTCAGTGGACCTCTTATCGTCGGCCGCCACGGTTCCGCAACCGTCACCGTCTCAGGCGGAACCATCCTGTGCGGACCCGATTCCTCCATCGCTACCCGAAACGCCGGGAATGAGGGCCACAACCTCAATATCGGAGACGGCAACACCACCGCCACCGGACGACTCATCGTCCAAGGACCAAAAAGCGTTGTCCAAGTCGGCGATCGCTTACGAATCGGCCTCAATGCCTCAGGCACTGGTGTCGTCGAAGTTCACGGCGGCACACTCACCTCAGACGGCCAATTCCTCATCGCTCAAACCGCGGGTAGCAGAGGCTCCCTGATCGTTACCGACGGTTTCGTTAGCTCAAACTTTGACAACAACGGCACGAACTTTCGAAATATCACCGTCGGGAATTCCGGAAATGGTTTCCTGAAACTGACAGGCGGTACCATTCGTGTGCCCGGCCGCCTCCGTATCGGATATAACAGCGGCGCCGTTGGCACCTTCCTGATGGAGGGCGGAATACTGAATGCAGCGGAAGGCGACGATGGATTGGGAAGAAATGCCGAAATTGACATCGCCTCCTTGGAAGGGTCACAGGGCTTTGCTCGTATCTCGGGCGGTACTATAAACTATTTCGCCCCCTCGTTTGTCTCCCAAGGTTTTCGCGTTGCAGATGAGGGGACAGGTCACCTCGAATTTTCCGGCAATGCATACCTCAATGCACAGACAAGCTTCGAGGTCGGCGTCGGAACAAGCGGCAACGGAACCTTCTCGATGGACTCGGGACAAATCGACTGCAACGCATTCATTGTCGGCAACCGCGGCCACGCGACCGCTACCGTCAACGGTTCCGCCGACATTAACGCCTCCAGCTCCATTATCGTCGCAAATAGCCTCTCCGGAAACGGAAGCCTCTCCCTGGGTGGAGGCGCATCGATCAATGCCCCCCTATCCCTCCTCGTGGGTCGCGGCGATAATGCCACGGCTACCCTCAACATCTTCGGAACCGGCGGCGCCCAAGTCTCCGTTGCCGGAGATTGCACAATCGGAGATGGCTTCGACTCTGATGCCGTGACAAATCTCTCTGGAGGCACACTTACCATCCTCGGCGACTGCAATATCGGTTCCTTCTTTCAATCCAATGCCGAGCTGAACTACACCGGCGGCATCCTTCAACTTTCCGGCTCCCTCACTCTCGCAGGCCCCGCCACTCTCCATGTCTCACCCCCCCTCGCCATCCAGGCAGGCAAAGGCTTCGACCCAGGCCCAGGCTTCGCCTTCGGCGAGACCATCGACCTCACCGGCGTCACCCCACCCGCCCCCAACCCCAATCACGTCACCGTCCAACCCGGCAGCTACTTCTTCCTCGTCGTCAACGATCGCACCGGCGCCTCCGGCGGCGAAGACCTCACCACCAATGCCGCCCTCGATCCCCTCGCCCTAGCCGGCGTCCCCTTCCCGCCCGGAGCCATGCGCCTCTCCGAGGCCGACTTCGAAGCCAATAACTTCAACCCCCTCACCCAACACGTCTTCGCCCTCGTCGAAGAACAAGTCGCCGCCAATATCGGCCGCGTCGGCCTCCGCTGGTCCATCGCCCCCGACCCCGATCCCATCACCCTCGCCGAATTCGCCGCCGACAACAGCCTCCCCAATGACCCCGGCGAAAACTCAGACCAAGACGACGCCACCCTCCTCTCCGAATTCGCCTTCAACCGCGATCCCAACGTCGCCGATGCTCAAACCCTCACCCCCGGTACCGGCCTCCTCGGCCTCCCCGTCTTCACCGTCGTCGGAACCGGTAACTCCGCCCGCCTCCGCGTCGAATACATCCGCCGCACGTCAACCACCGCCCCCGAACTCACCTACACGGTCCAATTCGGAAACTCCCTCGACTCCCTGACGGACTTCGCCGGCACCGAAACTGTCATCCCCATCGATCTCTTCTGGGAACGTGTAACCGTCGACGATCCGGTCACCGCCGGCACCGAACGCAACCGCTTCTCTCAGGTCAAAGTCACCTACACGCCGTAACGACGGCGCGATCAGACGCCTCAGCTCTCCGCTTTCTCCACGTCCTCCCGCACGACGTCCAACGTCTCCGACGTTCGCTCCACCTTGGTCACCTTGTACCCCGCCTCCTTCACCATCGCCTTCGCCTCGTCGTCACTCACTTGCACCCCTTCCTTTAACCCCACCGCCACCAACTTGCTCTCCAAACTCACATAAACATCCTCCACCTCATCCCGCTCCGCCAACTTTCCCGAAATCGATCCCGCACACCCCGCACACACCATCCCGTCCACCGTCAATTTTAAAGTCTTCGCCCGCTCACCACCCCCGGCCATCGCCGTCATCACGCCCGCCGTCAATATCGCCAAAATCAATCCAATCGTCTTCTTCATAGTCTCAATTCCTTGGTTCTCGACCAAAACCATCACGGGCGCCCCCCCCCCCCCCCCCCCCCCAAAAAACCAAAAAAAACAACAAACAAAAGAACAAAAAAAAAAAAAAAAAAAAAAAAC
>JBCCIR010000071.1:0-26790 GCA_039028175.1 Verrucomicrobiota bacterium
AAATGCGGCGCCACCCCCGCACTCAACTCGTCCGGGATAAACGCCTCAATCCCCACCGACCCCAGCTTCAACTTCAAAGCCTGCGCCTCATCCAGGGACGCAAACTGCGCAATCGTTTTCATCGACCCACCCTAATTCACTCCCGAAGAAAAAGAAAATTGTTACAATACCCCGCCTCATCCCAATAACGCTCCCCTTCCCGCCGCTGATCCCGCTCAAACGTAAACTCCCCCAAGTCCTTCAACCCGTCCGGCGAAAAATAATACCCCGCATACCCCGCCCCCGCCATCTTCTCAAACAAACGCCCCACCCCGTCCTCCCCAATGTGCCGCGCCTCCGACTCAATAATCCAGCTCGCCCCCATCTCCCGCAACACCCGCTGCGCCCCCTCCACCAAATCCAACTCGCTCCCCTCCACATCCACCTTGATAAAATCAATCGCCTCAACCCCCGCCTTCACCACGTAATCGTCCAACCGCATCGTCCGCACCTTCGTCGCGTGCACATCCGCCTCGTGCGATAAAACCTCCTCCTTGAGCGACGCCCCCGCCGAGGTCGCCCCCGCATCCCCCGGCACAAATATCTCCCCTTCCCCTTCCCCGTTCGACAACGCCACGTCCTCCAACGTCACGTTCTTCCAATACCCCCCCGTCCAAAGCCCAGCCAAATACCCGTTCAAACTAGGCTGCGGCTCAAACGCATATACCCGCCCCGATCTCCCCACTGCCTTCCGCATCCAATACGTCCACCCCCCCTTGTGCGCCCCGATATCAAAACACACACCGCCCCGCCTCACATGCCCCACCAACCACTCCAACTCCGCCGCATCCCACTTCGACCGAAACTTCCGCGCCCGCCAGTAATACCGCAAATTCATCCCCTCCTCTTACCCCAACCACCCAAGGCCAACAACCAAAGATCACCCCGCAACAGCGACACGCCCATCCCCAAGCGCACCCGCCACGCGCCATCAGCGCATTTAACACCCCCCGCGCGCAGCGCGCACGACCGGTAGGGCGTGCCCTTCGTAGCTTTAGCGAAGAACGGGGCGAGCATCCCGCTCGCCCGCCGTTCGCCCAAAAAGTACCCGACAGCCCACCAGAGCACTATCAACCCTGGCACGCCCGCGCCAGAGATCTCTCTCTGCTTCTCCGTTACCTCCCCCTACGCATATATCTCCGCAAACGGCTGCCCGTTGTGCGCCACCGTAAACGGACGCTTCGACGGCGAATACAACACGTGATCCAACGGCAGTCCCAGGCCATACCCGATCGTCGCATTCAAATCAGGCACTTCCATCTTGTTTTCCACCACCTCACGACCTTCTTTGTCCGTCTTCCCATAAATGGTGCCGCCTTTCACGCCACCGCCCGCCAGCATCGCGCTGAACGCCTTCGGATAGTGATCACGACCCACATTCTGATTGATGTCCGGTGTCCGGCCAAATTCCGTGGCCACCACCACCATCGTCTCGTCCAACATGCCGCGACGATGCAAATCCTCCAACAAGGTCGCCAAACCACGGTCAAGAATGTCGCAACGCTCCGGCACACGAACAAAGTTCCCCTGGTGCGTGTCCCAGCCGCCCAATGCCACTTCCACAAAGCGCACGTTGTTCTCCACCAAACGCCGCGCCAGCAAACAACCCTGCCCGAAGGCATCGTCGCCATACGCCTCGCGCAATTCCGCCGGCTCCTGCGTCAAATCAAACGCCGCCAAGTCCTTGCTCTGCATCAAGCCCACCGCGTCATCATACATGTCTTTGTATGCCCGCACCCCCTTATGCGAATACTTCTCCTGGAACTTCTGATCCAACTTCTGCGCCAGATCGATCCGCGAATGAAATTGATCCTCCGTCACATCCTTCATCCGCTTGCTGTTCTGCAAGCCCGCTTCCGGATTATTGATCATCAACGGCGAAAACTTCGCCTCAAAGAATCCCGCCCCCGGGTGACGGCTCGCGTTCCCAATCACCACGTTCCCCGGCAAGGTCTCGTTCAACCGGTCCTGGAACTTCAACAACCAGGCCCCCATCGCCGGGTGACGAATCGTCCCCCGCAAAGTATAACTCGTGTGCATGAAATAACGCCCCTGCTCGTGCGCACCCTGCGTCGAAGTCAGTGAATTGATCACACAAGCGTGATGCATTTGCTGGGCCGTCCGAGGGAGATACTCACCGATCCGTACCCCGTCCGCCGAAGTCTTGATCGCCTTCGTCGGACCCTGCGTCTCCGCGCCGGGCTTCGGATCAAAAGTATCCAGATGCGTCATCCCCCCGCTCATGTAGAGATAAATCACGTTCTTGGCCGTCGGCACCTGCTTCAAATTTGAAGCGCCCGCACCCGCACCATAAACCTTCCCGGACAACAATTCGTTCGCCGCTGGCATCATCCCCACACCCAAAAACGTGCTCGCCGCACGACTCATAAAATTACGACGGGTGACTTCATCGGATTTCTTTAACAACTCTTTCATGATCTTCGAATGGACGCGGTTTTCAGTTAATCAATGGCTTCTATCTACTCTACTACTACTGGATAAACAAAAATTGCGAGGTGTTCAGCAATGAATACACAATGTCCTTATAAACGTCGTCCCCACCCTCCATCACCGCCGCCACCAACATGTCCTTCTCCGACGCATCCGCCGGACGCGACAACAAACTCATGAAGATCGCATCCACACGATCCTGCGGCGTCACCTCCTGCTTCACATTCGTCACCAAGGCCGAATAAGGATTCATGACCATCTGGAACGTCTCCCCATTCATCAACTCAAGCGCCTGCGGCACCGATGCATCATAGTTCGCGTTCTCAATCGTCTCGCGATCGGACTGCCCAAACTGACGCAGGAAATGACCCCGCGGTGCCGGCGACTCCATATTCGCCGCCCGCTTCACCCGCTCGCCCACGCTCATCCGAAAGTTGGAATACGCCTTCCGCTGCCCCTCGCTCGTCATCCCCATCTCATCCATCTCCGACTTGATCTCCTTTTCCAATGCCGCCCGTTCCTTGCGGCGCTCCGCCTCCGTCATGCCCCCATACATGCTATACGCACCCGCCATATTCTTCCCGTCCTCCCCCAATTTCTTGATCGCCGGCTCATACACCATTTCTCGCACCTTCGACCGCAGCTCGTTTCGCAAACTGTTCGCTTCCGAAACCAATTTCCGCGCCTTCCCGTCATCGCCCGCATCACGCGCCGCTGTGATCCGCTTCTGCAAAGCATCGTAATCCTTTTGCAAATCTCCCTGCATCTCCACGACCTTCACCGCCGACTTCGCCAACTCCTTCGGAGACTGCGTATCCATCGCCGCCGCCATCTTCCGCGTGCTCGCCAATCGCTCGTAAGCCCGCTCCATCCCCCGAACGTCGATCGCGTCCGGATGCGGATTCACCAAGGTCACCACCGAATCCCAAATCTGCTCCGCACTCATGCGACGCAACATCGGCCCCTGGAACTGATACACATCCGCCAATCCCACTTCCTCCGTCGTCGCTTCCCGCTGGTAAGCGTCCGAATTGAAAATCATCCGCAGGAACGACTTCATGTCATACCCGCTCTCCTTCATCTCCTTCTCCAAAAACGCCATCAGCTCCGGATGACTCGCGTCCGTGCCGTCCAACATCTCGTCCAGCGGCTCAATCAAGGCCCGACCAAACGCCTTCTTCCACAACCGGTTCGAAATCACCGTCGTGAATCGCGGATTCTCATCCGAGGTCAGCCACTTCGCGTAAATCTTCAACCGGTCCCTGTCCCGATCCTTCTCCGTCAAAGCAATGTCGTCGCCAAACATCGTCCGCGGGCGCACAATTTCTTCCGGCTTCGCATCGTCATACTGATAGTCATGCGGCAACCGCGGCATGCTTGTCTCGCTCTTCGAAACCGAGGTGTATCGCAAGGGCCGCTGAATCTCATTCATCGCCCGCCGCATGTCCCCCTCCTTCTTCGGATCATCCACCATCTTGCGCACCATCCCCCCCGCCGCACGCATCTGATCGTTCGAATAATTCGTCGCGCGCATCCCGTAACTGAACGCCGCCATCTGGTAATAATCCATCTGCGACCACTTGTCGAAAGGATGATCATGACACTGCGCACACTCCAATCGCGTTCCCAGGAATACCCGCACCGTGTTCGACATATTATCCAACGGCATCCCCCGATCACGCATGTAATACCCGATCGCCCCGTTGTCCCACGCATCCCCGTTCGCCGTGATCAACTCACGAACAAATTC
This sequence comes from Verrucomicrobiota bacterium, assembly GCA_039028175.1. GTDB lineage: Bacteria > Verrucomicrobiota > Verrucomicrobiia > Verrucomicrobiales > DEV007 > JBCDBW01. The sequence goes on from JBCCIR010000071.1 coordinate 4,241, forward strand.
GTCATACGGCAGATTCTCCCGAAGCGAATCCTTCACAAAGGCCGCATACGCCGGAAACACCACCTGGCTGTTGTTCGCCCGCGTGTTCACCCGCAAAATATCCGCCCAGAAATTGTAGTAATGATTCACATACCCCTCAGAATCGAGCAGCTCGTCAATCAACACCGCCCGCTTGTCCTTCGCCTTCGATCCCAGAAACGCCTCCGCTTCTTCCTTCGTCGGCACCCGCCCCGCAACATCCAAATAGATGCGACGCACAAACACCTCGTCACTCACCGGTGCGTTCGGTTCCACCCCATGCTCCGCATAAGACTTCGCCAGCAAGGCATCGATTTTTTCGCTCGCCTTCGACTTCCCATAGACGTCACCGCCCAAAACAAGCCCCACAAGCAATACCAGAGAAAGGACCCCCGTTTTCATAATCCCTTAATTATCAATAATTTATTTAATGTCCCGAACCCCCGAAAAGAATCGGTTCAGATTCGTTAATATAAACGAATTTTCACCCCCCGCTCTTTCAATCCTCCGCCCAGGCCTCAGCTCCCCCCCTGCTCAGTAATTTAGGGCACCTAAACCCAAAAATGGCAGTTCGAGCCCATCATCAAACTCAGTGCTAGTCAGTCTGGCTAGCCGCTCTCACCCGTCCTCTACTGGTATCATACTCAAACACAATTTCGACTTCAGAATCTGGTCCAAAAAGGGAAACGCCCAAATTTGGACTCGAATATGCAACAGCATACACGTGCCTGGCATCAATCTCCCATCCCGTGTTGTAAGTACAATCTTTAATCTCGGAATCACTAACCTCGGCTTCCTCGATGATCTCCAGAGGAATATATGGCAACACATCTGGATAGCCAAAATAAGGATACTCTTTTCCAGATTTTCGTGGGCTAATCTTGGAAATTCGAATGGCCGCGGTTGCCGTTCTATCCCATTCAAGCTCGCAACCCTCAAAACAGATTCCGTAGTACAAAGAAACACAGGAGCCGAATTGCATCGCATTGATACCAAACTGCGGATGATTGAATGTGAGAATATGGTGGAGTCGGCGTGGCCCGTATCGCGGGCCTTCTATAACTACATCGTATCCCGGGCCACCAAAGTACGAACACGAAGCTTTGCTTGAACGTCCGATAGAATATCGCTTCCCACGCGAGAAGACCGTCGCAATCAAATCACTGGACATTGGCGCATTCGATCACCCTTGGCCCATCCAACAATTCGTGTCCATTCGTGTGCATTCGTGGTTTCAAAACGCCACACTCACCGCTCCGCCGTCTCAAAAGGATCCTCCAACGCCAATACCACCCGAAACCCAACGTCATCCAAACGCGAGTTCGGACTCACCACCTTCCGGTTCGACGACCACAATTCCCCCGGCGTCACCGATCGCCAACTCCCCCCACGCAACACTCCCTGCCGCGCCTTCTTGTCATCCGTTCCCCCGTAATCATCGCCCACCCACTCCCAGACATTTCCCGCCAAGTGCATGATCCCCTGGTCATTCCCCTCGCCACCCGTCACCTCGCCCGTAAAACGCATCCCGTCCGTATACCCCTTGATCACCTTGTTCTTCAACGCCGCCTTCGCCGAGCCATCAGCAAAGTTCGCCGTCTTCGCCGGAGGCGGCCACTGAAATCCCCAAGGATACATCCCCTTAATCCCCCCGTTTCGCGCCGCCGGATCCAATCCCCGCTCCGGCGGCAACCCCACCGCCTTGCTCCACTCCAAATCCGTCGGTAAACGATAATACTGATCGTCCCGAATCAAATCCCGCTTCCGCTCCTCCGCCGTCAACCACTCGCAAAACGCCAGCGCTTCCTCGCGATTCACTTCCACCACCGGTTGCGTCGGCTTTTGAGTCCACGCCACCGATTGCCGCGGCTTCAGCTTGCGCGCATCCAAATACTTCTTGTAATCACCCACACGCGTCTCCCAAGCCCCAAACATCACGTCCCCCATCGGCACAAATTTCATCCCCAGGCTGTTGCTCCACTCGCGGTCAAAGCTGACCGCCTCCGTCTCCCGCAGATTCTTGTAAAACGGGAGCTCCTCGTTCGGCATGACATCCCCCTGCACAATCACCGGTTCAAATCCCTCCATCCGAAGCTCGTATTGCACCAGCCCGGACTTCACCATCGGAAAACGCTTCGGCGTCGTCCCAATAAAGGTCCCCCGCTGATAAATCTCAGCCCCCTCCGGCGTCGACTCAATAAACACACTCCCATAACGCTGCCGCTCCACCACGCACTGAAACGCAATCTCACCGGATAACTCCGGCGCCTCCCCCGCCTCCACTTCAACCGGCGCCTCGTCCTCCCCGTCCCCCTCTCCGTCACCTTCCCCAAAACGATATTGCCGCACCCCGTAAGAGTGATCACTGCTCAAAAATCCCTTCGCCCGATCAATATCCTCCAACCACTCCGCAAACTCCTCCGCATCATAAAATGGCACAATCACCACCGAATGCATCTGCTCCTCGCCAATCGTCCGCACCTCACCCTCAAAGGTCCGCCCCGTCGCATCCAGGAACTGGTAAAACTCATTCCAACTCACCGGCATCTTCGAAATATGCCCGTCCGTCTGCGGCAAAAATTCCATGGCCAATCCGTTCCGCCACCGCTCCCCAGGCAAGGGCTGCGTCCACTCCTCCATCACCACCTCCATCGGTGCACTCCCCTCCTCCGTAAACAAATACCCCCGCTCCACCGGACGATACCCCTCCTTCCGAAAAACCAAACTCACTCGCGACCCCGGTGCCCGATTGATCTCAAACGGCGTCACCCCCAGAGGATTCGTCCCGTCCACTTCCCAAATCTCCACCCCCTCCGGATCCGTCATCACCATCAAGGTCCCCGGACTCCCCGTCTCCGCCCCAGACTCGACCACTTCTCCACGCCCAAATTCCGCCCACACATACACCCCCGCCGCCACCAAAGCCGCTGCTCCCAATACCCACGGCACATAATTCCGCGACTCGGCCACCGCCTGCCCCTGCAACGCCAAACTCATGTCCCGCGCCGAACGAAACCGCTCCGTCGCTTCCACCGCCCCCGCCCGGCATATCACTTTGTTCAATCGCCGCCACAACTCCACCTGCTTCGCATTCGTGGTCGTCGTCGTCGGCACATCCGGAAAATCCAAACGGTCCTTCCCCGTCCCCATCTCATACAAAACCATCCCCAAACTGTATATGTCCGCCGCCGGCGTCCCCGGTCCCTCCGGCGGCACAAACCCCTCCGTCCCCACAAAACTCCGCTGCCCCGTCAAAGCCACCAATCCAATGTCCGCCAACTTCGCCTCCCCATCCACATAGATCACGTTGCTCGGCTTCACATCACGATGAATCAAATCATGCTCGTGCATGTGCCATAACCCGTCCGCCAAAACCGCCCCGTCCTCCAAACACTTCTCCAAATCAATCTCCGTCCGTCGTGCCATCTGCGCCGACAACGTGTGCGGCACATAATCGTCCGGGTCAATGTCCCGCCCGCTCTCCACGTCGTCCGCCAACTCCATGATGTAATAGTAAAACCCCGCGTCCTCATTCACCCCCACCTGCAAAATATCCACCAACCCCACATGCCGGCGCGAAATCGGCTCAAACCGCGTCAACCCCTCCAACTCCCGCTCAAACATCGCCTCCGAATCATAGTCCTCACGCCATACCACCTTCACCGCCCGCAAAACATCCGTCACACTCCGCGCCATCCACACCTCCCCATACGCCCCCCGACCAATACACCGAATCACCTCATGATCCGGAATCTGCGGCGCACTCCGGTCCCGCGCCACCAAGTTCACCCCAGTCACCGCACTCCCCGTCGTCCGGCCCGTCGCCGTCCCCGTCGGCCGCGCACTCCCACGCCCGCGGCCCGTCCCGCTCGCTCGTCCGCCTTGACTCTCCACTTTCATCGCCGGTCGCTCGAGATTTTAAAGTTCCAATTTACCAGCCCCAATCCCAGACCAGCGCAGTTTCCCCCCATCGTCGTATCTTATCTAAATCGTCTGCTGCTCCAATCGCTCCACTTCCTTCTTCATCAAACGCCCCACCCGGTGCTTCGCCAAATACACCTGCGTCGCCGTCACTCCCAAATGATCCCGCACCTTGTTCGTCGCCCACCCCTTCACCACATACAAATAAAATATCTGATACTGCTCCGGCGATACCTTGCTCCGCAAACTCTTTAACGCCAGCTCCGTAATACTCTCCTTCCACTCCAAATCCCAAATCCGCTCCAACTTTTCACCCGCCGGATCCGCAAAACGCTCCAAGGTCGCCGTCCGCCGATCCCCATACTCGCCCGGCGGCAAGCCCGGACGATTAAACGCACTCTCCGGCTTCCGCCCGCGAAACTGATCCACAATCCGCCAACGCGCCTGATTCATCAACCACGCCTTGAACGATCCGCCGTTCACATTGAACTTCTTCTTCGATAAATTCTTCGCCACCCCAATGAACGTCTCCTGCACCGCCTCGTTCGCCTCCTGATCCGACAAACCCGCCTTCCGCGCCACACGAAACAAAAACTGCGAGTATATCTGGTAAAACTCGTTCCACCCCTGCCGATCCTCCCAGTTGTCCAAACGCTCGATCAAAGACTTCCGCGTCTTTAAAAAACCACCCGAGTCTTCCTTCTTCGCCCGACCCCGCTTTCCACCCGCCTTCGGCTTCGCCGTGGACCCGTTCGCCGCCGACGCCTCCTTCTTCTTCGCCGGTGCCGCCGCCTTCTTCTTCGCCCCCGCCCCGGAAGCCTTCGTCTTCGCAGCCGCAGAGGCCTTCTTCTTCGTCGCCGGAGCCGCCTTCTTGGAAGACGCCTTCTTCGTCGCCTTCGCCGGCGTCTTTTTGGGAGTTTTCTTCTTAACAGCGGCCATGGGGGAAAAACATACCACAGTATGGAAGCACTTTGACTCTTTTTAAGGGCCTGCGCCACCTAAAACCCCTGAAAGAATCAACACTTTCCGCCTGTTTTTACCGTGGACCTCCCTCCCGCGTCCATCCCGTCCTCCCAAGGACTCCCATCCACCAATAATCCCGAGAATATCGACTAAACTATAACTGACACACGCTGAGATACGCCCCCATCCCACCCGGTGCCACTCTTTCGTATCAATGCCTCGCCCACAAGCCATTCATCCTCACTCGCTTCCAGCTCTTACCCGCGGACCCGCCCTCCTCGTCCTCTCCTTCCTCCTCGCCTCCTGCTCCTCGGCCCACTACTTCAAGTCCGCCAGCAAAGAGACCGAGACCATTCTCGACCAAAAAGGCGCCCAGGTCCCCAATATGGAGAAAGACTTCTCCATCAAAACCCCCGTCCCACCCTCCCTCGTCCGCTTCGCCAAAAATACCGAGACCCCCGACTTCCTCGGCGACGATTCCGTTAGCGAAAACAACGCCCGCATCGTTTCCCTCGCCGACGCCCTCCAACTCGGCGTCACCCAGAATCGAGAATACCGCAATCGCAAAGAACTCCTCTACCTCCAAGCCCTGGAACTTACCTTCGCCCGCCACGAGTTCGCCCCCATCCCCGGCGCCGCCGGCGAAGTCGCCTACGGAAGCGAAGTCGCCACCGCCCCCGATACCTCCAACGTCGTCAATCGCGCCGTCAACGCCCTCGTCCGCGACAACACGGTCTCCGGAAATACCATCCTCTCCTTCTCGCAACTCCGGAAACTGGGCACCCGCCTCACCGCCGACCTGACCAGCGACTTCCTCAAATTCGTCACCGGCGACCGTAGCGTCGTCACCCGCTCCGAATTTCTCGGCACCCTCACCCAACCCCTCCTCAGAGGCGCCGGCTATCGCGCCACCATGGAAAACCTCACCCAGGCCGAACGAAACCTCCTCTACGCCATTCGCGACTTCTCACGCTTCCGTAAAGAGTTCTCCGTCCAAATCGCCACGTCCTACTACCAGGTCCTCCAAGCACGCGACTCCGCCCGCAACGCCTACCTCGGATACACCGGCTTCCAACTCAGCCTCGAACGCGAACAAGCCCTCGCCGAAGAAGATCGCCGCTCCAAAACCGAACTCGGACTGATCCAACAAGCCGCTCTCAATTCCGAAAGCCAATGGGTCAACGCCGTCCGCGATTACGCCCAGGCCCTCGACGATTTCAAAATCGACCTCGGCGTCCCCATCGACTCCCGCGTCATCCTCGCCGACGCCGAACTCGAAGACCTCACCATCATCCCCCCCGAACTCGACCGCCGCCAGGCAGCGGAAGTCTCACTCCTCACCCGACTGGACCTTCAGAACGATGTCGATGAATACGCCGACACCGCCCGCCGCATCAAAGTCTTCCGCCAGGACCTCCTCCCCAGGGTCGATTTCGTCGCCAGCGTCGAAATCTTTTCCGGCGAAGGCGAAACCGGTATCCCCGTCCTCGACTTCGACTCAACTAATTGGAATACAGGCGCCGCCTTCGACCTCGAACTCGATAAGAAAGAAGAACGCAACGCTTTCCGCGCCTCGTTCGTCGCCCACCAGCGAACCGCTCGCGAACTCGACCTTGCAATCGATGAGATTAAGCAGGAGATTTACGATAACTGGCGAAATCTCGAACAGGCCGAACGCCAATACGAGATCGCCCAGAATAGCGTCCAACTCGCCGCCAGCCGTCTAGAGGAACAGCAATTGCTCATGGAAATCGGCCGCGGCACCGCGCGTGACCTCGTGGAAGCCCAAAACGACCTGACAGATTCTCAAAACCAACGCACCGCCGCGCTCGTAAACCATACCATCGCCCGCCTCGACTTCTGGCGCGATATGGGCGTCCTCTTCATAAATAAGGACGGCTCATGGATCAAAAAATTGGAGGAAGAAAAAGCAGATGATATCGAAATTGCCCAAACAAATAACTGAGCGCCTCCCCTTCGAACTCACTCGCTCGAAACTGATCGCCCTCGGCGCCGCCGCCGTCGCGCTCCTCGTCTGGATCGCCATGCCCGGCTCCGGCACCAAGATCGACGGAAAAGACATCGCCACCTTCGAGGTCCGCCGCGGCCTCCTCCCCATCAACGTCCTCGAAGGCGGAAACATCCATGCCCTCGAATCCCTCGAAATTAAATCCGAGGTCAAACCCGATGGCACCAAAATCCTCTTCATCGTCGAAGAAGGCTACGAAGTAACCGAAGAAGACGTCGAACAGGGCAAAATCCTCGTCGAACTCGATACCAACCCCCTCAAAGAAAAAATGTTCAACCACGAAGTCGAGTTCCAGACCGACTACGCCAACTACCTCGACGCCGACCAAAATCGCTCCATCCAAGCCTCGGAAACCGCGTCGGAAATCAAGGAAACCCGGCAAATCGTCCGCTTCGCCCTCCTCGATTTCGAAAAATACCTCGGCACCGACGCCGCTCACGAAATCCTCAAAGAACGCGAGCTCCCCTACGACGCCGAAACCCTCGCCCAATACGAAGAATCCTGGGGACACTCCGCCGGCGATAAAGACCCTCGCTTCGAACCAGCCGCCGCCGCCGTGGAAGCCCTCAATCCCACTGGCGAAAGCGTCGCCTCCGTCGATTTCATCAAATACATCAAAGCCGATGAATTGGGAGACGGCGAAGCCCAGCAAATCCTCCGCCAACTCGGCGACGAACTCCTCGTCGCCGAAAGCGAACTCGCCCTCGCCGAAGAAAGCTACCAAGGCTCCCAACGTCTCGCAGAAAAACAGTTCATCAGCCAAACCGAACTCGAAAACGAAGCGGTCGCTCTCGATAAAAAACGTCTCGACGTCAAAACCGCGGAAACCGCCCTCGAACTCTTCCGCAAATACGAGTTCAACAAAATGGCGGAACAATACCTTTCCGTTTTCGAAGAAGCCCTCCAGAAACTAAACCGCGAAAAACGCGAAGCCGAAGCACGCATCGCCCAGGCCGACGTGAAATTTAAATCCGCCAAACGTCGCTTCGAACTCGAAGAAAAAGAAAAAGAAGACCTCGAATACCAGCTCTCACGCACCATCATCCGCGCCGAAATTCCCGGTCTCGTCGCCTACGGCGGAGAGGAAACAAACTACTACAAATCCCGCTACTACGACCCCATCTCGGAAGGAGTGGAAGTCCGCTACGGCCAACCCATCATCACCATCCCCGATATGACCAAAATGGCCGTGACCGTGAACATCCACGAATCCTACGTCAAAAAAGTCGATATCGGACAACCCGCGCGCGTTACCGTCGACGCCGAACCCGGCAAGATCCTCACCGGTGAGGTCGCCGAACTCGCCGTCCTCCCCGACTCCGCCAACATGCGCTACAACCCCAACCTCAAAGTCTACCCCGCCGCCATCCATATCGACGGCACCCACGACTGGCTCAAACCCGGCATGACCGCCCAGGTCGAGATCGTCGTGAACGAAATATCGGACGCTCTCCACGTCCCCGTCCAATCCATCTTCGTCGTCAACGATGAACACTTCTGCTTCGTCAAAGACGGTGGTCGCGTCGAACGCCGACCCGTCGAAGTCGGAGACTTCAACGACGAATTCATCGAAATCAACTCCGGCCTCGAAGAAGGCGAGCTCGTCTTCCTCTCCCCACCCGCCGACTTCGATCAGGAAGCCGAAGAAGAACAGGCCGCCCTCGCCAAGGCCGATACCTGAGAGCCCATTCCTTGAGCAAGGAAACCCCCATCATTTCGCTGCAAAACGTCCGCAAAACCTACCGCATGGGCGACGCCGTGGTGAATGCCCTCGATGGCATCACCCTGGATATCATGCCCGGCGAATACGTCGCCATCATGGGCGCTTCCGGCTGCGGCAAATCCACCCTCCTCAACCTCCTCGGCTGCCTCGACCAACCCTCGGAAGGCGAATACCTCCTCGGCGGCCAAAACGTCTCCCACCTCGAAGACGATCTCCTCTCCAAAACCCGCGGCAAAAAACTCGGCTTCATCTTCCAGTCCTATAATCTCATCCAACAACTCACCGTCCTCGAAAATATCGAGGTCCCCCTCTACTACCAAGGCCTCCCCCCGCACGAAAGCCGCGAGATCGCCGTCCGCCTCGCCACCCAAGTCGGCCTCGGCGAACGCCTCGACCACCGACCCAACGAACTCTCCGGCGGACAACAACAGCGCGTCGCCATCGCCCGCTCCCTCGCCAACGACCCCATCGTCATCCTCGCGGATGAAGCCACCGGGAACCTCGACTCCAAATCCGGCGAAGAAATCCTCGGCATCTTCGAAGAACTCAATCGCCTCGGCAAAACCCTCATCTTCGTCACTCACGACCCCGCCATGGCCGATCGCGTCTCCCGCGTCATCCGCCTCCACGACGGCCAAGTCGTCGAAGACCGCCCCGGAGGCCTCAAACAAAAACGCAAATCCCCCGAACCCGCCCCCGCCGAGGCAATTCCTAATTCCTAATTCTCAATTGGCCCACAGGGCCTCACCCCGTGCTCTTCAACGCCACCACCTTCCGAACCCTCTCCAACCCGCGCCACCTCAAGCGCTCCGTCCTCCTGGGTCTCAAAAGCCTCTGGATGCGCAAACTGCGCTCCCTCCTCACCGCCCTTGGCATCGTCTTCGGCGTCTCCTCCGTCATCGCCATGCTCTCCATCGGCGAAGGCGCCTCCTACGAAGCCCAACTCCAAATCAAACAACTCGGCTCCCAAAACGTCATCATCCGCTCCGTCAAACCACCCGAAACAAACGCCGCCACCGAAACCGAAACAACCTACATCGCCGAATACGGCCTCACCGTCAGCGACCTCAACCAAATCCGCGACACCGTCCCCGGCATCTCCATCGTCGTCCCCGCCCGCTCCATCCGCAATTTCGTCTGGCACTACGCCCGCAACGCCGAATGCGATATCATGGGCACGGTCCCTTGGTTTCCCGAGATGCGAAACCTCCCCCTCACCGCCGGCCGCTTCTTCTCGGACATCGAAATGCGCAACCGCGTAAACGTCTGCGTCCTCAGCGATTCCGCCGCCCAGGAACTCTTCCCCCTGGAATCCCCCGTCGGCAAAACCGTCCGCCTGGAAGGCACCTACCTCCGCGTCATCGGAATCACTTCCGATAGCCCACAACTCGATGCCGATTCCAACATCGGAAATTCCTCCTCGACGACCGACACCGCCGATCAAGACCAAAACCATCAGCTTCTCATGCCGCTCTCCACCATGCTCGAACGCTTCGGCGATATCATTTTCCAACGCTCCGCCGGCGGCTACTCCTGGGAAAAAGTCGAGCTTCACGAAGTCGTAGTCAAATGCGATGACCCCGATGCCGTCGTCGCCAATGCCAACGCTATTCGCCACATCCTCGAAAGCAATCACAAGGAACCCGACTACGAAATCATCGTCCCCATCGAACTCCTCCGCCAAGCCGAACGCACCAAGCAAATCTTCAATATCGTCCTCGGCTCCATCGCCGCCATCTCCCTCATCGTCGGCGGCATCGGCATCATGAACATCATGCTCGCCAACGTTACCGAACGCACCCGCGAAATTGGCGTCCGCCGCGCCCTCGGCGCCAAACGCGCCGACATTATCTTCCAGTTCCTCGTCGAAACCGTCATCCTCTCCGGCGCCGGTGGTATCATCGGCGTCGCCCTCGGCCTCGCCATCCCCTTCCTCGTCTCACAAGTCGCCGGCATGACCACCATCGTCGGCATCGGCGCCCCCATTCTCGCCTTCACCATCTCCGTCCTCACCGGCATCATCTTCGGCATCTACCCCGCCAAACGCGCCGCCGACCTCAACCCCGTCGAAGCCCTCAGGCACGAATGATCCCCACTCCGACGTACCCGTAGGTGCGAGCGAATGCGCAGCCGCTTCGCGGCCTCCTCCCATTCTGAAGGCACTTGGGCATGGCTCGCCCCAAGCGAGAACTCGCCCGCCCACGATTTCACCCCTCTCCACCATGGTCCCGGAGGGACCAAAGAAAGTAACCGGTGGTGTAACCACCGGGATCTCGCCTCAATAAAGCGCATGCGCCCTGGAGGGGCGCCAGAACCACCCACGCCTCCCAAACAACCGCTTTTCAAATTTAGTTTCAGTTTTTATTGAAACTTCCGAATATATCGATACATTTATACCGTAATCAATGCTCAGAAAGGAAAAACCAATCCCATACCACCCATAAAACCATGAATCTCACCGTCATTACCTACTGCCTCTACCTCCCCATCAGCATCGCCCTCACCGTCTGGGTCGCCAAAACCCTCCACAAAAACGGTCGCATCTTCCTCGTCGATTGCTTCCACGGTAATACCGATCTCGCCGATAGCGTCAACCACCTCCTCGTCGTCGGCTTCTACCTCATAAACCTCGGCTTCGTTACCCTCTTCCTCAAACTCGGCCTCCCCCCCATCAACGCCGGCGCCGTCTTCGAAGAACTCAGCAGCAAACTCGGCGTCGTCCTCCTCGTCCTCGGCGCCATGCACTTCTTCAATATCTTCCTCTTCAACAAAATGAGAAAACGCGCCCAACTCCGACACGAACCCCCGCCCGTCCCACCCACCGCCCACGCCTGACCACCCAGCCCCATGACAAACACCCCAACTACCATCCCCAATCCCAACGCCCCACCCAAAACCCTCCACATCTTCTACGACCCACAGTGCGGCCTCTGCCAAAAATGCCGCACCTGGCTCGAATCCCAAGCCACCTTCTTCCCCCTCCACTTCACCCCATGGGATACCCCCGAAGCGCGCACCCTCTGCCCAAAACTGGACACCTTCGAACCCTGGAAAGAAATCGTCGTCATGACCGACGATCACCGCATCTACCAAGGCGCCACCTCATGGGTCATGTGCCTCTACGCCACCGTAAAATTCCGCCCCCTCGCCCTCAAACTCGCCCAACCCGCCCTCCTCCCCTTCGCCAAACAAATCTGCCACCTCGTCTCCAAAAACCGATACCGCCTCTCCTCCCTCCTCAACCTCACTCCGGAATCCGCAACCCAGCTCCCCCACGACCACCCCGCTTTCGGCGCCTGCCCCGTCAGCCCTGAAACATCCACTTCCCCACTAAAATGAATCGCGCCGCCCATAGCTTCTTCGCCGCTTTCGTCGGATGGCTTCTCCCCTTCGTCGGATACCTCGCGTGGCTCCAATTCAATTCCTCCGGCTTCGGATATATCACCGATTTCGGGTTTCTCCTCTTCTGGCCCCTTCTCCTCACTTTCGTTGGCTGGGCCGCCGTCGCCCTACCCATGTCACTCAACCTCTGGAAAGACCAAATTCCCACACTCGGAAAAACGATCCTCATCTCGACCACCGCCACCACCGGCACCTTCCTCCTCATCGCCGCTTGGTTCCGGTTCGGCCTGATCTGGATGCTCTGGTGGCCCGTCCTGATCGGGCTCATCGGTGGCGCCATCTTCTGGCTCCTGGAAAAATGGCATCCCCGGCACGTCTGGACTTTTTGGCTCATCCCCATCCTCTTCTTCCCCTTCGTCCGCCTGGTCGCCCTCCCTATCGCCGTCAATCAATTCCCCTATATCACCCACGTCCTCGCCGAGGGCGCCATCAGCCCGGAAGCGCGTATCAATGTCATTAAGCGCATCCAAGTCGGCGACCACTTCAACGACTTGCAAGTGAAGTATCCCAAGTTCTTCACGACACCCGTCAAGAACACTTCCTTCTCCGGCGGCGGCTGGGAATATTACATCCGCTTCGATCACCCCGGCGGACAGGTCGTCGAAGTCAGTGCCGGCCGAGAGGAAAACACAGATTCCAAACCAAGTGACAATCAAAAAAGCTCACCCGAGTAATGCCATGAAACTCGCCATCATCAACGCCACCGGGGCCCGCGAACTCCCCTTACTCGCCCCCCTCCTCACCCGTGGACACCACATCGCCCACCTCGCCCCCACCCCCATCCCCCGCGCCATCACCCAATCTCCCACCCCCGTCACCCACTTCGAACACCACCACATCCACTTCAACGACACCCGCCAAATCACAACCGCACTCCAAAACGCCGACGCCGCTATCCTTTGCGAAAACAATCTCCCCGTCCTCACACCCGCAGACCGGCGCCGCCTCGACCAAGCCCTCCATCACGCCAAAGTCCCCCGCCTCCTCAAACTGAATCTCAATCACACGCACCCCAATTCCACCACGACACCGGAACCCGCAACCCTCCTCCACCCCCTCATCCTCACCTGACAAAACCACCCACACTCCCATGCAAACATCCGCTCCGGAACCCCAATTCCTCCCGCCCCAACCCCTCACCGCCCTCGTCGTCTTCTACGACGGCGCCTGCCCCCTCTGCTCCCTCATCCAAAAATGGCTCGCCCGCCAACCCACCCGCATCCCCCTCACCCTCATCCCCCACCAACATCCCCGCGCCCGCGAAATCTTCCCGCCCCTCTCACGCCTCGACCCCCACCAAAACCTCCTCCTCCTCACCAACACCGGCTTCGTCCACGCCGGCCCCGATGCCCTGCGCACCCTGATCAAGAACCTCAACACCCACCCCCTTCTCACCCGCCCGCTCTTCTCCCGCGCCCTCTACCACCTCGTCCACCAGCTCCGCACATTCCTCCGCCGCTTCCGGTTCCTCCCTCAAACGACCGCCTAAATCCTGTCTTTTTCGCCGTTTCCCGATAAACTGTCATCGCCCCGCATGCCGCGATGATACCCCGACAAAAACTCTACACCCTCTCCCGCTCCAAACCCTTCCTCCTCAAAACCTGCGCCATCATCCTCGCCGCCTCCGCCCTCGTCGCCCTCGGCATCTCCTTCGCCCCATCGCGAAAAATCGATTTCCAAAATATCGTGTCCCCCGCCCTCGGCGGCATCGAACCCCAGGGCTCCCGCCTCATCGATCAAGTCCGCTCCGCTGTCACCCACCCCGACGCCACCTCGAAAGAAATCGCCACCACCATCCGCGCCCTCGACGCCTTCGTTCTCGCCTACTACTACACCCTCGCCACCGCCGCCCCCGGCACCGCTTCCGCCCAGGCCGCCTCCGATTACCTCGAAGACTTCGACCTCGCCAATCTCCTCGACCTCCTCTCCGAAGCCCCCCTCGATACCTCGCAACGCCCCCTCTTCGAAGCATGGACAAAAGTCCTCTTCTCAAAATCCACCTCACCCGAATTCGAAGACGGACTCGCCTACCTCGAAACACACGCCAATATGAAGCCGCCCGTCCGCTTCGCGAACGAATTCCTCGGCGATCACTACTTCAACAAAGACAAGTTCGGCCAAGCCGCCAACCACTACTACGCGGAATCACTCCTCACCAATGAGCCTTACGCGCGCGACCGGTGGATTTCCCTACTCCTCTCCCTCGAACGCACCGACGAACTCCGCGCCGCCCTCGATGACCCCGCCATCCGCGAATCCTTGTCACCCCGCCAATGGATGACCCTCGCCCTCGTGGAAAAAGATTGGAAACTCCTCGCCCGCTCCATCATCCAACTCGACTACAGCCGCGCCATCGGCGCCGAATGGTGCCTCGCCGTCCTCGCATGCTCCATCTGGTTCATCATCCTCTCCCAGTTCGCCCGCGTCACCTGGCTCCGCCTCCTCATCTACGTCCTCGCCGTCCTCGCCGGGGTCTGCAGCGCCACCGCAACCCTCTTCGCCGTCTACCTCCAAGAAGAATTCGGCGGTCTCACCCAAGGCGGAAACTGGATCGAACACACGATCTACTTCATCGTCGGCGTCGGCGTCCGCGAAGAAGTCATCAAACTCATTTTCTTCCTCCCCTTTCTCCCCTACCTCCTCATCCGCCGCCAACACGCGGAAGCCCTCGTCACCGCCGCCTGCGTCGGCCTCGGCTTCGCCCTCCAGGAAAATATCGGGTACTACGAACGCAGCGATGCCTCCAACGCCATCGGCAGATTCATCACCGCCAATTTCCTCCACCTCTCCCTCACCGGACTCCTCGGATACGCCCTCTACAAAATGGGCTGCCATTTCAAACGATACTGGGAAGAGTTCGTCGGCACCTTCATCTTCGTCGTCGTCGTCCACGGCGCTTACGACGCCTTCCTCGTCGTCCCGGAACTCCAGGAATACTCCCTCCTCGCCATTATCCTCTTCGTCGTCATCGCTTACCGCTTCTTCGATGTCGTGGAATCCGTCCGCGAACACCGCCGCCTCACCATCTCCCCACTCGCTGTCTTCCTCATCGGCTTCTCCATCCTCGTCGGCGTCTCCATGAACTACGTCGCCCTCGAATCACCCCTCCGCGCCACCATCCTCGCCGTCGGCTACGCCCTCGTCTCCTCCGCCCCCATCGCCTTCGTCTACATCAAACGCTTCCGCGAAGAATAACCCCCACTTCCCGAAATTTTCCGTGCGCCCCAAAGCTCTGGTATGTATCATGTCACTACGCCACTCCGGCGCCCCCAGCCCCAATCCCAAACCCTGCATCCTCCCATGAATCCCTATACCCCGTCCCGGGTCGGAATCCCCTTCCGCCCTCGGACTCTCCTCGCCCTGTTCACTCTCGCCGCGACCACACTCGCAACTTACACACCCGCTCACGCCCAACTAGGCCCCGGCAAACTCGTCGCCAAACGCATCGTAACCGGCCTCGCCCGCCCCGTCTTCGTGACCTCGCCTCCTGGCGATACCAACCGAATCTTCATCGTCGAAAAAAGGTTCAGCACGGGCAACACCGGCCGCATCCAAATCTTCGACAAAACCACCAGCACCCTCCTTGCCACCCCGTTTATCTCTATCGCCGGAGTCAACAACGGAAACGAAGAAGGCCTCCCCGGCCTTGCCTTCCACCCAAACTACGACACCAACGGACACTTCTACGTCTACGTCAGCGATAACATCGGAGGCCGCATCACCCGCATCATTCGTTATACCGCAGACGGCACCGCTCCATTTCTTAACGCTACCACCGCAAGCACATCAACCGCTCTAGATATCATGCGTTTCAGCCAACCCCAAGGGAATCACAACGGCGGTTGGATCGGATTCCACCCCACCGCCACCGGAGACGCCCGCTTCTACCTCTACATCGCCAGCGGAGACGGAGGCGGCGCTGATGACAACGACAGCGGACACACGGCCCCCGGTGGAAACTCCCAGGACATTACCGACAATCTCCTCGGAAAAATCCTCCGCATCGACGTCGGCTCAGACGGGAGCGCCGATTCTTTCCCGGCCGGAACCCCGAACACCACCGACAACAAAAATTACTCGATCCCCGCTACCAACCCCTTCGTCAACGTCGCCGGAGACGACGAAATCTGGTCCTATGGCCTGCGCAATCCGTGGCGCTGTAGCTTCGATTCCGGAACAGGAGACTTCTACATCGGCGACGTCGGCCAAAACTCACGCGAAGAAATAGATTTCCAACCCGCCTTGGACTTCGCAGGCGGCACCCCCGTCGCTCCCAACTACGGATGGCGCCTCCGAGAAGGCGAAATCCAAACTCCTCTCCCCGATCCCCCAGACCCGCCAAATCCAGGTGGTGCCGCTCCGGCCGATAATGTCGAACCCATCATCGATTACCCTCACGCAAATCCTTCTCCGGGCGGAGAAGAAACAGAACTCGCCGATAATCACGAACCTGAGGGTACCACGCGCCTCTTCCAAGGCCAAAGCGTCACCGGCGGCACTGTTTACCGCGGTGCTATCCAGTGGCTCCGCGGGGCTTACCTCTTCGGCGACTTCGCCAGCGACCGCTTCTGGCAACTCCGATACAACGGCACCACTATCACCGAAAAACTGCAACTCGACAACGACAGCTCCCTCTTCGAAACCGATCCCCCGGCCGCCACCTTCAATAACTACGCCTCCATCTCCGAAGCCGCCGATGGCGAAATCTATATCTGCACCCAACCCCAAAACGGCGCGAGCGACACCGCCGGCACGGTCTTTGTCATCACCCAGGACCCTTTCTTCCTCTTCCGCAGCACCCACTACAACCTCTCGGAACTCAACGACGACAGCATCTCCGGCATCACCGCTGACTCCGATGAAGATGGAAAAACAACCATCGAAGAGTTCGTTGGCAACACCGATCCCACCGTCCCGGATGCCCCCCTCGCGTCTGATACCACCGTCGAACCAAACGGCGGCGCAGACGATTTCCTCACCATGACCCTCATCATCGATCCCGACGCCGCCGACACCGTCGACATCATCGGCGAAACCTCACCCGACCTCACCATCGGTAACTTCAGCGACGCCACCGCCACTACCACCGTCTCCGGCGGCTCCGCCGTGACCCGCGACCTCGTCCCCGTCACCCCCAGCAACCTCCGCTTCGGACGCTTCAAGTTCGAGCTGAAGTAATCCCCCCGCTACGCCTCCTCCGGCAACTTCTTCCGCGAAAACAACGACCGCACCCGCCGCTTCCGCTCTGTCGGCGGCGGCGCCGGGTGAAACTCCTCCATCACTTCCACCGTCACCGGAACCACCCCCGCCGTAACCATCCCCAACCGCTCCGCCGTCCCGATCGTCACGTCAATAATCCGCCCTTTGATATACGGCCCGCGATCCGTTATCCGCACCACCTCCGATCTCCCGTTCGTCAAGTTCGTCACCTTCACCTTGGTCCCAAACGGCAACGTCTTGTGCGCCGCCGTCGCCGCGCTGTTACTCAACCGCTCCCCGCTCGCGGTCACCGTCCCCCGATTCGTCTTGATACTGTACCAGGATGCCTTCCCATGAGACACGTGCCCCGATGGCCGCAAACGAACATCCCCAAACAAAACATATTCCTCCTCCAACTCCGGAAACAACCGATCCTCCGTCAACGCTTCACAACCGCCAAACAAAGTCAGCAACACCGGCGACAATATCGACGCAATCAACAAAGCACGATTCATGGGGGGAAGAACAATGCAGAAACTACTCGGATCGGCGAACTTCCGGGCCCGCCTCAAACAAAAACAAAATCATCCACCCGCCGCACCGCGCGCGATATCCCTACAACGTCGCCCCCGTCTTCGCTTCCAATACCCGTCGCAAATCTTCAAACTTCCCGCCCTCCAACTCATCCCGCGAAATCTTCCACTTGATCCACACCGCCTTGTCCGAAGCAATCTCCACCGTCGCCGAACGCGTCGGGGTCTTCGTGAAAAACGCCACCTCACCAAAAATTTCCCATTCCTCCACCACCCCGATCTCCGCCCCACCCTGCTGCACCGTCAACTCCCCTTCCAACACCAAACAAAACGTGCTGTCCATCTCCTGCCCCTCCGCATAAATCGCATAACCCTTCTCCGCCGTCCGTAAATTCGCATACCGCAACAACATCCCCTGCGTTTCATCCGTCAAATCACGGAGATACTGGTTCTCAACAATCGCGTTCCTTACAGATTCAAAATCCATGGTATCTTCACCTTGTCCGATCCCCCCAAGCCTTGTCAAGATTCGCGCTCCCGTCCTGATAAATCCCTCTCCCTACAAGCGTTTATCCTCCGGCAGATACGGCCAAAATCCCGCAATCAATGTCGCCCCACCCCTACAGAGCCCGCTCATTCCTCGCCGCCGCCGCCGCAGGGGCGGCTCTGCCCCTCGTATCCCTCGCCGCCGATTCAACACCCGTCGCCCCCGACTTCGCCCGCGAAGTCCAACCCATCCTCAATAACCACTGCGCCGAATGCCATGGCGGCGTCAAAAAAAAGGGCGGCCTTAGCATCATCAATCGCACGAATACTTTCGCGGAACTCGATTCCGGCGCGCGCGCCGTCGTCCCCGGCAACCTAAAACAAAGCGAACTCTTCCACCGCATCACCACCGACGACGAAGACGATCGCATGCCGCCCGAACATCCCCTCGATCCCGAAGAAATCGATATCCTCGAAAAATGGATCGCCGCAGGCGCCCCCTGGCCCGAGCACTGGGCCACCCGCCCCCTCACTAACCCAACCCCACCGGCAACCATCAACAAATCCTGGCCCCAAAACCCCGTCGACCAATTCGTCCTCGCCCATCTCGAACAAAAAAACATCAAGCCCTCACCCCCCGCCCAACAACACACCCTCGTTCGCCGCCTCTACCTCGACCTCGTCGGCCTCCTCCCCTCCCCCGACGACCTCAAAAAATTCCACGTCGGCACCCCGAAATTCAAAATCGAACCCATCATTGATCACCTCCTCGCCTCTCCGCATTTCGGCGAACGCTGGGGCCGACACTGGCTCGATGAAGCACGCTACGCCGATTCCGCCGGATACGAAAAAGATTCCCCACGCCACGACGCTTACCACTTCCGCGATTGGGTCATCAATGCCATCAACGACGACCTCCCCTTCGATCAGTTCACCATCAAACAAATCGCCGGCGACCTCCTTCCCAATGGAACCACCGACGACCTCGTCGCCACCAAGTTCCACCTCCAAACCCAATTCAATCTCGAAGGCGGCGTCGATGCCGAAGAAGATCGGACCAAACGCGTCATCGACCGCATCAGCACCGTCGGCTCCGTCTGGCTCGGCTCCACCGTCGGGTGCACCCAATGCCACGATCACCCATACGACCCCATTACCCAACGCGAATTCTTCGAACTCTACGCCTTCTTCAATAACGCCGACTTCCGCCCCATCTTTGCCGGTACCCCCCCTCCCGACGCAGCCCTCCGCTTCATCGAACGAGGCAAAAGCTGGGACCCCCTCGCCGATCTCATCGAACAACAAGTCACCAACAAAAATCTCTCCAATAAAATTCAGGCCTCCCTCACCCGCCTGAGAAAACTCGACAACGACAAAAAATTCACCCGCGTCCTCTCCGAACGCCACCACAACCGCCGCCCCACCCACATCTTCCGCCGGGGCGACTTCCTCCAACCCCTCGTCGAAGAAGGCGAACTCAACCCCGGCACCCCCGCCATCTGGCCCGAACTGACCCAGCGCTCAACAAACCATCCGGCCGACCGCCTCGACTTCGCCCATTGGCTTGTCCACCCCGACAACCCCCTCACCGCCCGCGTCACCGTAAACAAAATCTGGCTCCACCTCTTCGGCACCCCCCTCGCCGATCAACCCCAGGACTTCGGCATTCGCGGCGACGCCCCCCTCCATCCCGAACTCCTCGACTGGCTCGCATGGCACTTCATCCACGACGCCCAATGGAGCCGCAAACAACTGATTAAAACCATCGCCTCCTCCGCCACCTACCAGCAAGCCTCCCTCAATCGCCCCGACCTCGCCGATATCGATCCGAACAACGCCCTCCTCGCCCGCCAAAATCGCTTCCGCGTCGAAGGCGAAATCATCCGCGACCTCTACCTCCAAGCCGCCGGCCTCCTCAGTCCCAAAGTAGGCGGCCCCAGCGTCTTCCCCCCCATTCCCGAAGACGTCGCCTCCCAAAGCTACGCCAATAACTTCAAATGGAATACCTCCACCGGCGAAGACCGATACCGACGCGGCCTCTACACCTTCTTCAAACGCACCGCCCCAGACCCAAACCTCACGACCTTCGATTGCCCGGACGCCAGTATGTCCAAACCCCTCCGTGACGATTCCAATACCCCCCTCCAAGCCCTCGCCACCCTCCAAAACGAAGTCTTCCACGAAGCCGCTCAGGCCTTCGCCAAGCACCTTCTCGAAACCGATCTCCCCGGGGACGTCGAACGCGTCGACCTTGCCTTCCGCATCGCCCTCGGCCGCCCGCCCCTCCCCATCGAACGCGGCATCGTCGTCCGCTCCCTGAGCCAATCCCGAAAATACTACCAAGAAAACCCCGAACGCGCTGAAACTCTCATCGGCCCGCATACTGTTCCCGACGTCCCCAACCCCGAAGCCGCCGGCTGGACCGCCACCACCCGCATCATCCTCAACCTCGACGAATTCATCACCCGTGAGTAACGCCAAATAATGAACCTTCCGAACGATTTCGCCGACGGCACCCGCCGCGAGTTCCTCACCACCGCCGCCAGCGGGCTCGGCGCCGCCGCGCTCACCTCCATCCTCTCCCAAGACAACGCCTTCGCCGCTGGCAAAAAGAAAGTCGCCGACGCCCTCGTCAATCCCCTCGCCCCCCGCAATGGCGATCTCCCCGCAAAGGCCAAGAACTGCATCTTTATCTTCATGGCCGGCGCCCCCTCGCAACTCGACCTCTTCGACTACAAACCGAAACTTCAGGAACTCGACGGCCAGAAAATGCCGGAGTCCCTCCTGAAGGACATGCGCTTCGCCTTCATCCAAAAAGACGAAGCCACCCTCATGGGATCAAAACGCAACTTCTCCCAACACGGCCAGTCCGGGATGTGGTTCAGCGACCTCGTCCCCAATATCGCCACCTG
This sequence comes from Verrucomicrobiota bacterium, assembly GCA_039028175.1. Taxonomy (GTDB): domain Bacteria; phylum Verrucomicrobiota; class Verrucomicrobiia; order Verrucomicrobiales; family DEV007; genus JBCDBW01. Next base: position 25,427 of record JBCCIR010000071.1, read on the forward strand.
CGCCGATGACATCTGCATGATCAAATCCATGCAGACCGACCAATTCAATCACCACCCCGGACAACTCATGATGCAGTGCGGCGAAGCCAAATTCGGCCTCCCCGTCATGGGCTCCTGGCTCTCCTACGGTCTCGGAACCGAAAATCAAAACCTCCCCTCATACGTCGTTCTCACCGCCGGCCGCGGCTCCAGCGGCGGCGCCACCCTTTGGTCCAGCGGATACCTCCCCTCCATCCACGAAGGCGTCCGCTTCCGCAATCAAGGCGAACCCATCCTCAACCTCGCCAATCCCCCCGGCCTCCCCGACCGCCTCCAACGCCAAAACCTAAACTCCCTCCGCGCCCTCAACGAATTACGCTTCAACCAGGTCCACGACCCCGAAATCAGTAGCCGCATCGCCAATTACGAACTCGCCTACCGCATGCAGTCCGCCGCTCCGGAACTCACCGACCTCTCCGGCGAATCCAAACACATCCGCGAGATGTACGGCCTCAACCGCGCCGATCCCGAAATTAGCGCCAACCGCAAAGGGGGTCCCGATCAATATAAAACCTTCGCCCAAAACTGCCTCCTCGCCCGCCGAATGGTCGAACGCGGCGTCCGCTTCATCAACATCATCCACGCCACCTGGGACCACCACTCCAATCTCGAACAGGAACTCGCCTTCAACGCAGGCATGTGCGACCAACCCATCGCCGCCCTCATCAATGACCTCAAACAACGCGGCCTTCTCGACTCCACCCTCGTCGTCTGGGCCGGCGAATTCGGCCGCACCCCCCTCGGCGAAAATCGCCCCGGCTATAAAAAAGTCACCGGCCGCGACCACCATCCCAAGGCCTTCTCCGTTTGGATGGCCGGCGGCGGCGCCAAAGGCGGATACACACACGGCGAAACCGACGAAATCGGCTGGGACGTGGTCAAAGACCCCGTCCATATCAACGATTTCCAAGCCACCCTCCTCGAACTCTTCGGCGTCGATCACCTCAAGCTCACCTACCGCCACCAAGGCGCCGACAAACGCCTCACCACCATCATCCGCCCCTCCAAATCCATCCCCCAACTCATCGCCTGACCCCCCTGCCTCTCACCGCCCCATCCCAGCAATGCGATACGAGGTAGCGCGCCCTCGCCGAGGGCGCACTCCCACGATGCTCGCCACGGGAATCCCCAATTTTTTCACAAAATTTTCGTGTCCATTCGTGTCCATTCGTGGTTCCTTCACCTCTCAACTCAAACCAAACCCAAACCCACCCATGAAAACAAACAAACTCAAACCCACCAATCATATCGAATGCCTTACCGCCACCGCGCGCTACACAAGTTAGCGGATCATCCGCAATAACCACAGGAATGCCCGTTTCTTC
>JBCCIR010000072.1:0-26763 GCA_039028175.1 Verrucomicrobiota bacterium
CACCGAGGGCGGGGAAGCGGCTTGCTTGCGAATCTTCGTTGGAGAAGCTCGGCGATACGACAATGGCATCGAAGCCCGAAGTGTTGACGGCGTCACGGAGGCTGTTGGCGAGAAAGTGGCTGCGCCCGTTGCCGCCACCACCGTGGACGGAGACGAGGAGCCAGTATTCTTTCGCCGAATCAAAGCCGGGCGGGAGTTGCACAAAGTATTTCCGGGTTGTTCCTTCGAACTTCAGCTGTTGTTCCAATGGCTCGGCATTTGAGCTGACACCTGATCCAAGCCAGAGGCTGGTCAGGATCATGACTGCCATCGTGAATTGGATGGGTCGAAAGACAGGGGAGTGCATCGTGATGCGTGTCGGATCCGGGAGCGATCGAGTGTGCCAGCCGGTTCGCCGGACCTGGTTATTGTTTCTTTTTCTGTGGCTTCTTCGTAGCTGCGGGCGAAGCCTTTGCGGGGGCGGCGTTGGTTTTGGGGAGGGCGCGTTTGAAGTCGTTGATGATGGCGGCGTGTTTTTGGGAGGATTCTTTCGCGACGAGGTTTGTCCATTCGTCGGGGTCTTTTTGCATGTCGTAGAGTTCTTCGGAGCCGTCGTGGTATTGGATGTAGCGATAGCGATCCGAGCGGAGGGCGTGATTGTTTTGGCCGTGGGTGGTGAGCGCGTGGTGAGGCCAATCGGTGTTCGGGTTTTCTAGGAGGGGAACAAGAGAGCGGCCTTCGACATCGGGGTTGGCGGGGAGACTGCAGAGGTCGATGAGGGTGGGGTAGATGGAGAGGAGTTCGGTGGCCTTGGCGCAGCGTTGGTCTTCGGGGTAACCAGGGGTGGCGATGATGAAGGGGACGCGGGTGGAGCGTTCCCATAGGGAGAACTTGGTCCAGCGCAGTTTTTCGCCGAGGTGGAAGCCGTGGTCGGAGTAGAGGACCACGATGGTGTTATCGGCGTGGGGTGAGGCTTCGAGGGCATCGAGGACGCGGCCGACCTGTTCATCGGTCCACTGGATGCAGGCGAGGTATGCCTGAACGGCGGGTTTCCACATCTTGTTTTCGACGAACCATGAGTGTGGGGGCGGGGCGCTGTTGTGGGTGACTTCGGTGGCGGCTTCGGGGAGATCGTCGCGGTCGTCGGGTTTTACTTTTGGGAGGGTGATTTGTTCGAGAGGGTATTGTTCGAGGACGCGGGTGGGGGCGTAGAAGGGGACGTGGGGGCGGTAGAAGCCGACGGCCAAGAAGAAGGGGGCCGTAGGTGTTTCGTTGCCGTTGTTCTTCTTGGCCGAGTTGTTGGTTATTGGTGATTGGTTGTTGGGGGGGGAAGCAGAGAGGAAATCGATGGCCCAGGTGGCGCATTCGTAGTCGGTGTAGAGGGTTTCTTCGTATTCCTGGGCGCCGAAGTCCCAGAGGCCGGCGGAGCCCTCTGGTGTGTTCGTGACGAGGCGTTCGTCGAGGTCTTTGTTTCGTTGGCCGGGTCTCGGGCCGACGAGGTCGAAGTCGTTCTCAGGGAGGCCGGAGCCGTGGTAGATTTTGCCGGTGGTGGCGGTGTGGTACCCGTGTTGGGCGAACCATCGGGGCATGGTGGTGTATTCGGCGAGGGAAGGGGTCTTCCAGGGCGTGGGGGAATTGGCGTAGATGCCGGTGGTAGAGGGGCGCAGGCCATACATGATGGACGTGCGCGAGGGGTTGCAGATGGGGGCCTGGCAATGGGCGTTCGTGAAGAGGGTGCCGCGTTTGGCGAAGCGATCGATGTTCGGGGTATGGGCGTTGGGGTGGCCGCCGAGGGCGGTGACCCAGTCGTTCATGTCGTCGATAGCGATTAGCAATACATTGGGTTTCTCCGAGGCAACAGTCTCACGCCCCTCTTCGCCAAGGCTACGAAGGGTAAACATCGGCGCGGAGGCGCAGAGGAGTATGATGAAGAGGGAGAGGGAGAGGGGTTTCATTTTCGAAGGGAGAGCGGTTACTTCCTTTTCTTTTTGTCGAGTTTGAAGGTGGCGCCGTTGTCTTGGGGCATGGATTTTTGCCAGGCGAGGAGGTCGTTGGTGAGGCGTTGGACGAGCTCGGGATTCTTGTCGGCGAGATTGTTGGTTTCGGCGGGGTCTTTTTCGAGGTTGTAGAGTTCGGGGTTGGCGCCGTCGAATTCGCAGAGGACCTTCCAATTGCCATCGATGACCGCGAGGTCGGGGAGGTCGTCGACGCCGTAGAAGGCATCGCGATCGGGGGGGCGACGGAAGAAGAGGGGGGCTTTGCGGGAGGCGTCTCCTTTTCCGAAGATGGTGTGGGAGAGCACTTCGCCGTCGAACTCGATGGCGTCGGGTTGGGGGACGCCGGCGATGTCGAGGAGGGAGGGGACGAGGTCGATGGCGGAGAAAACGGAGGTTTCGTTCACGGTGCCGGCGTCGGTGGAATCGATGATGCCGGGGGCCCAGACGATGAGGGGGGAGCGGACGCCGCCTTCGTAGAGGTGGGTTTTGTATCCGCGATGGGGACCGGCGGAGCCGAAGTTCTGGGCGGGTCCGTTGTCGGAGCAGATGAGGATGATCGTGTTGTCGCGGAGGTGTTCGTCATCGCGGATTCGGTCGAAGAGCACTCCGAGTTGGTCGTCCATCGTTTTGAGGACGCCAATGTATTTGGTGCGATCCGAGCCATCGCCCCAGCGGTGGAGGGGCGGGTAGCACGGGGTGTGGACGTCGTCTGGCCAGAGGTTGATGTAGAAGGGCGTGCCGTTTTCGGCGGCTTTGTCGATGAAGGGAATGGCGGCGTCGACGAAGGATTGGGTGACTTCGGAGCGATCGACCCAGGTGGTGGGGCCGGGGAGGTTTTCAGCGTCGCCGAAGTGTTTTTTCGGTGGCGGATCGTTGTCGGGGGAGTAGCACCAGGCGAGGATGCGGGGGCCGAGGCCTTCGAAGTTGGTGAGGGATTCGTCGAAGCCGTATTCTGAGATGTAGGGGGCGTCGCCGACGTTGCGTTGGCCGCCCATGTGCCATTTCCCGAAGTGGCCGGTGGCGTATCCGGCGTTTTTGAGGAAGCGGGCGAGCATGGGGGCTTCGGGATCGAGCCATTGGGCCATGCCGCGCGCTTCATTGAGTTGGCGGGTGGCGAGGTAGGATGTGACGTCCCAGCGGGTGGGGTATTGGCCGGTGGAGATGGCGACGCGGGAAGGCGAGCAGATGGGGGAGTTGACGTAGAAGCGGTTGAAGCGGATGCCTTCGTTGGCGAGGCGATCGATGTTCGTGGTGGTGGTCTCGGTGTTGCCGAAGCAGGAGAAATCGCCCCAGCCCATGTCGTCGATGAAGACGAGAATCATATTCGGGGAACTTGCTGTTTTGTCCGGATGCGGCTTCTCCGCGATTGATTTTCCGGTCAAGGCGGCCGTGATGAGCACTATCGATGCGACAAGAGTGGAGCGCAGGGGGGTCATGCGCCCCAATATGAGGTGGAGCGGTGGAAAATTCTAGCCCGTCTTGGGATTGTTTTTGTGTTGAATCGACAAGCGTCGGCCCAATGGGGGTGGAAGATTCCGGCAGGGGGTGCGTTTAGATTAAGGCTTCGGGTGCCCAAGCGGGGCCCGCCTCAACGACTAACAAATAAGAAACATGAGATTGGCGATTTTATTTTTGATGGGAATGGTTTGCGCGGCGTCCTGGGTGTCGGCGGCGGAGAAAAACATCATTTTATTTATCACGGACGATGAGAGTCCGACCTTGGGGTGTTACGGGGACCCGGTGGCGGTGACGCCGCATATTGATGCGGTGGCGGCGGACGGGACGATTTTTGTGAATGCCTTTGCGACGACGGCGAGCTGCAGTGCGAGCCGGAGCGTCGTTTTATCGGGGCTGCACAACCATGCGAACGGGCAGTATGGGCATCAGCACGCTTATCATAAGTTTGCTTCCTATCCGGATGTCGTGTCGCTGGCCTTGCCGCAGGTGTTGCGGAACGAGGGATACCGGACGGTGCGGACGGGGAAATATCATGTGGCTCCGGAGAAGGTCTATGAATTTGAAACGGTGATTCCCGGGAATTCGCGAAACGCGGTGTCGATGGCGGATGGGGTGAAGGACGTGATTGATGCGGACGATGAGCGTCCGTTCTTCATTTATTTTGCGACATCGGATCCGCATCGGGGCGGGGGGAAGGACGAGAATTTTGCGGGGGAATTGAAGCCGGATCTGTTTGGGAACAAACCGGACCGCGGGGCGTATGAGGGGGTTGAGGAAGTGTTTTATGATCCGGACGAGGTGGCGATCCCGGCGTTTTTACCGGACACACCGGAGAGCCGATCGGAGTTGGCGCATTATTATCAGTCAGTTTCGCGGATTGACCAAGGCGTGGGGCGATTGGTGGAGCATCTGAAGGCGGCGGGGTTGTATGACAAGACCTTGTTTGTTTTTACGGCGGATCACGGGATGGCGTTTCCGGGCGGCAAGACGACGGTTTTTGAGGGCGGGCTTCGGGTGCCGTTCGTGGTGCGGGATCCGTATGAGAAGAAGCGGGGGGTTGTGTCGGAGGCGTTGATCAGTCATGTGGATATCACGCCGTCGTTGCTGGACTTTGCGGGCGGGTTGGATGCGAAGACAGGAGGTCCGAAGAAGTGGGTGGATGCGAAGGAGTATTGGGAAGGGAACGAGTATATTCCGGCGAATCGGGGGCCGAAGGGTGGGTTTCGGACTTATCACGGGCGATCCTGGATTCCGATCTTAGGGAAGACGAACCCGAAGGGGTGGGATGAGATACTGGCGTCGCATACTTTTCATGAGATTCAGATGTATTATCCGATGCGGGTGATTCGGGACCGGGAATACAAGTTGATCTGGAACATAGCGCATGGGCAGCCGTATCCGTTTGCGTCGGATTTGTGGGCGGCCTCGACGTGGCAGGCGCAATGGGCGAAAGGGAAGGATGCGCCTTATGGCCAGAAGACGGTGGACGAGTATGTGAACCGGCCGGCGTTCGAGTTGTATGCGATCGACAAGGATCCTCATGAGTCGACGAACCTGGCGGAGAATCCGGAGTATGCGGATGTGTTGAAGGAATACCAGGAGCGATTGAAGAAGCGGCAGCAGGAGTTGAAAGACCCTTGGGTCATGAAGTGGCAGTATGAGTGAGCAGACGCGCTTGGGGTGAGGCGGTGAGATCAGAGAAAGAGCAAATAGAAAGATGACCGTTGGAGTCGGAAAGGGTTGTTGGTTGGCGGGGTTCCTGGGCTTGGTGCTCATGGGATCGGCATGGGGCGGTGAGCCCAAGAACATTGTGTTGATCATGTCCGACGATTCGGCGGCGGATAATTACGGGTGTTACGGGAGCACCTATTTTTCGACGCCGCGTTTGGATGCTTTGGCGGCGGAGGGCGCGCGTTTTACGGAGTGTTATTCGGCGCCGGTGTGCACCTCGAGCCGGGTGAAGATCATGACCGGGCGTGACGGGATCCGGAATTACGCGGCGTTTGGTTGCTTGGACAAGGGGGAAGAGACTTTTGGGACCATGCTGAAGAACGCGGGGTATGCGACGGCCGTGGCGGGGAAGTGGCAGTTGGACGGGCCGCCGAACGGGTCGATGGCGGAGGACTGCGGGTTTGAGAATTATTGTTTGTGGAATTATCCGGGGGCGAAGGGTTCGCGTTTCTGGAATCCGACGATTGTGCAGGACGGGGAATCATTGGTAACGACTGAGGATGATTATGGGCCGGATATTTTTACGGAGTATTTGATTGAGTTCATCCGGGAAAACAAGGAGCGGCCGTTCTTTGCGTATTACCCGATGGTCCTGGTGCACTCGCCGTTTGTGCGGACGCCGGATTCATCACCGGAGACGGCGGAGTTAGGGCGGAAGGAGCGGGCGATTGAGTATTTCCGGGACATGACCGCTTATGCGGACCGTTGTGTGGGTCGGATTGTGGATGCGCTTGAGGAGATGGGGCTTCGAGAGGACACCGTGGTCATTTACACGACGGACAACGGGACGGGGCGGGGATTGGTTTATCCGTATGGGGATGAGATGCGCGAGGGGGAGAAGGCGTGGGCGACGGATGGGGGGACGCATGCGCCGCTGATCGTGAGTTGTCCGGGGACGGTGGGTCCGGGGATTGTATGTGATGACATTGTTGATTTTTCCGATGTGCTGCCGAGCTTGGCGCAGATCAGCGGGGCGAAGCTACCGGAGGTGACCTTGGATGGGAGGAGTTTCTGGCCGCAGTGTTTGGGCGAGGAAGGCGATCCGCGGAAATGGATTTTTCAGTATTACTATCCGAAATTTACGACCGCGGCGGAGAAGCACGGGCAGGGTGTGAACGGGAACGAGATCGTGTGGGCGCAGACTCCGCGATACAAGTTGTATGGGGACGGGTCTTTGTATGCGGTGGCGGACCGGTATGAAGAGGAAGTGATACCCGAGGGCCGGGGATCTGAAGCGGCGGAGACGGCGCGGCGGGTTTTGCAGGCGGCGATAGAGTCGATGCCGGAAAAGGCGGCGAAACTGGCGGCGGGGATGAAGGAGAAGAAATGAGGTTCTTTGGTTCTTTGGTTGGGTTGTTGCGGTTGTCTTGTTCAGTGGATTCTGGATGAGCGTGGCCGGTGGGGAGGCGTCATCGGTGGTATCGATCACGCTCGACCGCGAGGTGTTGACTCAGGCATACGAACGTTGTCGCTCGAGTTTACTTTTTTTCCGGATAGGGGAATTCGCGGCCTGCGGTCTCGCTGGTTTTCTCGTAGATCGGGCGCAGGACGTCGTCGACGTCCCAGGTTCCGTTTTTGATGAACTCGCTGTATTGGAGGTCTTCGACGGGCATGCCGTGTTGATCCGCGAACGTTTTGCGGTCTTCGGGGTTTGGTGGAACGGCGGGCCGAGACAATGGCGGTGCCCAAGTGGCTTCCTCGCAGACGGCCATGCGGGTGGTAATGTTGTCCTTTGTGATATTCCACACCATGAAGTCTTCCGCGAGGTCCAGTGGTCCATCGTAGGTTTCGCGGATGCCGTCGTAGACGGAGCCGGCGGTGTCCCAATCTTTGAAGAAGTGGTAGGCGATCGCCTTCCGTGGTTTGATGGCGCTCATGACTTTTCCGAAGGCTTCGGGAGCGGTATGAATCTGGGTTCCTACGGTGAGGGCTGATTCCGGGGTGAACTTCATTTTGCTCACCAGTTCCGGGACGGCGATGAAGCATTCGTGGATGACGAGGTCGGCGTCTTTAGCGTATTCGACGAACCATTTGTTCGGGTAAGTGTCGGAACCGAAGACGAACTTCAGTCCGTTCCATTCGAGGGCGAAGCTGACGGAGCCATCGATGGAGTGGATGGCGGGGAAGGAGCGGATGGTCACGCCGTTTTCTTCGTAGATCACAGCATTTTCCCCTTTGTAGTCGAACTCATTTACTTCCATCCGATAGCCGCGCGGATCGGTGGCGCCGACGCGACCGGCGAGGTCCCAAGTGAGCATTTTCTGCATGTGATCGAGGGCGTATGCCGTGCCGAGTTCTTCCGACGGGCCACTGGGGCCCCAGACGCGGAGGGGGACATTGCGTCCCATGAGGGCGCCGCCGATGAAGAGGTCGTGGAGTGAGCCGAAGTGGTCGGTGTGGAGGTGGCCGATGAATACTTTGTCGAGGTAGTTGTAGGGAATTTGGAGTGAGGAAATGCGTTCGGCGGCGCCGCTTCCGCAGTCGAAGAGGAATTTGTCGCCGTTGCCAAGTTCGACGAGGAAGCAGGCGGCGGCCTGGGCGGCGCGCGTGGTGGGCATGCCGGTGCCGCAGGCGATGACGCGCATTTCATCGGGGCCAAGGTCTTCGGTGTTGGGGTAGTAGGTATCGCGTGGTCGGGCTTTGACGGGGGACACTGTTTCTCCGGCGGATTCGCCGGCGGGGGCGTCCTGAGCGATCGCGGTGGCGATCAGGGAAGGGGCGGGCGCGCCGGTGCGGCCGTTGGAATGGCCGAGCCAGTAGACAGCGGCAGCGAAAATGACGACGGTGGTAACGAGGATCAGTTTCTTCATGATGTTGTTGCTAGGGTTTGCAACCATTGAACGGCAATATTGCTTCGGTTCAAAGCGCAATCGCGAACCTTAATTCCTGCGAAGTATTGCCGGTGCTGGAAGCCCCTAAGGACAAAGGGGTTGCCTTGTTAGAGTGCGATTACTTGCCGTCCGGTGACGTCGCTGCGAAATCGTATTTCGGCAGCGATTGGACCGTGAGCGTCACGGCATTGTCAGCATAGCCGATGCGGAAGAGCGTTCCGTCGGCGCCAGCGATTTCGTTGTCGGGATTGTTGAAGCGGCCTTGAATGGATGGGGCGGCGAGGGCAGTGAAGGTTTTGCCGATGATGGGTTTGAAGTCATCAGAAAGGGTGACTGCGAGGGAGCCTCCGAGGTGGGCGGTGCCGGCGACGAGAAGCGAGAGTCGATCTTTATCGGTCAGGGTCACGTCTACTGTGCCTTCGTTGTAGATTTCGCCTTCGATGGTTCCGGTACCGCGGAGGGTGGCGTCTTCGGCGACGTCGATCCAGCGCATGGTGGAAACGGTATTGCCGTCGAGCGTGAGGGTGGCGCCGGGGGAGAGGCGGAGTTCGTTGCGGGCGGTGAGAGTGACGCCTTTGTCGAGGGTGAGTTCCTGCGGGCCGCGGATTTCGAGGCCGAGGAACTCGAGGTCTTTGTCGGCGCGAGCGGTTTTCATCTTTTTGCCGGGGTTCTCGATGAGGGCGGTCCAGGAGAGTTGGGGCGCGCCGGTGTCGGTGATGTAGGTGATACCGGCGTTGGCGTATTCGTAATCGGACCAGTTCTCGGCGTCGGAAGTCTTCGCGTTGTTTCTACCGGTCCAGTGGTGGTATGTGTTGCAGAAGCCTTTTTCTTCGGCGACGCGTTCGTCGAGGAGGAGCGTCGTGAGTTTTTTGACGAGTTCGGGGTGTTGATCGGCGATGTTATTTTCTTCCGCGTGATCTTTATCGAGATCGTAGAGAGCGTAAGACTCGTTCTCTCCTTTTTTGTCCGTCGAGCGGACGAGTTTGATGTTGTCGCGGATAATGGATTGGCCGTTACCGGCCTCGTGGATGATGAAATCGCGGGGGCGTTGGGTGCCGGTGCCGGTGAGGGTGGGAGCGATAGACACCCCGTCGAGTCCGAGCGGGATGGTCGTGTCGGCGAGTTCGCAGAAGGTGGGGAGGAGGTCGGTGACATCGACGACCATGGAAGTGGTGGTGCCGGCTTTTAAAGGGGAGCTGTCGTGGATCATGGCGGGCCAGCGCATGAGCAGTGGGACGCGGATGCCGCCTTCCTGAATTTTTCCTTTGGTGCCGGTGAGACCGCCGTTGGCGTCGTATTCGGTGTTGTTCTTGCCGCCGGGGCCGCCGTTGTCGGATTGGAAGAGGACGAGCGTGTTGTCGGCGACGGAATCGGAGGTATCGCCATCGTTATTGGGGTCATCGAGCGCGGCGAGGATGTTGCCGAAGTGGGCGTCGATGCGGGTGACCATGGCGGCCCACTCACGGGTTTGATCGGAGAGCGAGTCGAAGTGGGGGTCGTCGGCGTAAGCTTTGTCCCAATCGGGCAGCTCTTGGATTTCGTCGAAGGGAGCGTGCGGGATTTGGACGGCGAGGAGGCCGAAGAAGGGTTGGCCGGTTTTGTTGTAGTTCTGGCCGTTGGTGCGGACAAAGTCGAGGGCGTGGAAGGCGTAGACGTCATCGCAGTAGGCGGTTTTCGGGTAGTCGGCGTGATTCTGGAGGGCGGGGGTGTTCGGGTAGGCGTCGTTGTTTTGGTAGGGCGCCATGGAGTTGGGAATCAGGTGGAGACCACCGCGGGATTTTTTTGGGGCGGGTGCGTTCCAGAGGGTGGGTTGGAAAAAGGTGTGGGCACGGACGTGGTGGAGTTCGGCGAGCACGTGTTGGTATCCGTGGGAAGTGGGGAGGGTTTGAATGTTATCGAGCGTGGGGTTTTCCATGTCCTTGGAACCGCCGTATCCCCACTTGCCCCAGTAGCCGGTGACGTAACCGGCGTCGGCGAGGGCGTCGCCCATCAGGATTTCGTCGGCGCGCATGGCTTTCTTGGCGTTGTCGGGATCATTGCGATCGGCGAAGGTATGGCCCTGGTGGAAGCCGGATTGTTGGGACGAGCGCGCGGGGGAGCAGACGTGGCAGCCGTATCCGCGGGCGAAATTGATGCCGTCGGCGGCGAGTTGGTCGAGGTATGGGGTGAGGATGGAGGGGAGGTTCTTGGCTTTGCGTTCGGCCTGGGCGTTGGGAGCGATGGAGCCCCAGCCCATGTCATCGACGTAGAAGTATAATATGTTTGGCCGGCCGGGAGTCCCGGCGGGCGATTGTGGCGTTGCCGCGGAAGGAAGTGTGGCGGCGATGCTGAGGGCGATAGCGAGGAAAGGGGAGGAAACGGTTTTCATGGCGATGCTATTGGGGTGAGCTCAGTTCAACGGTGTTGGGGAAGGGGAGCTTTCAGTGGGGGGGTAGGGAGGTTTTTTTGTCCAAAGTAGCGCGTGAGCGTTGGTGGAACAGAAGAAATTCAATTCATGACAGAATAGGGAGAGGGGAGACGATAAGACGATATGCGAACGATCCTGGGTATTTTATTGTTAATGGTGGTTCTCGTGACGAGCGGGCTGAGTGCGGACAAGCCGAACATCATTTTCATTATTGTGGATGACATGGGGTATCACGACCTTGGTTGCTATGGGAGCAAGACGATTCAGACGCCGAACCTGGACCGGATGGCATCGGAGGGGATACGGTTCACGCATTGTTACTCTGGGGACACCGTGTGTGCGTCGGCCCGGAGCACTTTAATGACGGGCACGCACAAGGGGAGGACGCCGGTGCGGGGGAACAGCGGTGGGATTCCGTTGTTTCCGGAGGATGTGACCGTGGCGGAGGTGTTGAAGGAGGCGGGGTATGTCACGGGTGGATTTGGCAAATGGGGGTTGGGCAACCAGGGGAAGGATGGGGCGGCGGAGCGGCAGGGTTTTGATTTGTTTTTTGGGTACTACAACCAGTGGCATGCGCACACGTATTACACGCACTTGTTTCGGAATTCTGAGAAGGTGGAGTTGGACGGGCGATACACGCATCACGCGATATTTGATGAGGGGATGAAGTTCTTGCGGGCGCAAGATGGGGAGACCCCATTTTTTTTGTATTGTCCGTGGACGCCGCCGCATGCGGCGTATGAGATTCCCGAGGATGAGCCGGCGTGGCAGATGTATAAAGACGAACCGTGGGATCATGCGGCGCGGTGTGCGGCGGCGATGGACACCATGATGGATCGGCAGATCGGGGAGATGATGGCGGTATTGAAAGAGAAGGGATTGGATGAGGACACGATCGTATTTTTCACCTCGGACAACGGAGCGGCGAAGCGATTTGAAGGCGTGCACGATTCTTGCGGGGTGATGCAGGGGCAGAAGCGTTCCATGCATGAGGGGGGCATTCGGGTGCCGATGATCGTGCGCTGGCCGGGGAAGATTGAAGCGGGTGGGGAGAGTGATTACCCGTGGTATTTTCCGGACGTGTTGCCGACGTTGGCGGAACTGGCGGGCGTTGCGGATGAAGTGCCGAAAGTGGTGAACGGGATATCAGTGGTGGCGACATTGACGGGGGAAGGGAAGCAGGCGAAGCGGGACTATTTGTATTGGGATCACGGCGAGAAGGCGGCGGCGGTGCGATCGGGGAAGTGGAAGCTTCTGAGGAAAGGGGAGGAGTATTTTCTTTTTGATGTGAGTGTGGACATGGCGGAGGCGAATGATCTGTCGGCGGAGAAGCCGGCGAAGGCGGCGACATTGAAGCGATACATGGCGGAGGCGTTTGAGGAACCGCGTAGTCAGAAGGACGACGGCAAATACACGGGAAAGCCTCCGCAGGAAAAGAAGAAGAAAGACAAGGGAAAGGCGTAGGACGATGGGGGCGACGATTCGGGCCGGGGTGACGCAGCAGAACAGTGCGTTGTTTTGGAAGGTTCAGTTTTCCGCGGGGGATCCATTGGCGTTCCTGGAGGTGCCCGGGGGCGAGGGGAAGGTGCGGACGGTATGTATCGTGCGGGACGTGGAGTTGGACCGGGCGCGCGAGAAGGTGCGGGCGGATGAGGTCTGTGTGCCTGCGGATTATGAGCCGGAGAGTGGTTTTTCTGCGGACCGGGAAGTGGGGATGGCTCAGGCGGCGGCGGAGTGTTTGCGTCGGCATGGGGTGAGCACCGTGACGGCGGACCGGACCTTGCCCTTGAGTTTCGCGACCGTGTTGGGCGAGGCGGGGATCAAGGTGGTGTGTGATCTTGAGATGGGCGTGATGGAGCGTCGGCGGAAAAGCGCGTGGGAGATTGAGAAGTTGCGATACAGCCAGGAAGTCACGGAAGGGGCGATTCGTTTGGCTTGCGAAATGATCGCGCGGGCGGAGGCCGACCGGGAAGGGGTATTGCGGCAAGAGGGGGATGAATTGACCTCAGCGCGGGTACGGGCGGCGGTGAATCTATTTCTTATGGAGCGTGGGTTCAGCGGGCCTTCCTGGATTATTGCGGGTGGAGCGCAAGGGGCCTCGTGTCATCATACCGGCGAGGGGGCCTTGCGGACGGGTGAACCGGTGATTGTGGATATTTTTCCGACGGATCAAGGGTCGCATTATTGTGGGGATTGCACGCGAACGGTGGTGCATGGGGACGTGCCTGAAGAGTTGGTGGCGATGCATGCGGCGGTGTGTGAAGCGAAGGCCGCGGGGACGGCGGCGATTCGGGCGGGAGTTACGGGGAAGGCGGTGCATGCGGCGACGACGGAGGTCATTCGGGCGCGTGGGTTTGGTGTGGTGACGCCGGAGGAGAACAAGGCGGGGATGGGTGCCGCGATGACGCATGGGACGGGGCACGGGATCGGTTTGGACGTGCACGAACCGCCGTTGCTGGCACCGGACGGGGTGGAATTGGTGGCGGGCGATGTATTGACGGTGGAACCGGGACTTTACCGGGTCGGTTTTGGCGGGGTGCGCGTGGAGGATCTGGTGGTGGTGACGGAGGATGGGTGTGAGAACTTGAATCGGTTGCCCGAGGGGATGGACTGGAGCGGCTGATCGGTGATCAGCGATCGGTTTGTGATTCGTTCGCCTTCGCAGGTGAAGCCGATCATGATGGGAGGGACGTCATTTACTGGGATTGCCGCCGCTTTCGGCAAAGTTCTTGTCGTGGAAGGACATGAGGTCGAGCCCTTGTTTTTCGTAGATGCGGCTGGCGGAGTGGTCGATGCCTTCGACAGTGATGATTTCGTGGGGGACACCGAGTTGGTCGAGGTATTCGGAGAACTTGAGGTTGTATTCGTAATTGAAGCCTTTGGTGCCGACCCAGAGGAGGATGGGGAGGTCGGGTTTGTTCTTGCGTTTGGCGAATTCTTTTGCGAGGTCCCAGGCGTTGTATCCGATGGGGAGGAAGCGGGTGGAATCGGATTCCCAGCCGTCGTTTTCCTGGATGCGTTTTTCCGGTTCGTATCCGGAGCCGCCGGGGGCGGCGGAGCCGAAGAGTTCGGGGTGTTTGAACATGATGCGTGTGGTCCCGCGGCCGCCCTGGGAGAATCCTTCGATGGCGCGGCCTTCGGGCGTGCCCCAGGTGCGATAGGTTTCGTCGATGTGGGGGATGAGTTCGTTCACGAAGACGTCTTCACCGAGGCCGTTTTCTTTTTCGGGAAAGTTATACCAGGACATGGGGCCGCCATTGGGGAAGACGTAGATCGTGGGTTGGATGTCGCCATTGGCGATGGCATGGTCGACGAATTCGGAGAGCTGGACGGATTTGGCTTCGGAGCCGGGGCGGCCGCCGTGGAGGTGGTAAACGACGGGGAATTTCTTGTTCTTCTTGGCTTCGTATTCCGGCGGGAGATAAATGAAGTAGCCGACGTCGAGGGCCATGGAGGGGGAATTGAACGTGGCGTGTTTGAGGGTGGGCGGGAGTTTTTTGAATTCGCGTTGTTGGTCGGTGAGAGGATTGGTCCAGGAGAAGGGGGGAGGGGATTTTTTCTTCTTCTTTTTATTGGCTTGCTGGGCCGGCGCGAGGGCGGGTGAGAAGAGGAGTGCGGCGAGGAGGAAGAGGGCGGCGGATTTCATGGTGGGAAGGTAAACGGGGATTGGGGGAGAGATATTGCAGCGAAGCTTTAGGGCATGAGGGGCGGTGGTCAAACGTCTTCCGATTGTAAGCGATGTTACGCGAGATTCGTTGTGTCCGCCAGGTGCCGGGCGAGCCGTTCCGGCGGTGGTTTCGGAGTGAGGCGATCGATTTGTTTGTTTGGTTTGGGAAAGCGGGGGAGGTGGTGGGGTTACGGTTTTGCTATGAAGATGGAGGAAAGGAAGGGGCGGTGTCTTGGTGGGAGGGGGGCTCGGTGGAGCATCGCGGGATTGATGATGGGGAACGCGGGCCGGGGTGTTTCAAGCAGACGCCGATATTGGCGGGGAATGCGGGCCTACTCGATGAGCGGGTAGTGCGGCTGTTCGCGACGGAGAGTGAAC
Organism: Verrucomicrobiota bacterium; assembly: GCA_039028175.1. GTDB lineage: Bacteria > Verrucomicrobiota > Verrucomicrobiia > Verrucomicrobiales > DEV007 > JBCDBW01. The sequence continues at coordinate 14,449 of JBCCIR010000072.1, forward strand.
AGATGGACGGGGAGCTGGCGATGTTGGTGGGGGCCAAGCTACGAGAGAGCGCCCGCGGCCCGGTGCGGACTCACTGAGGGAGGATGAAGCGGCCGAAGGAGGCGGGGACGTGGAAGTCTGGGGTATCGGTTTCGGGATCGATCCAGCTGATCCAATCTTCGGCGATTTCGTATTCACCTTCGTGACTGAATTCGGCGCGGTAGACGCCAGCGATGATTTCCGGGGAAGAGGATTTGAGAACCTTGAGGTCGCGCAGGGTTTGGAGGGGGAGTTGGCCGTCGATCTGATATCCGTTCGACGTGAGGAACGCCACGACCTCGAGGCCGGGGCAGGACCAGGAGTCGTCCATTTTTCGGTAGTGTTGCATGCGGCATTCGAAGACGAGGCCGCGGGGGTCTATTTCGAAGCAGTAGTATTCGTTGAGGTCGGGATCGGCGGCGAAAAAGATTTCGGCGCGATCGGAGCCGAGGACGTTGTCGTCGTTGTTGGGGGAATTGCCGAGGACGATGTCTTTGTCTTCGACGTCGAAGCGGAAGTGGAAGTCGTCGTCGAGGAGGCAGGCATGGAAGGTGGTGGCGGGCGGTTCCCGGTCGGTCCAGGGGAAGATGAAGTCGGTGAGGGGGGTGACCGCGTTCCAATCGGGGCGGCCGTCGGCGGCGGGGTCTTGGCGGGAGAGGGAGTAGGACTTCACGGGTTCGGTGAATCGTAGAGGAGAAAGCTTCGGCGCCGGGATTCGAAGTCGGCGCGGTCTTTAAACCATGTTTGGTGGATTTCGTCGAGGGGGAGGGCATTGGCGACGGCGTCGACGGTGGGCGGGTGTTTGAGGAGCTTGTAGAAATTGGTCATGTCCCAGTGATCGGGGTATTGGGAGCGGAGGGTCAGGGCGAGGGCGAGGCCGACATCGACGGCGGGGCAGGCCTTGGGATCGGTGAGGATGATGCGGGCGCCGCCGCAGAGTTCTTCGGCGAAGACGGAGGACTTGGGTTTGAATTGGGCGGGTTTGAAGGTGACGCCGGGGAGTTGGAATTGGTTGAGGGCATCGGCGAAGAGGTGGGGTTGATCGATGTAGGGGGCGCCGACGAGTTCGAAGGGGATATCGGTGCCTCGGCCGACGGAGACGTTGGTGAATTCGAGGAGGGCGACGCCGGGATAGAGCACGGCTTCCGCGAGGCTGCGCATATTTGGAGAGGGATTGATCCAGGGGAGGCCGGTGGTATCGAAGTATTGATCGCGGGACCAGTTCTCGACAGGGATGACGGTGAGGTTGAGGTCGAGTTTGTTTTCGGCATTGAACATGTTGGCGAGTTCTCCGACCGTCATGCCGTGGCGGATGGGGATGGGGTGATGGCCGGTGAAGTTTTTTTCTCCCTGGTGGACGGGTCCGTCGACGGTGAGACCGCCGATGGGATTGACGCGATCGAGGACGAAGAAGGCGAGATCGTTTTCCGCGGCGGCTTCCATGGCGAGGCCCATGGTAGAGATATAGGTGTAGAAGCGGGTGCCGATATCCTGAATATCGAAGACGAGCGCATCGAGGCCGGCGAGCTGATCGGGGGTGGGTTTGCGGCGGTTTTCGCGGTAAAGGCTGTGGACGGGGAGGCCAGTTTTGGCGTCGGTTTCGTCGTCGACGTTTTCATCGGCTTCGCCGCGGATGCCGTGTTCGGGGCTGAAGAGGGCGACGAGGTTGATGTTGGGGGCCTTGTGGAGGAGGTCGATGGTGGGGGTGCCGGTGCGATCGCGGCCGGTGTGATTGGTGATGAGGCCGAGGCGTTGGTTTTCGAGGGGGGCGAAATTTTGGGCTTGGAGGGTATCGATGCCGTTGAGGGTTTGGGCGGGCAGGGGAGAGGCGATTAGGAATAGGATAAGGACGGTGAGGCGCACGTGAGGAAGGTAGGGATATTTTTGCTTGGAAGCAATGCGGGGGTGGTTTGGTCGGTAGAGCAGTCTCCAGGCATCGAACACGCAGGGAGGCGGACGAGCGGGCCGCTCGTCCCTACCGGGTCTTGGGAGCGCGGGCTTTCAAAGCGGGAGGGGGTAATCGGGGGTTGCCGATTTGTTAGATATTGTTTTTGATCTGGCTGGATTATGTCGGCGGAAGCGATTGCAGCGGAATTTGATGTGCCGGGCAGCATTGTGGCCTTGTCGAGTATTGAGAGCGGCAACGTGAACGACACTTATCGTGTCGTGACCCGCACGACCTTTGCGGAGGAGCAATTTATTCTGCAGCGGATCAATCAGAAGGTATTTCCGGACCCGCAGAAAGTGATGGCGAACATGAAGGCGATTACGCGGCATGCCCATCGCCGGATTGAGGGGGAAGCGGAGAAGGCAGACCGGGTTTGGCAACTGCCGCAGGTGATTGCGGCGCAGGATGGGCAGGATTTTGTCATCGACGAGGATTGCGAGTATTGGCGGGGGTTGACCTTGATTACGTCGGCGACTTCGCATGAGAAGGCGATCAGTATTGATCACGCGCAGGAGGCGGGGATCGTGCTGGGGCATTTTCAGCGAATTATTTCCGATTTCCCGGTGGCGGAATTGGAGGATACCCTGCCGGGGTTTCATATCACGCCGGGGTATTTGGCGAAGTATGACGAGGTGATTCAGACCGACAAAGCGCAGCAAATGATCGGGTGGTCATCGGAGGCGCGGCGACTGGCGCAGTTTGTGGAGGAGCGCCGTGAATTGTGTCGCTTGTTAGAGGATGCGAAAGCGAAGGGGGAGTTGGTGGAGCGTCCGACGCATGGTGACCCGAAGATATCGAACGTGATGGTGGATGATGTGACGGGGAAGGGGACGGCGATTGTGGATTTGGACACGGTGAAGCCGGGGCTGGTGCATCATGATTTTGGGGACTGTGCGCGATCGGCTTGTAATCCGGCCGGCGAGGAGACCAAGGATTTGACCGAAGTGGTGTTGGATTTGGATTTGTTTGAGGCCTTGGTGAGGGGGTATTTGCGGGAGGCGGGGGCGTTTTTAACGGAGGCGGATCACCGGTATTTGTATGATTCGCTGCGATTGATTGCGTTTGAGTTGGGGCTGCGATTTTTCGCGGATTACCTGGCGGGGGATCAGTATTTCAAGGTTTCGTATGACGGGCAGAACCTGAACCGGGCGCGGGTGCAGATGAAGGTGTGCGAGAGTATTGAGGCGCGGGAGGGGCCGATTCGGCGGGCCTTGGGGTGAGGGGGTGAGGGGGTGAGGGGGTGAGGGGTCAGAGATCAGAGGGCAGAGGGCAGAGGGCAGAGGGCTGGGGTTACGGGTCGATCTCGTTCCATTTTTGGCGGAGTTTTTTCCAGGCGGGGCGGGTGAGGGGGGATTTTTCGAGGAGTTGGCGGGTGGCTTCGAGTTTTTGTTTGGCGGTGGTGAGGGCGGCGTGGCTTTGGACGCGTTTTGATTTGGTGATTTCCCAGCCGGATTTGAGTTTGGCGATTTGTTCGTTGGCGTGTTGGAGGGCGCGAGTGAGGTCCTGGGTTTCCGGGGGGATGCCGTCCAAGTCGAGGGAGAGGGTGTGGGCGCGTTGGGCGAGGGAGAGGAGGTCGTTAATAGTGGCGGTGCGTTCTTCTTCGGGAGGGGGAGGACCGGGGTATTCGGCGACAACATTTTGGTAGAGGGATTCGAGGCGGTCGCAGGCCGTGTCGATGCCGAATTCGGAGCGGACGCGTTGGGTGACGGCGGCGGCGTCTTCGGGACGGTATCGTTTGATTTGCCGGACGATGAGTTCTTCGCGGATGGGGGGGTATTGTTTGCGGGAGCTGAAGTTTACTTTTTGCGAAGTTGCGAAGGTGCGCGGGCAGATGAGGCGCCCGCTTTTGTCGACGGCGATGGGTATGACGGCACAGCCGCAGGCCATGGCTTCGATAGCAGTGCGCCCGGCGGCGAAGACGAGGTCGTATTGGGGGAGGAGTTCTTCGGGGTGATCGACGGGTATGCCGAGGGAATGCCCGGCGAGATCGAGGGGCAGATCGCATTGGGCGCAGGCCTGCTTGAGGGTTTCGAGGACGGGCCCTTCTCCGATGGTGCTGGTGAAGAGGAGGGCTTTTTCGGGGGACGGGGCTGGAGTGCGTATGGTCTTGAAGCGGGAGAGGTCGACGGCGTTGGGGACGACATCGATTTTTTCCGCGGGGATACCGAAGTCTTCTTTGAACCAGGGGATGAAGCGGTTGGTGATGACGGCATATCGGACGACGCGGGGGTGTTGGAGGGGGACTTCCTGCCAGCGACCGTTGCTGTGGCAGTGGAAAAGGGCGGGCGTTTCGGGGAAGGCGAGGAGAGCGGCGAGGGATTCGAGGTAGTGTTGGCCGTGGATGAGGTCGGGCGTGACGGGGATACTCGTGGGATCATCGACGACGGGGATATCGGCGGCGCGTATTTCATCGGCGACTTTTCCGAGGCGGGTGCTGAAGGCGGCGACTTCGTGGCCGCGGTTCTTGAGCGCGGCGGTGATCTCGCGGACGAAGAGCTCGGTGCCGGTGTAGTGGGTGAGTTGGTGATTGGTGAAGAGGAGGCGCATGTTGGTGGAACGTCACGCGTCACTTGTTTGGTCGAGTTCGCGGGCGCGCTGGGTGATGGCTTTGATGGCCTCGGGGAGGGAATGAGGGACGGCGGCGAGAATGAGGTCGCCATGGCGGGCGGTTTTTTTGAGCCAGCGAGGGAGTTGATCGAGATTGGCGACGTAGTGAGCGGGGACTTTGAGGGATTTGAGGTCGCGGGCGAGTTTTTGGGGGCTGAAGGGTGGGCCTTCGTGTTCGACATTATTGAAGTGGGGGAGGATGAGGACGCGATCGGCAGGGGCGAGGGCGGCGGGGAGGTCTTTTTGGGCGTAGTCGTCCGCGTTGCCGGTGAAGCGGGGTTGGATGACGACGAGGACGGGTTTGCGGGGATAATGTTTTTTCGCGGAGCGGATCCAATCGGCGATGGAATCGGGGTGATACCCGTGGTCGGCGATGACGGGGGTATGCGGAGAGTGGTGCAGGAATTCCTGGCGTTCGTCGATGCCTTTGAAGTGTTCGAGGGCGCGCCGGGCGGTGGCGGGGCGGACGCCGGCGTGGCGGGCGGCGGCGACGGCCATGGCGGCGTTGTGGGCATTGACACGGCCGTGCATGGGGAGGGTGAAGTCTTGATTGAGGAAGCGGAAGGCGATGGATTCGGGGAGGAACTCCAGGCGGGTGATTTGGAGGTCGGCTTTGCGACCAAAGCCAACGGTAGTGACCGGAGTTTTGCTGTGTGGCGCGACGACGTGGGAGTATTTGTCGTCGGCGTTGAGGATGAGGTTTCCCTTTGAGGGCAGGGTGTCGACGAGGTAGAGGAAGGCCTGGACGTATTCGCGGAGGTCGCGATAGACGTCGGCGTGGTCCCGGGCGAGGTTTGTGATGAGGAGGGTACGGGGTTTGTAGTAGAGGAACTTTGGGTTGCGGTTTCCGAAGCGGGCGGGGAATTCATCGCCTTCGAGGACGGCGTGGGCGGCTTTTCCGAAGCGGGCGGGCCTGGGGAAGTTCCGGGCCATGGCACCGATGAGGTAGTTGGGTTTTTTCTTGGCGAACTCGAGAATCCAGGTGAGGAGGGCGGTGGTGGTGGATTTGCCGTTGGTGCCGGCGACGACGAAGTTGTGGGTGTCGTTGAGGAGGAATTCACCGGCGAACTCGGCGAGGGAGAGGATGCGGATATTTTTGTTGAGGGCGGCTTCGACTTCGGCGTCGCGCCGGCCCCAGTGACCGCTGACGACGACGATATCGATGTCCTTGGTGATGTTATGGGCGCCGTGTTTGGGGAAGACGTGGACTTTGGAGCGGTTGACGTATTCGTCCATGGGGGGGTAGGCGGCGCGATCGGAACCGGTGACCCGCCAGCGGGAGGGGCTGCGGGAAATGGCGACGGCGACGGAACCGGTGGCGCGGCCGTAGACGCCAACGAAGTGCACGTGAAGCGGTCTATTGATGGCTCGGCTCATAAAAAAAGGCTCCCCGATTGTGAAGGGGAGCCTTGGCGGGATTCAATCCATCCCAGTAAAATTCTTGCTCTACGGGTTCTCGCGAAATTAGAGCCGGGGGAGGCGAGGCACGACGGGTTCGGAAGAATCCAAGTCGGCGTTGTTATTGTCCACCAGGCCCTGTAGCTTGGGCAGGGGTGGCGCGACGGGTTCGTTGGGGTCGCGATCACCAACGGGCGCGCGAGTTCCCATGTTCCCATTGGTGTTGTCTAGGTTGTCTTGGGTCGAATCAAATTTCATGGTGTTCGTTTGTTTCGGTTTGGGTGCGGGAAATCGTCGCGAGGCGGGTTACACCTTCGGGAGGCGCGGGACGACGAACTCGTCTTCGGAGGTCAGGGCATCGACGCCCGTCATATTTCGGTTTACGTTGTCGAGCCGGGGCAACGGGGGGGTGACGGAGTCTCCGTCCTTGAAGGTGATGGATTGTGGAAATGCGCTTAAGGTCATGGTTGTACTGAGGTGGTTTAGATGTGAGGAGAGCAGAGAGGACCCAAGCAGACATGGGACTCACTGAAAAGAACCGGCAGCCGCAAAGCCTCCCGCCCTGTATGGGGACTTAAGAGAGATGGACGAGAAGTGTCAATTCCAAAGCCGTTTCCAGCGGCTTTGGAATGGCACCAAGCCTTGAAGTTGCTTGGATTGCAGGAGATACGAGATTATTGGAATTTTACGGTGACGGTCTCGTTGGTTTCGAACTTCATGCCGTCGATGTCTTTGAGGGATTCTTTAATTTTGTTGAAGTCTTCTTCGTTTTCGAGGGCCTGCATTTTGGAGATGTTGGCGGGGTCGCCGAGCATTTTGCCCATTTCCATGGCGAAGATGGTGGTGTTGTTGCCGTCTTGGTAAGTGGCGTCGCTTTCGACGACCTCGCCTTCGACGGCGACGTTCAGGCCGAAGCGCATGTCGCCGAGCATTTGCTGGGCCATGGCCATTTGGGCGGGATCGGGTGTTTCGGCGGCGCCGGACTCGGTGCCATCGGATTGGAGGTCTTCGGGATCGGGTTCCGGCATATTGATGGTGAGGGTGGCGGGGGAGCCGGGGGTGAAGGAGAAGGTGATGGGGTCGTCTTTGGAATCGGCTTCTCCCTCTTCGGAGGAGCCACCCGCCTGTCCGCTCATTTGTTCGCCCATTTCGCTGAGGTCATCCATGGCGCCGAAGGCGTCTTCCGGGGAGACGCTGACTTTATTAATATCGGTGAAGGCGTAGGTGACCTTGGTGCCGACGTTGCCGTTGGCTTCGTTAATTTCTTCGACGCCGACAAAGGTGACGCCTTCGCCGAAGTTCGCGGCGGCGGCTTTGAGTTTTTCTTCATCGGGTTCGAGCGGGTTGCCGGGCTGGGCACCGGCTTCGCCGCCGAGTCCCTGGGCCATGCCTTGCATCATTTGGACGACCATGCCACCCATGGTGGTGGTGCTGACGATGGTGCCGGAGCCATCGGGTTTGACGGTGACGGTGGATTCGGACTGGATGCAGCCGGTGAAGGCGAGAGTGAGGGTGGCGAGGGCGGTGGCCAGGAGACGGAACGTTTTCATGGTGATGGTGATGGTTGTTTTGGGTTGGTGGGGGTAGGGGCAGGATAGGGGAACTTGGGCGTGAGGCGATTATAAAGTGGGGGAAAAGTTGGAAGGGCGTGGTGGAGTGGTGGAGTTGGGGACAATTTAGGTCAGGTTGGATTGTATGCGTCCGCCTGCAGAGGTATCAATCGAGGTTGTGGTGTTTGCGGGCATTGAGGCGGGTGATCAAGCCGGCGACGAGGGAGGGTGCAAGGAGGATGGGCAGGGTGAGGATTTTCAAGGCGGGGGAGAAGACTTCGGGGCTGGAGTAGCAGAGGTAGTGGTAAGAGAAATAGTGGGCAATGGGCCAAGGAGCGAGCGCGGCGGCGAGTCCGATTCCGATGGCGAAGCAAAGAGCTGGAAAGGAGCGTAGCTGCCTGAAAGGAAGGCATGCGAGGGCGGCGATGAACGGAAGCCCCATCCACCAATAGCGTGACTTAGGAAGGTATTTTTCGCCTACCGGACCGGAATATTCGGTCGTCATTTTCAGGTACTTTGTGAAGTAGCCGGACTCGGGAAACGAGAAGAGGATGGCGTTGAAAGCGACGAAGCTTGCGGTGCCGACCAGAATCGCAACTATGAAAACCTTCGAGACTTGGGTCGGTGATACCTGGTTCAGCGCAAATTGGACGAGTGTCACGGCAACTGCCAGCAAGAGGCCACCCAGAAGTGCCAGATAAGCCTGTGTGGTGTGGGTGAATTCATACGTAAATTGGCCAACGAGAGAAGATTCGAGAGATGGGAGTCCGGAGAATCCCCATGCGAGGATATTTCCGGTGCCGCTGGTGAAGAGACCAAAAGAGAGGAAAAGGACGGCCAGTCCGAAGAGCGCGATGAGCCACGGGCACAGGCGACATAGAAGGGATTTCATTTCCGAATTCGACCCTCAGGTTAAAGGAACGATGGGAGCCTGGGAAGCGGAGACGGCTGTGATACGACGTTTACAAAGCGGGGGAGTGCGGGTAGTTTTTCGGCGTTTTGGCGGCTGGAAGGGTTGCTGAGGAAGCTGGATGTCCACGGAACTGACACGGAATTTTTCGATCATTGCGCATATTGATCACGGGAAGACCACGCTTTCCGACCGTTTGCTGGAGAAGACCAACACGGTTTCGCAGCGGGAGCAGCAGGATCAGCATCTGGACTCGATGGATTTGGAGCGGGAGCGGGGGATCACGATCAAGTCGCATCCGGTGACGATGATGTATCGGGCGAAGGACGGGAAAGAATACAAACTGAACCTGCTGGACACGCCGGGGCACGTGGATTTTTCGTATGAGGTATCGCGGAGTTTGGCGGCGTGTGAGGGGGCTTTGTTATTGGTGGATGCGGCGCAGGGGGTGGAGGCGCAGACGGTGGCGAACGTGCACCTGGCATTTGAGCAGGATTTGACCGTGATCCCGGTGATCAACAAGATTGATTTGCCGAGTGCGGACCTGCCGATGGTGCACCGGCAGCTGGAGGATATCTTGGCGATTCCGGCGGAGGAGGCGGTGGAAGCGAGTGCGAAGAACGGGATCGGGATTGAGGAGGTATTGGAAGCCGTGGTGACGCGGGTGCCGCCGCCGGATGAGCCGGAGGACGAGGTTTTGCGGGCGGTGGTTTTTGATTCGGTTTACGATTCGTTTCGCGGGGTGGTGAGTTATGTGCGGGTGGTGTCGGGGAAGATCAAGCGGGGGACGGGGATCAAGATGTTCAGCACCGACAAGGTGTATGAAGTGAAGGAAGTGGGAGTATTTACGCCGCGCCAGGAGAAGCGGGACGAGCTGGGGCCGGGGGATGTGGGGTATTTGATCGCGAACATGAAGTCGTCGAGCGAAGTCAAGATTGGCGACACCGTCACGGAGAGTCAGCGGCCCTGTGCGGAGGCGTTGCCGGGGTTCAAGGAAGTGCAGCCGATGGTGTTCAGCGGGATATACCCGGTGAGTTCGGATGACTTTGAGCAATTGAAGTTGGCGATGGGGAAGTTACAGATCAACGACGCGGCGTTTTCGTATCAGGCGGAGAGTTCGGCGGCGTTGGGATTTGGATTTCGTTGCGGGTTTTTGGGATTGTTGCACATGGAGATTGTGCAGGAGCGGCTGCGGCGGGAGTTTGGGATGGACGTGATTTCGACCTATCCGGGGGTGGTGTATGAGATCACGCAGACGAACGGGGAAGAGATGCGGATCGACAACCCGACGTTCATGCCGGATGCGTCGGTGATTGAGGAGGTGCGGGAGCCGATCGTGCGGATATTCTTATTGGTACCGAATGAGTATATCGGGGACATGATGCAATTGGTGATGGAGAAGCGCGGGGTGCTTGAGAACACGGAGACCTTGGATGAGAAGCGGGTGATGTTGACGTGCACCGTGCCGTTGAACGAGATACTGGTGGATTTCAATGATCGGTTGAAGAGTGTGACGCGCGGGTATGGGAGCATGGATTACGAGCATGCGGGATACCAGCCGTCGAAGCTGGTGAAGTTGGACATGATGATCAACGGGGAGCCGGTGGATGCGTTTTCCACGATCGTGCACACGAGCAAGGCGCAGGGGCGGGGGCGGCATTTGGCGGCGCGTTTGAAGGAAGTGATTCCGAAGCAGTTGTTCAAGGTGGCGATCCAGGCGGCGGTGGGCGGGAATGTCGTGGCGCGGGAGACTTTGAGTGCGATGCGGAAGGACGTGACGGCGAAGTGTTACGGGGGGGATATTTCGCGGAAGCGGAAGCTTTTGGAGAAGCAGAAGGAGGGGAAGAAGAAGATGAAAGCGATTGGGAAGGTGAATATTCCGCAGGAGGCGTTTATTCAGGTGTTGAAGACGAGTGATTGATTTAGGAATTCGAACTTAGAAGTTAGCGAAGAGATATGTTCCAGCCGCGTTATTTGAAAGAGGGGAAGATGTTGTGCAAGGGGGTGAAAAAATTCGTCCGGTACAAGCGGGATTTGATTTCCGAGGAGCGGATGGGGAAGATCGACGAGGCGTATGCGGCGTTTGAGCAGTCGTTGAAGGATCGGGATCCGGAGAAGGCGGAGAAATTGGCGAAGGAGCTGACGGATGTTTGTGAGAAGTCGGTGAAGGATTACCGGAGTTCGGCGTGGGGCGAGAACGTGGAGGTGATTTTTGTGGCGGTGGTGGTGGCCTTGGGGGTGCGGGCCTATTTTCTGCAGCCGTTCAAGATTCCGACGGGATCGATGCAACCGACCTTGAACGGCGTGATTGCGACGCCGGCGGTGGAGCGGGAGGGGGAGTCTTTTGCGTCGCCGAACGTCGTGATGAAGATTTGGGACAAGGTCGTGCGTGGGCGAACCTGGGTGGATGCGGTGGCGGAGTCGGATGATGAGGTGGTGCGGATCGAGCAGCACACGCGGATGAAGTTTTTTACTTCGACCAAGTTATATTGCACGAGCGGGAAGGTGTATTCGATTCCGGCGCCGGTGGACAAGGTGACGGAATTGGGGAACCCGGCGTTTTACCGGCAATTTGGGGAATTGCGACCGCAGTCGGACGCGTTTCGGCAGAACGATCCGAGTGGGCGGGCGCAACGGATATTGATTCCGCCGCGGCGACAGCCGGGGATCGGGACGGCGATACCGATTCGTGAGGGGGAAGTGTTGGCGCGGGGTTTTGTGGACACGGGGGACCAGGTATTGGTGGACAAGATGAGTTATCATTTCCGGCGGCCGGAGCGCGGGGAGGTGTTTGTGTTTACGACCAAGGACTTGCCGATTCCGATGGAGAATCCGGATTATGGGTCGCAGCATTACATCAAGCGTCTCGTGGGGGTGCCGGGCGACGAGATTCGTGTGGCGGCGCCGACTTTGTTTGTGAATGGGGAGCCGGCGGTGGAGGAGGGGATGCAGCGTGTGATGTCGAAGGAGAACGGGTACAAGGGATATACCAACAGCGGGCCGAAGTTGAACTTTGAACTGGGGGAAGAAGAGTTTTGGGCGATGGGGGACAACAGCGGCAACAGTTCGGACAGTCGGGTTTGGGGGGCGGTGCCTCAGGCGAACCTGGTCGGGCCTGCGCTGGTGGTGTATTGGCCGTTTACGAGCCATTGGGGGAGGATTCGATGAATGGCTGAGGGGCGGCGGGATGGGGAGGCTCGTTGATTTTCCGAGGGTGAGGCGATGAGCGGGATGGAGTGGGAGACCTTTGCGCGGTGGGAGGGGTTGCTGTGGCTTGTGGGAATTTTGGCGGGTTATTTTTGTTTCACCCTGTTTCAGCCGTATCGGTGGGCGTTTACGGCGTCGTATCGATTATTACGTGAGGCGTCATTTCTCTGGGTGGCGGTGGGGTTGTTCGGGGTGGCGCGGGTTTGTTGGGAGGCGGGGGTTAAATTGTGGGGGGATGAAATATCGCCGGGGGAGTTTTTAGCGGTGGGGGAGATTGGGTATGCGCCGGTGGTTCGTGAGTTGGTGCGACCGGCGTTTGACGGGATGCTGGAGGGAATGTTGCGATTGGGGACCGTGTTGGTGGAGGCGTGGCCGTTGTCGGTATTGGTGGCGTTGTTGTTGTTGGTGAATGCGGGGGGGTGTTTGGGGGCCTTGGGGCGGGATGAGGGGGGAGGAGCCTCGTGGTGGCGGGTGGGGGTGGCGATGCGGGCGGTATTGGCGGCGTTGTGTCATTTGGATTGGTAGGCTCCTGCGCCAGAGCTCGGTTCTCCAATATTAAACTTAATATTAGGGTCTATTTGTTGCCACGGCGACCATTTATAACACTGGGTAAAGTCCTCTACTAATGACTTTATTACGGGATCGCGTGCGTTAATCTTTATACTTTTTTTAACATG
>JBCCIR010000073.1:0-26699 GCA_039028175.1 Verrucomicrobiota bacterium
CCCCCGGTATGACTCCACCGAACTTCGGTTCGCCTTGTCATAAGAAGCTTTGAACACAATCTGATGCCCCCCCGCATCCGCCGCTCCGCGCAGTCCCGCAGCCACTGCACGCAATAAGGCTTCCGACGCAATCACGCACGGCCCCAGCACGAACACCCACTTCGCCTCCTCCCACTCCATCGATCCAATCTTCATCGCACTCAAAAAAAGGTCTCCTGCTCCCCCCCCAATCCCTACTCCTCCCCCGACCCATCCAAGGCCCGAGCCCCGTTATTTTGCGCAAATGGCTCCTGAAACGCCTTCTCAAACTCTAACACCCCCCTGAAATCCTCCCGCGTGTCGGTCTCCGCCCGGCCAAACACCCCAACGTCGATCAAATTGAAAACCATCTCTCCCACATCGTCTGAACTCCGTATCCCCCACTCCTCCAAGACCGTGATCGCCATGGGCCCAAACTCCTCCAATGCGTGGTCCCGAAAACCGCCGAGAAGCTCCTTGCCACTGACGTGACGGTTTTCGCGCTCCCCCCCTTCCTCGTCATCCTCCTCCCCAACCCGCGCCGCCTCCCCACGATGCCGCTTCAACGTGAAATCGAGCGCCCCACGCAAAAAATCATAGGCGTCCGCGTCATACCGCTTGTCCTTGGAAACAATGACCTCAATGGCCTCTTCAAACTCCATTCGCTGCATACTCTTTGGTCCCTTCCGACGTCGGCTGAGAGTCTACTCCCGATCCACTGTCCTTTCATCCGCGATTTTCTCTTTCCCGTCCCGGTCCCGATCAAGCATCGCCCGATCCCGCCAATACTTCGTAACCGCACCCGCCAGCACGGCCGCCAACACGAAGGCTATCAAATACCGCTCCTGTCTCGTCAAATAACGCATCCCACTTGCCTCCCGTCACTGCCCGCCCCGGCTCAAGCGCGCCTCCGCCCCATCCAAATACCGGGAAATCCGATCCCCCCTCGCCGGCTCTTCTCGCCTCAACTCCTCGGCGACACGCTTGTAATCCTCAAAAGCGCCACTCTTCGTTGAAAGCCGCGCGGCCTCATACCAATTCAAATAGTCGTCCACGTTCTCGAGCGCCGCATCCAGGTTCGCTCTCGCCTCGCCGATCTTCTCCATGCGCCCCGCAACACCCAAACTCTTGTATTGCAGCAATCGCTCCAATACCTCCCGGTAGTCGTCGACAATCGATCGATACAAGGGAAAACATCGGTAACTGAGCCGCAGCAACATCACTTTGTTGGGCCCCAACAAACGCCTCACATCCCCCGCCTTCCCTAGCTCGCGAACGTCCGCCAGCAAAATTTCACGCTCACCACCCGCTTCTTCATCCTTCACCCGCACCGTCAACGCCTCGTCCAATTGCCGCTGCGTCTCCTCCACGCTTAGAAAATCAATCGCCGTCGGCTGCGCCATCGAAGCCACTTCCAGTGCCCACCATTTCTCCATGCTCGACGACGATTTCGAAAGCGCCGGAAAAAACTCCAACAAAAGCGGCCGCACATCCCCCTCATAACGCGGAAACTCACGCATCGTCCGCACCAGACGCTGCGCCCCTGAATCCTGCTCCAACAATGCCTTCACAAATGCGGCGGAAGATGCCTCATACGCCGATTGCGATATCGAATCCATCGCCGCCGGATCACCCGTAAGGATGTCTTGCACCTCCAAAATCTTCTTCGACCCCAAAAGCCCGGAAAACAACTCGCTCGGCGTCCCCTCTTCCCGGTAACGCACCAGCTCCGTCGCCCCGTGATGCAACCAGGTGGGCAATATCCGCGACTGCTTCATGATCGCCTCCGGACCGGCATGCGAACTGAGTATCTCCTCCAACAGCAACAACCGAATCAACTCCCGATTGAACTCCCGCCGCGTATAGCCATTCGCTAACTTGACGTCCAATTGAAACCGATACCCCCCATCCACCGGCATCACCCGACCCGCCACATAGCGCGCCGGCGGCGTAAGAGACTCGGACTCGTCCACCTGAATAACCACCTCATACTGCCACTCGTCCCCCAGACGCAACAGCTTCAAAAGTTCCCGCTTGATCCCCTCCGCCGAGGCCGATAAAGCCATCCGCGTCTCGCTGTCGGTCCCGTAAATGACAAACTGCCGCGATGGACTCACGCTGAAGCGCCGCTCCTCGGATCCCGCATCCTCCCCCTGACCACGGGAAATCGCCGCCACCGGACCGTATACCACGTATACTAGCCCGGCCATAAGCATGCAGGGGAGGAGGCCGCCACGCATCATTCGCCACCATACGGGCCCAAACACGTCCCTGCACGTGATTTCGTCCACTCCAAACACCCCCCCGCACGCCTTGCCCCACCCAAACCCAAATCCCCTAGTTCAAAACAAACCAACCCAAAAAAGCGCGGCCTGCTTCGCTCCCGTTTGACACAGCCCTCATCCACGCGCTATTACCCCATCCATGCTCGCCGTCCTTTCCCCCGCGAAAACACTCGACTTCGAAAGTCAGTGCCCCACAAAGCAATATTCGGAGCCCGAGTTCCTCGACGACTCAGAACAGCTCGTCGCCAGCCTCCGCAGCTATTCCCGCCCTCGCCTCGCGAAACTCATGGGCATGAGCCCAAAGCTCGCCGAACTCAACCACCAACGCTACCAGGACTGGAGCCGCCCCTTTAACGCCGACAACGCCAAGGCCGCCCTGCTCGCCTTCAAAGGCGATGTCTACACCGGCTTCGACCTCTCGCAATACCGCGAAGCCGATTTTCGCTTCGCCCAAAAACACCTCCGTATCCTCTCCGGCCTCTACGGCCTCCTCCGCCCCCTCGATCTCATCCAACCCTATCGGCTCGAAATGGGCACCGATCTCAAAACCAAACGCGGCAAGGATCTCTACGCCTTCTGGGATATCCGCATCACCGACGCCATCAATGCCGCCCTCGCCGAACAATCATCAAAGAAAAAATTCCTTATTAATCTCGCCTCCAACGAATACTTCTCCTCCATCCAACCCGAAAAACTTGATGCCACCGTCATCACCCCCGTCTTCAAAGACCTCAAAAACGGGAACTACCGCTTCATGTCCTTCTACGGCAAGAAAGCCCGCGGCATGATGGCCGACTACATCGTCCGCCATCGCATCAAACAACCGGAAAAACTTAAAGCCTTCGACACCGCCGGCTACTACTTCGACGAGGCATCCTCAAATAGCGACACCTTCGTCTTCCTCCGCGACAATCCGGAGTAGACTTCAGCCTAAGCCGAAGCCCAGGGACCCGTTACCGCCATCGTGATTCCCGGCTTCTGGATGTTTACGAACATCGTCGAGCCATCCGGCGAAAAGCACGCCCCCGCCAATTCGCTGTCATTGAAGACATTCTTGGCAAATGGATAAATCTGCCCCTTCGGCGTAAGTCCCAAAATACGAGCGTCCCCCTTGTAATCCTCGCAAATAATCACATCGCCCCAAGGCGCGACGGTAAGGTTGTCCGCATTCTTACAAATGTCCTTGTCGTGCGACTCAATAAACAATTCCAACACTCCCCCACCCGCATCAGGGGTAAACTTGAAAATCTGCCCGAGCTCTTCCGGCCCCCCCGTCGTCGCGGCAAAATACATCACCCCATCTTCCGCACGCCATATCCCCTCAGATCGCGCAAAAATCGCCGCCCCTAAATCGTGCGCGCGATCCCTTAAGTCATCCTTCGGCGATTCCACATCATCCAACACAATCCAATCAACCCGCCTCGGTTCCCCGATTGGAAAACGGTCCCTCTTCGACCAGTTCCGCGTGTCACGCTCCGGCTCCCCGACCACCACCAGCGCCTCCACTCGCCCACCCTCGCCCAGTCGGCCGGGCACTTTCGGAATATACCGGTAAAAACACCCGTCCTTCATATCCTCCGTCTGATACACCATCCCGGTGTCCCCATCGACCGCCACCGCTTCCCGTCGAAAACGCCCCATCCCCTTGTGAACCACCGGAGGGTTCAATCCCGGCGTCAACGCCGGCGTCACCTCAAAGGCATAACCATGATCCTCGATGTAGTCACCATCCGCTTCCTCCGTCGACTCCTCACAACTCAACCACGTTCCCCAGGGCGTCACTCCTCCAGCACAGTTTCGCTCCGTTCCCGCCAAGCTCAAAAACCGCCGCACCTGCTTCTTGGCAACCGGATCGTAAACAATCGTCGTCGTCCCCCCCTGCGAAGGCGTCTCCCCCGGCTCCGCCGGATCATACAATAAGCTCCGGTCCAAATTCTCAAACTGATCACTCCCCTCGCCCCACGGCCCAAGATTGCGATACACGATCCCTGTCAGCCCCTTCGATTCCAATTCATGGTTGCAAATCACAATCGCCTCCCCATTCGGCCCCGGAAATGCCCCCATCCCATCCGGATACCCCGGCACAAAAAGACCGTCATCCATACGATCCCCCGTCCGCGAAAGAATCGTATACGAAAACCCCGGCGGAAGATCGAAAATCCCTTCCGGGTCCGGTACCAGCCCGCCATACTTGTCTATCACCTCAACGCTGCCCGAACCATGGGCAAAATCCCGCAATGCAAGAAACCCCGCTCCCACCACCGCAGAGGTGCGCAAAAATGATCGACGCGACAAGTTCATGCCACCAAACTGCCCGACCCTTGCCTCTCACGCAAGTCCACTCGCCTGAGATATGAGCGCGTCGCCGTCCCCCGCTTGGATCAAAGAGAAAAGCAATCTCACGCTCGATCCCCCTCAAGCCGCCAACGCCCTCAAACGTCTCGCCGACGCCTGGCCCGCGAACGCGGCCCCCCTCCCCGACACCGTCGAGTCGTTCTCCCTCGGAGAAGACGCCATTCTCCACCTCCTCGCCTTCTCCCCCGCTGCCGTCGAAAACATCGTCCACGACCCTCAAGCCCTCATCTGGCTCGCAACGGATGCCGGTTGCACTTCGAACCGAAGCCTGTCCCAAATGCAGGCAGACCTCGCCGCGCTCCCGAATTACCAGGAAAACGACGATCACTTCGCCGCTCTTCGCCGCCTCAAAAGCCGCCAGTCCCTCCGCATCGCCCTTCGCGAAATCTCCCAATGCGCCCCCCTCTCCGAAACAGCTGCCGAACTGAGCGATCTCGCCGAACTCTCCCTCACCCACGTCTTCACCCATTGGAACACCAAGTACCGGGACCGCTGGGGTAGCCCGGAAAGCGACCTCGCCGTCATCGCCTTGGGAAAGTTCGGCGGCCGAGAGCTCAACTTCAGTTCCGATATCGACCTCATCTTCGTCTACTCCAACGAAGGCCAACTCAATATCAACTTCAGCTACAAAGAATTCTTCAATCGCCTCTGCACCAAAATCGTCAACACTTTCAGCGATCCCAGCCCCCACGGCCCCCTCTTCCGCATCGATCTCCGCCTCCGCCCCGATGGCTCCTCCGGCGCCCTCGTCCGCTCGCTCGAAAGCACGGAAAACTACTACGCCGCCTATGGAGAAACCTGGGAACGTATGATGCTCATCAAAGCCCGCCTCACCGCCGGCGACGCCGAACTCGGCTACGAGTTCTCACAACGCCTCCAACCCTTTGTCTTTCCACGCCACCTCACCGCCGAAGTCCTCCAGGAAATCGCCCATCTCAAACATCGTATCGATACCGAATACCTCGCCCCGGCCGACCACGGACGCGAAATCAAAAGAGGCCGAGGCGGGATTCGGGAAATCGAATTCATCGTCCAGTCCCTCCAACTCCTCCACGGCGCCCGCCACCCCTTCATCCAGCAGACCAATACCCTCAAAACCATCGAAGCCCTCCGCAATCTCGACGATTCGTCCCTCCTCTCACCTCATACCACCGCAACCCTCGCCGAAGCCTACAATTTCCTCCGCACCCTCGAACATCGTATCCAAATTGCCCACGACCAGCAAACCCACCTCGTCCCCACTGAACCCAAGGAAAGAAATAAACTCGCCGCGAGCCTTCGCTTCGATTCCCTCGCCGCATTCGACGCCCGCCTCGCCGATACGTCCGCCTCCGTCCGGGCCCTCTTCGACAGCCAATTCGCCGACAATGAAGAAACCAATAATGATGATGCCCCTCTCGACCTCGCCGTGTTCGAGTCCCCGGATGAAGCCGCCAAAACCCTTGGCAAACTCGGCGAAGAGACCGGCATCAGCCCCCGAACCCGCCGCGTCTACCGGCGCCTGCGCCCCAGCCTCCTCCAAATGCTCGGAAATACCGTCGAACCAGACCTCGTCCTGAATCGCCTCCTCCGCTTCGTCGAAAACTACGGCATCCGCGCCACCCTCTTCGAACTACTTGTCCAGCACCCCGGTCTCCTCGAATGGCTCGCCCGGCTCTTCGACTCGAGCGCCTTCGCCTCGGAAATCGCCATCTCCCATCCCGAACTTGCCGAGGAAGCCGCCCAAGGAACCGTCCTCGACAGCCGCCTCGACCTCGAAGACTACTTGGCCGCCTTTAACAACCTCCCCGATACCCACGAAGAAGCACCCCTCGGCGACCGCCTCCGCCTGTTTCGCTCCCGCCAAATCCTCCGCATCGCCCTCCGGGATGTCCTCGAGCTGGCGCCCATCGACGATATCCTCGCCGAATACACTGCCCTCGCCGAAGCCTGCCTCGTCGCCTGCGCCCAATATATCCCACCAAAAAACGACTCACCCTTGACCATCATCGCCCTCGGGAAATTCGGCGCCCGCGAACTCAGCTACGGCTCCGATCTCGATATCGTCTTCGTCGGCGATAACCTGCCCGCCGCCCACGCAATCACCGCCGAATTCTCCCGCTACTCCTCCGAAGGCCCCCTCTACGAAATCGACACCCGACTCCGCCCCGAGGGCGACTCCGGCCCCCTCACCACTCCCCTCCAAGCCTTCGAACAATACTTCTCTTCCAGGGCCGCCCTCTGGGAAGCCCAGGCCCTCACAAAGGCACGAGCCGTCCACGGCCCAGAATCAGAAGACTTCTTGGCACTCGCCCGCGCCGCTTGGTCCCGCTTCGGGGCCAAAGAATCCCTCTTCGCCGAGATTCGATCCATGCTTCAGAAGATTTATGAACACCGTGGAAAGTCTGATAACTCGCTCAACATAAAGACAAACCACGGTGGTATTATTAGTATCGAGTTCGCGGTCCAAGCCCACCAAATGCGCGAAAACCTCTGGAATACCAATACCCTCCAAGCCCTCAATAAACTCACAAAGAAAAACGTCGTTCCCGCCGCCGATGCCAGTCGCCTCGAAAACGCCTACAAACTCTACCGCCGAACCCTCTTCGTCCTCCGTCGCCAAGAAAACCGCAGTGTCAATTCCCTCCCCGCCCCCCCCGAGATACAAGAGAAACTCGCCCGACGTCTCGATTTCCCCTCCCGGACCGCCCTCCTCGAAGCTCTCGAGCAAGCCCGCACGGATACCGCAAGCATCTGCGACCGCCTCCTCGCCTGATCCCAAGCCCAAATTTCCCCTTTACGCAAAGCCGATCTCTTTCGTTAAATCAGCTTCCCGGAGCGCTTGGTGTTCCTCTCCCCCGGCCCTCCACCCGTCTCTCCGATACCACCAAACCCTAAACCCATACTCGAACGATGACGCCGTCAGAAATCACCACACTCATTCAGGATAAGGGAATCAAAATTCTCGACTTCAAATTCTGCGATATTCTCGGAACTTGGCAGCATTTCTCCACTTCCGTCAGCGATTACGATGAAGAAATCTTCGAGGCCGGCCTCGGCTTCGACGGCTCCAGCATTCGCGGATGGAAGTCCATCGAAGCCAGTGACATGCTCGTGGTCCCCGACCCCGCCACCGCCTGGATCGACCCCTTCTACGAAATTCCCACCCTAAGCTTCATCTGCTCCATCAAGGACCCCATTACCCACGAGCCCTACCATCGCGACCCCCGCGGCATCGCCCAGAAAGCTGAGGCCTACCTCCAAAGCACCGGGATCGCCGATACCTGCTACGTCGGACCAGAACCCGAGTTCTTCGTCTTCGATGACGTCCGCTACAGCTACACCGCCGGCGGGTCCTTCCACCAGGTCGACAGCGAAGAAGCCATCTGGAACACCGACGCCAACGAAGAAGGCGGAAATCTCGGGTACAAAGTGCGTCACAAAGGCGGCTACTTCCCCGTTCCCCCACACGATACCCTCCAGGACGTCCGCTCGGAAATGGTCCTCATTATGGAGGAACTCGGAATCAAGGTCGAAGCTCAACACCACGAGGTCGCCACGGCCGGCCAATGCGAAATCGACATGCGCTTCTCCCCCCTCCTGCATATGTCCGACCAGGTGTGCATCTACAAGTACGTCATCCGAAACGTCGCAAAACGCTACGGTAAAACCGTTACCTTCATGCCCAAACCGGTCTTCGACGACAACGGCTCCGGAATGCACACCCACCAATCTCTCTGGAAAGGCGATACTCCCCTCATGGCCGGAGACGGTTACGCCGGACTCAGCGAGACCGCCCTCCACTACATCGGCGGTATCCTGAAGCATGCCCCCGCCCTCATCGCCTTCACCAACCCCACCACCAACAGTTTCAAACGCTTGGTTCCAGGCTTCGAAGCCCCAGTCAGCCTCGTCTACAGCGCCCGGAACCGGTCCGCTTCCGTCCGCATCCCCACCTACAGCGGCAGCCCCAAGGCGAAACGCATCGAGTTCCGCACCCCGGACGCCACCGCCACTCCATACATCGCCTTCTCCGCCATGCTCATGGCCGGCCTCGATGGCATCCAAAACAAAATCGATCCGGGCGACCCCATGGACAAGAACCTCTACGATCTCCCTGCCGAAGAAATGGCCAACATCCCGCAAGCACCCGGCTCACTCGAAGGCGCCCTCGATGCCCTCGCGGGCGACTGCGAATTCCTCTTCAAAGGCGATGTTTTCGATCAGGACTTCGTCGACAATTGGATCGATATCAAGCGCGACGAGTGCGACAGCCTCCGCCTTCGTCCCCATCCCTACGAATTCGAAATGTATTACGACGTCTAGAAGACGCTCACTGCCTGCCTGACAAGACTTCACCTCTTCCGAACCCGCCCCGGCCATGCCAGGGCGGGTTTGTTTTTAACCCCACTCATCCACTCCGCACTCATGCCCACCGAATCGACTCCCCATAAGATCGTGTTCCTCGATGCCTCAACCGTCGGATCCGGCGATGTCGACCTGTCGCGCTTCGAAGATTTCGGCACCTTCGACGCCTATCCCACCACCAGCCCCGAAGAGAAGATCGAACATTTGCACGATGCAACCATCGCGATCACCAACAAGGTGGTGCTCGATCAATCAACCCTCGAACACTGCCCGCAGCTCCGCCTCATCTGCGTCTCCGCAACCGGAGTCAATAATATCGATCTCGATGCCGCACGCTCCATGAATATCCCCGTTTGTAATGTCGCCGGCTACTCCACTAACTCCGTCGCCCAGCACACCATCTCGCTCCTCCTCAATCTCGCAACAAATCACCATCGCCTCGCCCAGGAGCACCACAAGTGGCCCCACAGCCCCATCTTCACCCGCCTCGACCACCCCGTCACCGAGATCGCCGGAAAAACCCTCGGCATCGCCGGCGCCGGCGCCATCGGTTCCGCCGTCGGTCGGGCCGCCGAAGCACTCGGCATGAATATCCAAACCCTCGCCCGCCCCGGAAGCGGCAATCCAACCAATACCGCGCCATGGCCTCGCGTCGCCAAAGACAATTTCTTCCAAACCAGCGACGCCATCTCCCTCCACTGCCCCCTCAATGACGAAACCCGACATCTCATCAACCTAGACACCCTCGCGCTCATGAACAACGAGGCCTTCCTCATCAACACCGGACGAGGAGAACTCATCGATGAACCCGCCCTCGCGGACGCCCTCCGATCCGGCCACCTCGGCGGGGCCGCCCTCGACGTGCTCTCCATTGAACCACCCCCGCACGATCATCCCCTCCTCGCTCCCGATATCCCGAACCTGATTCTCACCCCCCACACCGCATGGATCTCCCGCGAAGCCCGCGAACGCCTAATCTCAGAAGTCGCCGCCAATATTCGCGCCTTCCTCGACGGCACCCCTCGTAACCTCGTCACCTAGCCCGCCGCCTCCCCCCCATTCTTGCGATTGCCGAGAACAATGGTATTCATAACCCCCTAACCCATGCGGAAAAAGGTCATCACCCTCGCCATCCTCGCGGTTCTCTTCGGTGGCGTCGTTGCCACGGCATTCTTTACCCCCTACTACTGGGTGGTCGCGATCGTCGCCATCGTCGCCGTCCTCGCCTTCCGCAATGAACTCCCCCGTGGCCACGCCTGGGTCATCGCCCTCGTCCTCCTCACCGCAGTGGTGTTCGGCCGCACCGTAAACCACCAGTTTATCATCTGGGACGATGACAAAAACATCTACGAGAATCCGGCAATCATAGACCCGTCGTTCGACTACCTCGGAGACTTCTGGAAAACTCCCGTTCAAGGCCTCTACATCCCTGTCACCTACAATGTTTGGGGACTACTCTCAATGGTGTCCGGAAAGGAAATGAATCCCGAAGCGTCCGCGAAGGAAATCGTCAGCCCGAAACTCTATCACCTCGCGAACCTGACCATCCACACAGGCTCGGTATTGCTCCTCATTCTCATAATCTACCAATTACTGGGTAGACGAGACCTCATTGCCGCAGTCGCAGGTGCCGCTTTCTTCGCAATTCACCCTCTTCAGGTGGAACCGGTATCGTGGGCGACCGGAATGAAGGATGTGCTCAGCACGTTCCTCGGACTGCTCTGCTTCTATTTCTACATCAAGCACTCCCGCTCTTGGAGAGGCGAGCAGCCGGAGAAAGCCGTCACCTACTACTTCGGTGCCGCCCTCATCTACATCGTCGCCCTCCTCGCAAAACCTTCAGTCGTCGTGATCCCGCCGATGCTTTTTATCATCGACGTCTTCATCCTAAATGCGAAGTGGAAACCCGAAATCTTCCGATTCAAATGGCAACCCACCCTGCTGGGCGCCTTCGGCGCGGTGAACATAGTCGCTTGGGCCCTGGTCTTTTTTCTCGGACGTGGCTCGCAAGATTCTCCGGGCAACGCCATTTACCTCGCCATTGCCATCTCCATCGGGCTGGTCACTCTCGTGACACTCGCAATTCAATGGAAAAACCCAGTGCTGGGAGTCTCCGCCGTCGCGATTGTAAATATCGGCATCTGGTACGAGATTTTTTACGAAAACTACCATCAAGCTCCCTCCCCGGCCTTCTCCGCCATTGGCGCTTCGTTCTTATTCAGTCCCTTTGATACCTCTCACATTGCGCTGGTCTGGGTGGCAACCGCCGGAATCGTCACGATCGCCAGCTTCGTGGCCATCTACGTATTCTGGCCCAGTATCGCATCGAGTGCCGTTACACGCATCATCCCCTTCTTCGCAATCGCAATATTCTTCGTCCTCCAAACCCGCATCAGCCAATCCGAACCCGATGCCATCTTCCCCTTCGAAGCACCCAATCTCTTTGGACGCATCATCGTCGCTCTCGACGCACTCGGCTTCTACATCTCCAAGTTCTTCTACCCCATCGGTCTCGGAACCGAATACGGAAGAAAACCGGCTGTCGCGCTCACTCTCAATTCTCAATATCCCATTTTCCTTGTCCCCATCCTCCTCGGTATTCTCATCCTGCTCATCCGCAAACAACGAAACTACTACCTCGTCGCATTCTCCATCGCTCTCTTCGCGGTTGCTCCTGTCCTCGGAATCATCAAATTCGCCTTCCAAGGCCAATCAACCGTCGCCGATCGATACGTCTACGTGTCCATGGTCGGAATCAGTCTCGCCGTCGCGACCTGGCTCACTACCTCCCAAAAAACCGCCCCGCGCATATTCGTCGGCTTCGCCGTCGTTGCCCTCGCCACCTTGAGCAGCATCCGCGCCGGACATTGGGTGAATTCCGTTGTCCTCTACCACCAGTCCGAAAAAATAAACCCGAAGAGCGTCGCCGTTCACTACAATATCGGCCTCGCCTATTCGCACTCGGGAAACCGGGAAATGGCAATCGAATACTACAATCGCACCATCGATCTGATGCCGAATTTTTCGCGACCGTTCAATAATATTGGCTACATCCTGAACACCGAACAAAAATATCAAGAAGCGATCCCTTACCTGGAAAAGGCAATCGAGTTCCAGCCCGACTATCACGGATCCTACAGCAATCTGGGAATCGCATTGGATAATCTCGAGCGCCACGAGGAAGCCATTGCCGCTTATAAGAAAGCTCAGGAACTCAATCCCCAAGCCGCGGATATTTTCGTCAATCTCGGCGTCGCCTATATAAACCTTGAAGAATGGGACGAGGCCCTCAAAGCATTTCAACGGGCCCATCAATTAAGCTCCACTCTGCCTCAGGCCATCAATGGCCTCGCCAGGGTCTACTTACAAACCGGACAGTATGAATCCGCCATCCAACAGTTCCAGAAGCTGCTAAGGCTCTCGACCGATCTGAACGCCTATAGCTCACTCGCCGATGCCTACGAGAGATCCGGTCAAGTGAAGGAAGCCGTCGAAACACTCGAAACACTCCTACAGATCGCCCGCCAAACCGAAGGATTCCCTCCCAACACACTGCATCAAATCGAAACAAGACTTCGCCTCCTCCGGGACAAACTGAATCCAACGAATTCGCTCCCCAAAACGGAGTAAAAAGGTTAGTACCCGAATGGCCTACCGCCAAATCTTCGGATTGCCTTCCGCCGCCCCCCATGCGCCTCGAGCTCCTCACCATCCCGGCCCTCCTCCTCGTCACCGGTCTCGTTTTTGCGCCAGCTCGAAATCACGACTTTCTTGTCTGGGATGACGACAAAAACATCACCGCCAATCCCATCGTCGCTTCCGGTTCCTGCAAATTGCTTCCCGCCCTTTGGAAATCCCCCTACGAAGGGCTCTACATTCCCGTCACCTACTCCGCTTGGACAATCATCGCGGCCGCCCAATTCAACGGTGATGAAGAGCGAACCACTCTCGACCCCACGTGGTTCCACGCCGCCAATATCGCCCTCCACCTCATTAACACCGGTATCCTCGTCCTCCTGCTCTGGAGATTGACAGATCGAAGCTCCCTCCTCCCAGTAGTCCTCGGCGCCGCTTTCTTCGCAATTCATCCCCTCCAAGTTGAGGCGGTGGCCTGGGCGACAGGCTTGAAAGACGTTTTCAGCACAACCCTCGCCCTGATCTCTCTAACACTGTATTTGCGCTACTGCGAATCAGGTATGCACCGCTATGATACCCGCGCATTCAACCCCTCCCCATGGATACGATGCCTCTTCGCCCTCCTCTTCTACGGCCTCGCCGTCCTCACTAAACCCGGCGTCGTCGTCCTTCCCCTAATCGCCCTGATCCTCGAGGCCGCCTTCTACCGCCCCCGCGCCGCCAGGCTCGCCACCGTCCTTGTCCTTTTTGTGGTCTCCATCGGGGCGGTCGCGTCACTCACCATCTCTTCCCAAGATACTTCCAATCTCGCCCTCCCCTTGGAACCCGTTCCCCTCTGGGCTCGGCCCATCATCGCCCTCGACGCAATCGGCTTCTACCTCGTCAAATGTGTGGTCCCCCTCCAACTCGCAGTGGACTACGGCCGCACCCCCGCCGTCGCCCTCAGCGCTTTCCCCCTGCTCCTGCTCGCCCCATTCGTCCTCCTCACCCTGATCGCCGCAGCCTACCCCCCCGATCGACTCCAATATACCGCCGCACTCGCCGTCGCACTCGTCGCCCTCGCCCCCACCCTCGGAATCATTCCCTTCGCTTTCCAAGCCATCTCCACAGTCGCCGATCGCTACGCCTACCTCCCCATGATCGGAATCGCTCTGCTCATCACCCTGTTCCTCCGCAACACAAACCAACGCTGGCCACACTTCCTCGTCTTCCTCGTTGCCGGCGTCTTCGCCGCCATTTCCTCCATCCAAGTCGCCCACTGGAAAACGTCCTTCTCCCTGTTCACCCATACCCTCGCCGTCAATCCACAAAGCGTCATCGCCGCCTATAACCTCGGTGTCGTCCACTCGAAAAATAACTCTCCAGACGAAGCCATCGCCAAATACCGCCTGGCCAACAACATAAATCCCCATTTTCAACCCGCTTACAACAATCTCGGCTACCTCCTCGTCGACCAAAATCAGCCCGCCCACGCCCTCGATCCCCTCAAAACCGCCATCTCCCTCAATCCCAATGACCCCGACGCCCGCTCAAACCTCGGACTCGCATTTGACCTCCTCAAACAATACCCCGAAGCCATCACTCAACACAGCGAAGCCCGCCGCCTCTCACCTGACGATCCCAATATCATCACCCAACTGGGCTACTCCCTCGCCAATAACGGGCAACTCATGAAAGCCATCGAGGCCTTCGCCACCGCCAATAATCTCTCCCCCAACACCGACCTCCACCGGGTCGGCCTCGAAAAAATCGCCGCCCAGAATTCCAATCCCAATGCAGCCGAAGCCGCTCGCGCCGCCTTGTCCAAGATCAATTCATCCCAACCCTAGTCCTCCGCCTTCTGCCAAGGCACCGCGCCGCCCCGCTGAATGTGCCGACGCATTCCCGCAGCCAATTCTCTGAACTTCGCCACATTCTTCTTCGCCAAATCCGTCGATTCCAACGGATCCGCCTCCAAATCATAAAGCTCCCACGGGGTCATCGGCGAATTCTTCACCAACTTCCAGTTTCCTCGCCGCATCGCCCAGCTCATTTCCCCCATGTAACGCTCATTCCCTTCCCGACGACAAAAGAACAAGTCCCGCTCAAACGGGGCCTGCGCCTCGCCAAGCAAAGTCGGAAGAAACGATTCGCCATCAATCCCAAAATCAACTTTCACCCCCGCCGCAGCCGCGGCCGTCGGGAAAATATCCATCGTCGCCGCCACAAAATCCGTTCGCGATCCCGCCTCAATCTTCCCCGGCCAAACCACCCCGGCCGGAACCCGGATCCCACCCTCATACATGTCCTGCTTGCCCCCGCGCCAGTTCCCGCAGTTCGCCCCCACATTCAATTGCCCCCCGTTGTCCGATACAAAAAACAATAAGGTGTTGTCCCACTCCCCACTGCTGATTAATCCCTCCACCACCCGCCCAATCCCGGCGTCCATATGCTCAATCAAGGCCACCAATTTCGCCCGCGCCTCGTTGATCCCCGGCTCCCGCTCCAAAACCTTCTTCAACCAATCCTCGGGCGGCTGTATCGGAGTGTGCGGCGCGTTATAAGCCAAGTACAAAAAGAACGGCCCCGCACTCTTCGAACGCCCCTCAATGTACGACACCGCCCAATCCGAAAAAATATCCGTTGCATGCCCTTCAGGATCAACCGCCTCCCGGTTCCGATACATGTATTCGTTGTCGTGCCGACGGTGATGATAGTAGTCGTCCATCATGTCACCCAGGAATCCGTGGAAAAAATCAAAGCCGCGGGAAACCGGATGACTCGCGTCGTCCAACCCCAAATGCCACTTCCCAATCGCCGCTGAGTGATAGCCCGCCCCGGCCAATATTTCCGGCAACATCACCGCTTCAGCCGACAAATAGCCCCAACTGTTCTCTGGATGCGTCCGGATCACACCCGGAACCCCAACCAATTCCTGATACCGCCCCGTCAACAATGCCGCCCGCGTCGGAGAACACACCGGACAGTTTGCATAAAAGTTATCAAAGCGCATCCCCTCCGTAATGAGCGAATCAATGTGGGGCGTCTTCAAATCCGTAGCCCCATACGAACTCAGATCGCCATACCCCAAATCATCTACGATAATCACCACGATGTTCGGCGGCTCCTTGCCCGACACCGATATCATCCCACCCAAAAAAAACAAAATCCCAACGAAGAGAGGCCATCGCCCCGGCAAACACTTCAAATTGATCATGAACCACCCTAGAACCGTCCCCAGTTTTCCGCCACTGTTTTGAAATTCACCTCTCCCCGCGCCACGCCGACGGTGCACGTCCCGTCTGCTGCTTGAACCAGCGTGCAAAATAATTCTGATCCAAAAATCCCACCGTCTCCCCCACATCCGCCACCCGCATCCCGCGCTCCAACAAATGCTTCGCACGCACCAACCGCGCCTCCGCCAGCAGTTGCCCCGTCGTTTGCCCCACTTCCCGCTTCAGCAATCGGTTCAAATGATCCCGCTGATATCCCACCTCCTTCGCAATATCCTTGGGACCCAATTCACGCAGATCCCGCCCCTGCAAGAGCTTCATAATCCGGGCCGCCACCGGCTTGCCTGCGACCCGCGGTGGGGCCTCACGACTCGCCTCGGACAACTCCGCAACCAAACGTAAGATCACCGCCGCACTCCGCACCCCATCCTCATCCCCCCTCAACGCACCAAGCTCAGACAACAAATGGCGCACCCGAGTCATCTGTCCCGAAGTCAGATGACGTGCCACACGATCCTCGTCACCCTTTCCCTCCATCCCCACATCCACCACCAAGCACAACGGCGCCCGCACCTGATCCTTGCGAAAGGAATGCTCCACACCCGCCGGAATCAGAAACAAGGTCCCCGCGCCGACCTCATACGCCCGCTCTCCCACCTCCTGCCACCCCTTCCCCGTCAGGTAACATAAGAACTGCGCGTGGTCATGAGCATGCCGGCGCACCCAATCCGCCTCCGGCAAATGCCGGTTCAAACAAACTCGAATCACTCTCAATCCCGGCACCCGTATCTCAAGGTCCTTCAATAGGATTGGACGATAGTTCCTCATAAATACAAGCCTCCCACGGCAACCATAGTGGTATTAGCATAAAACAAAAGTCGAATAAATGCTAATCTTGAGCCTTCCCGTCCTACCACCCCCCGCCCTCTTTCCCCTATCTTTCCGTCATGATTTCCGATCCAGCCGAACTCCAGCCTCACACCCACTGGGCCGATACCACTTGGGCACACACCCCGGAAAATTCCCTCGTGGATCATCAACGGAAAACTCGCCTCTGCCCCGCTACCCTCCTCCCCTTTAAAGATCAAAAACCAGACTGGGCCGGCTTCAAGAATTCCATTCGGTGGATGCTCGACTCCGCCCGCGACTTCGATACCGAGATCACCTTCGTCCTCAATGCCGATACCGGTTACATCTTCCAGCTCGATCTCGCTCTCTATCGCGAGGTGATCACCCGCTTCCGAGCCGCTTTCCCCAATACCCCCATCATCTGCGGGATCACCAGCACGGATGGCTCCTACCTCCCCCAACTCGAAATCGCTCAGTCCTTCGACTCCGTGGAAGTCATGCTCATGACGTCTCCGGAACTGGAATCCCACGACACCGAATCTCGTCGCGATGCCTATTTCGAAATCCTCGAACACGTCCGCGTCCCCGCGATCGTCCACGCCCTTGAGCCCGCCTTTGTCCCCTGGGCCACCCCCTTCTCCCCCTGGCTCCTCCACGAACTGGCCAACCATCCAAAGGTCGCCGGCGGAAAAATCTCCACCCTCGATGAACCCCACTTTCTCTACTGGGCCGCCATGACCAAGGACCTCGATCTGCCCTTCAGCCCACACTGCGGCGATGACTACGGCATCGCCACCGCCATTCGCTGTGGCCTCCCTCTCCTCATCGGAGCCGGAGTCTCCGCCTGCCCTCTCATCTGCGCCGCAAAACACCTCTGGCTCGAACCAAACTTCGATCCCCGCGTCTACAAACTCTTCGAAGCCATCCAATCCCTCGAAGATACCGTCTTCCGCCTCGACCCAACCGGATCTGCCGCCGCTTACAAGCACAGCACCGCGGTCTGCCTCCAACTCCTCGGAATCATCGCCGCCGATGAAATCCACCCCGCCTGTCCCGACCGGCGCCCGGAAAACGAACCCGACCGCATGCGCGAAGCCCTCCAACGCCCCCTCCGTATCGCGGAACGCCTGAACATCTCCCGATTCGATCTGACCAAATGAAACCCGACCCGGCAAAGCTTTGCGTCCACACCGCCACGACAAAGCCCCTCCCGCTTACAGAGGCCCTTGATGCCTACGCCGCCGCCGGCATCCCCTCCCTGACAGTCTGGCGAGACACTCTCGAGGGCCGATCCCTCCAAGAATCCGCCCGCCTCATCAAATCTTCCGGACTCAAAGTCGCCTCGCTCTGCCGCGGAGGATTCTTCCCCGCGCTCTCCCCCAACGACCGCCGAAAAGCCATCGACGACAATCGCCTCGCCATTGATCAAGCCGCCGCCATCGGCGCGCCCCTCGTTGTCCTCGTCTGCGGCGCCGTCCCCGGCCTCCCCCTCTCAGAGTCCCGTGCCCAAATCGCCGATGGCATCGCCTCATGCCTCGACCACGCCAAGGCTGCCGGCATCACACTTGCCATCGAACCCCTCCACCCCATGTACGCCGGCGACCGCTCCGCCATCAATACCCTTGCCCAGGCCATCGAGCTCTGCGACCAACTCAACTCCCCCTCGCTCGGGATCGCCGCCGATGTCTACCACCTCTGGTGGGACCCCCGGCTCGAAGCCGATATTTCCGCCGCCGGACTCAAAGGCTACCTCGCCGCCTTCCACGTCTGCGATTGGCTGAATCCAACGACCGATCTCCTCAACGATCGCGGCCTCATGGGAGAAGGCTGCATCAATATTCCCCAAATCCGCTCCTGGATCGAAGCCGCAGGATTCGAAGGTTTCGTCGAAGTCGAAATCTTTTCCAACCGCTGGTGGGCCCACGACCAACACGATTATCTCCAGAAGATCAAACAAGCCTACTACGACCACTGCTAACCATCTAACCGATTAAAATGAGTGAAGAAAATCTGGGCATTATCCTGAACGGCGTCACAGGACGCATGGGCACCAACCAACACCTCATCCGCTCCATCCTCGCCATTCGTGACCAGGGAGGAGTCACTCTCCCCGATGGAACCCGCATCCAGGTCGATCCCATCCTCACCGGCCGAAGCGAAGCCAAACTGAAAGCGCTTGCTGAATCCCACTCCGTCCACCGCTATTCCACCGATCTCGCCACCGCACTCGCCGATCCCCACAACCAAATCTTCTTCGACGCCTCCTCCACCCTCTACCGCCCCAAGTTCATCGAACAAGCCGCCAAGGCCGGAAAAGCGATCTATTGCGAAAAACCTGTCGCCACCACGTCCGCAGAAGCTTCCCGCCTCGCCAAACTCTGTGCTGAAGCCGGCGTGAAAAACGGAGCGGTCCAGGATAAGCTGTGGTTGCCCGGACTCCTCAAAGTAAAACAACTCATCGAAGAAAATTTCTTCGGCGAAATCCTCTCCGTTCGCGGCGAGTTCGGATACTGGGTCTTCACCGGACACGATCCCGAACACCCTCCGCAACGCCCTTCATGGAACTACCGCCGCGAAGACGGCGGCGGCATCATCGTCGATATGCTCTGCCACTGGCGCTATGTCATCGATAACCTGTTCGGCGATATCAAAAGCCTGTCCTGCCTTGGAGCCACCCACATCCCCGAACGTATCGCCGAAGATGGCCATCCCTATCCATGCACCGCAGACGACGCTTGCTACGCCACTTTCGAACTGGAGAACGGCATCATCTGCCAGTTCAATTCATCCTGGGACGTCCGCGTGCGGCGCGATGACCTTTTCACGATGCAAATCGACGGTACCCTGGGCTCCGCCGTCGCCGGTCTTCGCGAATGCCGCACCCAATCACTCGAAAATACCCCCACGCCCGTCTGGAATCCCGATGTGCCTCAACCCCTCGACTTCTACGACAACTGGGAACGCCTCCCCGACCCTCCCGGCACCGACAACGCCTTCAAAATCCAATGGGAAAAGTTCGTCCGCCACGTCGTGGCCAACGAACCCTTCCCGTGGAACCTGGAAGAGGCCGCCAAAGGCGTCCAACTCGCCGAAGCCGCCCTACAGTCATGGCGTGAACGCCGCTGGATCGATCTGCCACCCCTGCTCTGAAAGAGTCCGGGGTGCCCGTCGTTGTCTCAATACTTCACCCCATGCCTCTGCGATTCACCATTCTAACGGCCCTCGTAGCCTGCACCGCGGCCCACGCCCAATTTGGCGACCGTAAAGGCCACGTCATGCCGCCCCCGCCGGAACATTGGAACATTCCACCCGCCCCCGCGCTCTCCCCGACCGAAGCCCTCGAAACCCTCGCCGTTCCCAAAGGCTTTCGCGTCGATCTCGTCGCCGCAGATCCTCTCGTCAATGATCCCGTCTGCCTCGCCTTCGATGCCGACGGTCGCACGTGGGTCTGCGAAATGACTGGCTATATGCCCGACCGCTACGCCACCGGAGAAGAAAATAAGGTCGGCAGTATCGTCATCCTCGAAGATACCGACGGCGATGGCGCCGCCGACAAACGAACCATCTTTCTCGAAAATCTGGTCCTCCCTCGAGCGATCGCCCACGTCCAGGATGGCATTCTTTTCGCCGATCACACAGCCCTCTATTTTTGCACGAATAAAAACGATCGCGCCGGACACCCAAGAATCATCGATCCTAATTACGCCACTTCCGGAGGAAACGTGGAACACAAACCCAACGGCCTCCTCCACGCTCTCGACAATTGGATCTACAGCGCCAAATCCTCCAAGCGATACCGCAGAATCGACGATCTCTGGGTCGCCGAAAACACGGAGTTTCGAGGCCAATGGGGCATCTCCCAGAACGACGAAGGGCGCCTTGTCACCAACACCAACTCGAATCTTCTCAATCATGAACTTCTTCCCCCGGGCGTCACGATTCGAAACCCAAATCACGACTTCAAAAGCAAGATAACCTTCAACACCGGCAATGCCGTGTTCCCCTCACGCATGACCCCCGGGATCAATCGGGGCTACATGGAGGAGATGCTGACCGACGACGGTTTCCTCACCAAAGCCACCGCCGCATGCGGGCTCACCGTCTACCGCGGAGATCAGTATCCAGCGCTCTTTTACGGAAACATCTTCATCCCCGAACCCGGCGGCAATCTCGTCAAACGAGTCGTCCTCACCAATGATGGCCTCAACCTCGCAGCCGAACATGCCTACCCGGAAAAAGAGTTCTTCACCTCCACCGATGAACGCTCGCGCGTCGTCAACTGCTACACGGCCCCCGATGGCACACTCTATCTCGTCGACTTCTACCGGGGCATCATCCAACACAGAAACTATATCTCGACCTACCTATGGAACCAGATCATCGACCGGGATCTCGAAACTCCCGTCGGCCTCGGCCGCATCTATCGCGTCGCCTCCACCCAAAAACCACTCGGGCCGCAACCCCGCCTCTCGGAGAAATCCAGCATCGACCTCGTTCCCATTCTCTACCACCCCAATGGCTGGTGGCGCGACACCGCCCAACGCCTCATCGTCCAGCGTGGCGACCCCGACGCCGTTCCCTCACTCGTTGCCGCTGCCACCAATCTCGATAAATCCATCGGCCAAATCCACGCCCTCTGGTGCCTCGAAGGCCTCAACGCCATCACCCCGGAAATTCTCGCCGCCGCCGCGCAATCCGATCGCCACTCGGTCCTCACACAGATCATCCGCATCGCCGAAACCCAAGCCCGCACCGATGCCGATTCCGATACTTTCGAAGTCCTCCGTGAAATCGCTCACCGAACGCCACAGTCGCGCGAAATCGACCTCCAACTCGCCCTCTCCCTCGGCCTCTTCGATCACGACGATTGCCTCACGACTCTGAACTCCGTCCTCGCACGTCACCCAGATGACCCCCTCTTCGCCGATGCCGCACTCAGCTGCCTGAATGGAAGCGAACTCGCGATGCTCCAATACCACACCGACGAGAAATCCCCCCTCCAGGAACGCCTCGTCACCGCCATCGCCAAATCAAAGAACAAAGAACACCTCAACGTCGCTCTCGCGATGCTCCCGGACCAACTCCGCGAGTCGTATGCCGGCACCATCGCCAGGATCAACGCCCCGAAGTCTAACAAAATAAAAACCGCCGCCGATAAAGCACTCTATGAGCTCGGCCTGACTGAATACCAAAAAACCTGCCTCGCCTGCCACCAACTCAACGGCGAAGGCCTCATCTACATCGCCCCGCCCCTCGTCGATAGCGAATGGGTCAATGGTCCCACCGATCGCCTCATCGCCATCATCCTCGATGGCATGACCGGCCCCGTCGAAGTCGCCGGCAAAACTTACCAGGCACCCGAAATCCAACCCCTCATGCCCGGCCTCCGCATCAATCCCGAAATCACCGACGAAAAAATCGCCGCCGTCCTTACCTACATCCGAAATACCTGGGGCAACAGCTCTCACCCTGTCTCCACCGACGACGTGGCGGCCTTCCGAAAGGCCACACGTGAACGCTCCCTTCCGTACACCGCCGAAGAACTCAAGAAGCTCTGAGCACCAGTAGGACCATTTGCCTCAATCGCCTCTGAAGCCATTTCAGTTGCGAGGCGTGGTATTTACATTGTATGCTGACGCACCCCATGCGCGCGCATTTCCCCATCCCGCCCCTCTTCGCGCTCACCCTTACCCTCACCCTCACGGCCCACACCCTCCATGCCGACCTTCACGACGACATTGGATATCGGCACCTGGCGAATTCCCTCGGCACAAACACCCCAGACGGTACCGGCGTCCGCGTCTCCCAAATAGAAGCGTCCACATCCACCATAAATCTCGTCTACGCCCCCGTCACCGGCGCCGGCACGATCAACGGTTCAGGGAACTACACCGGCAAAACGCTGGTCTTGGAATCGGATCCCTCAACCTTGTCAAACCACGCCGTCAACGTCGCCGACTCCTTTTACGGCAACAACACCAACCCAGCATCCGCATTCTCCAGCATCGCCCCCGGCATCACGGATATCCACAACTACGTCGCCGGTCACGACAATACGACATCCGGCTTCTTCGATCTTCTGCTCAATGGCGCCGCCCCATTCGTCGAAGCCAGCCGCGTCCAATCCCACGCATACGTCTCACGCACCTCCGACTCTGGAGGCACCACCGAAAACGACGTGCTCCGCCGCCTGGACCGCGGAATCAATCGCGACGGATACCTCGCCGTGGTCGGCATGGACAACGGCTCCTCCTCCAACGTCCCCTTCCTCCTCGGTTCCGGCTACAATTCCCTCTCCGTCGGCCTCTCCAATGGGAACCACAGCCACGGCCCCATTCCCGCCGGCCTCGACGGCCAAGGCCGTATCAAACCTGAAATCGTCACGGTCCACACCACCACGTCCTGGGCCACCGGCGCCATCGCCTCCGCGGGAGCCTTCCACTACCAAACCCTCCTCGAAGACTTCGCCGTCCCACCGGCCGACGAGTCCATGCTCATCCGCGCCGTCATGCTCGCCGGCGCCACCAAAGAAGAATCCTTTAACTGGGATCGCACCCAATCCCGACCACTCGACGACCAATTCGGCCTCGGCCAGCTCGACGTCTATCACAACCACCACATCCTCACCGGCGGCGAACAGAACCCCGGCCCCATCACCCCTTACGGTTGGAACCTCGAAAATATCACAGCCACTCAAACCCATTCTTACACCTTCGTGATCCCCGAATTCCGCTTCGCTGATTGCACCTCGCTCATCGTCACCTGGAACCGCCGCATCCGCGCAAACGACAATCCCTTCCCCCTCGCCGACATAAACCTGACCCTCAAAGACGCAGGCGGCACAACCCTCGACCAAAGCATCGGCACCCTCTACAACTACGAACACATCTTCGCGAAAAACCTCCCCGCCGGCACCTACACCGCTGAAATCACTTCCGATCGGACCGAAACCTACGCCCTCGCTTGGCGCATCACACACGGCTCCGGACCCCTCACCCAAACCTCGGTCAGTTCCACCAACCAAACCACTCTCGCCTTCTCAAATCTCGACCCCCTCGCCACCTACCACGTCGAATCTTCGCCCACCCTCGGCTCATGGAACGCCGAACCCACCTCAACCTTCAACCCCTCCTCTTCCACCGCTGCCTGGATCGACCCCGTATCCATCGGCACCGGCAATAAATTCTACCGCCTCGTCTGGGACATCCCCGCCGCCCCGCCATGACACAAAACTTCCGCCGCCCCCTCCGGTTTAATCGGACTATGAAATTACTCGCGTTATCCATCGCCGCGCTGCTCTTCCTTCCCGCCACAACGCTCCACGCCCAAACCTCCGAGACCGACGACCGGCTCAAACAAGCCCTCGAACGCTTCCCCGAGGCCGACGCCGATAAAGACGGTGTCCTCACCCGGGAAGAGGTCCGCGCCTTCCAGCAAAAACGCCGGGAACAACAACCCGAGCGCAACAACCCACGCGCCGACGCTCCCAAGCCCACCCACGCCGACGTCGCCTATGGCGATCACCCCCTGCAAGCCTTCGATATCTGGCTCGCCGAATCCGAGGACGGCAAACCCACCCCCCTCTGCATCTACATCCACGGCGGCGGCTTCCGCGGGGGCGATAAACGCGGCATCGGCGGCGCCGTTATTCAACAATACCTCGACGAAGGCATCTCCTTCGCCTCCATGAACTACCGCCTCACCAATGGCGGCGAATTTCCCTACCCCGCCGCCATGCACGACGCCGCCCGCGGCCTCCAATTCATCCGCTCCAAAGCCAAAGAATGGAACATCGATCCCGAACGGATCGTTTGCTACGGCGGCTCCGCCGGTGCCGGCATCTCTCTCTGGCTCGGGTTCCACGAAGACCTCGCCGATCCCGATAGCGACGACCCCGTCGCGCGGGAATCCACCCGCATTCTCGCCGCCGGAACAAGCGGCGGCCAATCCACCTACGACATGCGCACCTTCCGCAAATGGTTCGATGTCCCCGATCTCCCCTCCCACAGCGCCCTCGTCGATTTCTACGCCATGCAGGACGACGAAACCCCCGACACCCCGCGGGTCGCCAAACTGGCTGCCGACGCCTCACCCATCACCCATCTCACCAAGGACGATGTCCCCGTCTTCATGACCTACGGCAGAGAAAACATTCCCGTCGATCGCGATACCGACCCCGGCGCCTGGGTTCACCACCCCCTCCTCGGCCTGAAACTCCAGGAAGCCATGACCGAACTCGGTCTCGAATGCCACGTGACCTTTCCTGGCTCCCCATCCGAAGCCTATCCCGATATGGCCGCCTTCCTCATCGAAAAACTCACCAAACCCGAGTCGTAATCCCTCACAAATCCAAAACTCGATCCATTCGCTCCGCAATATCCTGGAGCCGCTCGCGCCCGCCGCCCTTCACTTCCGCCGTCGCCCACCCCTCAAACCCAATCCCGTCCAGCTCGCCGCGCACCGCTTCCCAATTCACACTCCCGTCGCCGATCTCAGTGTCGAAGCCCGCCCGCAACCCTTCTTCCACCTGTTTCTTGGTGTCATACTCCTTGATGTCCAACTTCACAATCCGGTCCCCCAACACCGGTATCCAATGATGGGCCACCCCCCAACGCACATTGTTACCCACGTCAAAATACGCGCCCACCGCCGGACTCTCACACGCATCTACAAAACGCTGCACATCCCAGGCGCTGATCAAGTAACTCGCCCACACGTTCTCCACCAAAATCTTGATCCCGTGCGTCTCCGCATACGGCGCCGCCCCCCGAATGTTCTCCACATCCCGCTTCCAGTTGTCATCCATCGAAAGCGCTTTGTCATACCGGCACACCACCAGCACACTCGAGCCGCCATACAGCTTCGCCAAATCAATCGCCGTCTTGATATCCGGATTCGAACTGTTCACCACCCCGTGCACCGGCAAGTCCACCACGTTCACCGCCTTGACAATCGCCTTCGCATCCACGCCATCACCCACCTTGACCTCCGTTCCGTCAAAACCCAGGTCCTTGATCAATCGAAACCGATCCATCACGCTCATGGAATCATCCACCATGTGAAACTTCACCGCCTTCTTGATCCTGCCCGTGAACTGACCCGCGGCCGCCGCTCCACTTGCCCCCAGGAATCCCGCACCGGTGACGCCGGCCGACAATTTCAAAAAATTCCGGCGTCCCATCTCTCTGTCCGGAAGTCCCCGTCGCTTGAATCCTCCTTCGCTCATCTTACCAAAGTCACTCAGACCTCTCCCCGAAACAAGCCCTACTTCCACGACATCCCATCAAACAGAATACAGTGCTTGCACCTGCTCCCTTAGTGGGCTTTCCTTGACCAACTAGCGCGCCCAGGTGGCTCTCGACGCGTTCAACGCTTCCATCCCCCAGACCGCGCAATATGCAACCGCCCGTAACCCTCGACCAACTGGCTTCCGAGATTCCCTCCTCCCGAGTGCAGGGAGACGGCTCGATTTCTGTGGAACGCTTCATCGCACCCAACGAAATTCAATCCGCCACCGATCTCCCGCTCGTCACGTCACCTTACGTCGCCGACGCCCTCCTTGCCGCTCCCCAACTCCCCATCCAGGCCGCCGTCGTCTCCGAAGACGCCGCTGAACGACTTCCCGCCCTTCTCGAACGCCTCCAAGGCGTCCTCGTCGTCGAACGACCCCGCTTCGCCCTCGTCGCCCTGAATCGCATCTTCGCTCCACCCCCATACGCCGACCCTGGTATCAACCCCTCCGCCTTCGTCCACGAGTCCGCACAAGTCGACCCCTCCGCTTCCGTCGGCGCCAACGTCACCATCGCACCAAACGCCGTCATCGGACCCAATACCCGCGTCCTCTCCAATGTCACGATCCGGGAAAATGCCCGGATCGGAGCCGATTGCCTCCTCCACCCCGGCGTCCGCATCGGACCCCGCGTTCGCATCGGTAACCGCGTCATCATTAAACCAAACGCCTGCATCGGATCCGATGGCTTCAGCTTCGCCAGCGAGG
>JBCCIR010000074.1:0-26533 GCA_039028175.1 Verrucomicrobiota bacterium
CCCCCCCCAATCCCCCCGCTGCCCCACACCCCCCCCCCCCACCAAAACCCCGCCCCTCCCGCCCTCTTGTGTGGGTCGCGCGCCCGCGCCCCCACGCCGCCATTAAACCACCCTTCCCACCCCACCCCATCCCCACCTCCCATCACCTACGAACTGACCTCTGCCCTCTGATCTCCCCCCAAAAATTAGCCTCCCCTCCCCGGCGCCACCCGTATTCAATAAGAATCGAATACGACCCGACTGACCCCTGATCTCCCTCTTCCACACCACCATCCTCCGATACGCCGTCCGCCACCGGCTCATCGCCCTCTTCAACATCCTCTCCATCGCCCTCGGCGTCGCCGTTTACCTCGCCGTCCAAATCGCCAACCACTCCGCCGCCGAAGGCTTTCGCGCCGGTATCGATGTCGTCGCCGGCAAAAGCCACCTCGAAATCCGTCCCACGACCGGAACCGGCCTCGACGAAACCCTCCTCCCAAAAATCACCAAGCACCCCGGCATCGCAGCAGCCACCCCGCTCACCAACGCATACGCCACCCTCCCCGATCACCCCGGCGAACACCTTCGCATCGTCGGCATCGATATCTTCTCCAATCTCCCCTTCCTCACCCGCCAAATCCAATCCGCCTCCGCCTCGAATTCCCCCCAATCCCTCAACCTCGATTCCTGGCTCGCCGACCCCGATACCATCGCCCTCTCCACCGACTTCGCCCAAACCCTCAACCTCTCGCCCGGCGATCCCCTCGCCATCGATGTCGATGGCCAACGCCGCACTCTAACCATCGGCCACCTCCTCTCACCAAACGAGACCAGCCCCACCGAATCCGCCGCCGCCCGACACACCGCTCTCATGGACATCGGCTGGGCCCAGGAGTTTTTCCAAACCCAGGGCACGATCGCCTCCATCCAAATTCTCCTCGAAAATCCCTCCCAAATCGCGTCCGTCCGCGCAACCCTAACGAAATCTCTACCCGACACGGTCGCCGTCACCACCCCCGCCCAACGCTCCCTCCAAATCCAACGCATGCTCGACGGCTTCCGCCTCAATCTCCTCGCCCTCAGCCTCGTCTCCATCCTCGTCGGAGTCTTCCTCATCTACAACACCGTCTCCGCATCCGTGGTCCGCCGGCGGCGCGAAATCGGTATCCTCCGCGCCAACGGCGCCTCCCACGCCCAAATCATGTCCCTCTTCCTCGGCGAAGCCCTCACCGTCGGCCTCATCGGAATCGCCATCGGCATCCCCGGTGGCATCCTCCTCGGCTCCGCCATCCTCGGCCAAGTCACCCAAACCGTATCCAATCTCTACATCCTCATCGCCGCCGGCGACGCGGTCATCCCCCCCATCCATATCCTCACCGCCGCCATCTTCGGCCTCTTCGCCACCCTCGCCGGTGCCTGGCTTCCCGCCCTCGAAGCCGCCCGCACCAACACGGTCCAGGTTCTCCACCCCGGTAGCCTCGTCCAACGCACCCAAACCCATACCCCGCGCCTCGCCCTCGCCGGCCTCGCCTGCGCCGCCCTCGCCGTCTGGTCCTCTTACCAAGCCCTCCAATCCGGCCCGCCCGCCCGCTCCTTCCTCTCATGCTTCCTCGTCATCACCGCCTTCTCCCTCCTCGTCCCCTCCTTCTGCCGTCTCGGCGGAAAAATGCTGGGCATCGCTCTCCACCGCCTCCGCCTCCCCCTCCTCACCCGCGTCGCCACCGAAAATTTCACCCGCTCCCTCCATCGCAACGGCCCCACCGTCGCCGCCCTCATGGCCGCCATCGCCATGATGATCGGGGTGTCCGTCATGGTCTCATCCTTCCGCAATACCGTCGCCGCATGGGTCAACCAAACCATGATCGCCGATATCTACGTTGGCCCTGCCGCCAACCAAACTCTCGGTCTCAAAGCCTTGATCCCCGATTCTCTCACCCCCGTTATCGCCCAACTCCCCAATGTCTCCGGTATCGATACCTACCGCGAACTCCCCCTCATCCTCGACGACCAAAACGAATACGTCCTCGCCGTCGTCGACGCCTCAGGCTCCAAATTCCAAACCCTCGATTTCATCGGCGGCAACAACGAAACCAAACGCACCCAATACCAGACCCCCCTCCACCTCATCGTCACCGAACCCCTCGCCACCAAGTCGAACATCAAACCAAACGACACACTCACCCTTCCCACCCCAAATGGCCCCGTCGACTTCACAGTCGCCGGCATCGCCTACGATTACCTCGACGACCGCGGCCGCCTCATGATGACGCGCGAAAACTTCGATCGCCACTGGAACGACCCCCGCGTCCACTCCGTCGCCCTCTACCTCGACAACCCCGACGATATCCCGCAAATCGAATCCCAACTCCGCACCCAATCCAGTCCCAATAACGAACTCGCCATCTTCTCCAACCGTGCGCTCCGCGATCGCGTCTTCGAGGTCTTCAACCAAACCTTCGCCATCACGTTCGTCCTTCGCACCATCGCCATCGTCGTCGCCGCCATCGGCATCGTGCTCTCCCTCACGACCCTCGTCATGGAACGCCGCCGCGATATCGCCGTCTGGCGCTCCCTCGGGGCCGGCCGACGCCAAATCGCCGCCACCACCCTCACCGAAGCCGCTCTCATCGGGTTCTTCGCCTCGCTCATCGGCATCCTCTGCGGCCTCGCCATGGCCATGGTCCTCACCTGGGTCGTCAATAAAGCCTTCTTCGGCTGGACCATCCGCTTCGAAATCCCGGTCAAACTCCTCCTCTATACCCCCCTCTGGGTCATCCTCACCGCCCTCGGCGCCGCCCTCTTCCCCGCCAATCAAGCCACCAAACTCCCCCTCGCCCAATCCCTCCGCACCGAATAATATCTCGGCTTCTTTTTCTACTTCTACTTCTTCTTCTTCTTCTTCTTCTGCCCCCCACCCAAAACACCCCATCCCCAAATGCCCCGCCTCACCCACATCCTCCTAATCTCCCTCCTCCTCCTCCTCACCCATTCCCCCGCCGAATGGCAATCCGCCCAACCCGGCTACCAATACACCTTCCCCGCCGACCACCACTCCCACCCGAACTTCAAAACCGAATGGTGGTATTTCACCGGTAATCTCACGAACCCCGACACGAATCAACAATTCGGATACCAACTCACCTTCTTCCGCCAGGGCATGCGCCCCCCAAACCAACGCGAACCCGTCACCTCGCGCTTCGTCCCCGATCACATCGCCTTCGCCCACTTCGCCGTCACCGAAATCGACGACGGAAAATTTCATCACGACCAAAAACTCACACGCAATGCCTTCGACGAAGCATCATTCGGCCCTCCCGGCGATCCCACCCTCGCCTGCATCGACGACTGGTCCCTCACCCTCAACCCCGACGAATCCTTCACCCTCAAAGCCGCCGCCCCCGACTTCGCCCTCGATCTCCACCTCACCCCAACGCTCCCGAAAATCTTCCACGGCAAAGACGGCATCAGTCCCAAGTCCGCCGATCCCACCAACGCCTCCCACTACTTCACCCACCCGCGCCTCCAAAGCGAAGGCACCTTGACCCTCTCTGACAAAACCATACCCGTCATCGGCAATTCCTGGTTCGACCGCGAATGGTCCACCTCGGCGCTCACCGAAAGCCAAGTCGGCTGGGACTGGTTCGCCCTCCAACTCGACGACGACCGAAACCTCATGCTCTTCCAAGTCCGTCGCCCCGACGGCTCTCCCGACCACGCCTCCGGCACCCTCATCGCCCCCGACGGCACGACCACCCCCCTCAACAAGGACGACTTCACTCTCTCCCCCATTGCCACCTGGCGAAGCCCCGACACCGACGCCGTATACCCCACTCAATGGAAAATCACCATCCCTTCCCAAAACCTTGATCTATCCGTCACGTCAGCGCTCGAAAAACAGGAACTCACTTTCCCAGGTATCGCCTACTGGGAAGGTGCCATCACGGTGTCAGGCTCCGCCACCGGCAAAGGATACCTCGAGATGACCGGCTACGCCGCCCCCGTCACCGGCCTAAGGTAGACCACCGCTCCTCCCAACAGACACCGCCGCCCAAACACCGCGTCATCCTGCGTGTCCTCCATAGCTCGAAGAGCGACGGAGGAAGCGAGCGAAGCGACTCGAAGGACCCCACGAAAAGCTTAATACGCCGTCGCAAATCAACCAATTTGGTTCGCTTCCGCGTATAAATCTCGCAAAGCTGCTCTCCCAATTCCCAATCCCTAATTCCTAATTGTTAATTCCTAATTCTTCCTCCGGAAGACCGCCCCCCACTCCAACCCCGCCCGCCCCTCATAAGCCGCCCCCGGCACCCAGCTCTCCAAGAGTTCAAACCGTTCCCCAAATAACCCCTCAATCTCCTCCACCGTCGCCCCATGAGGCGGCCCCTGCCCCGGTTGATGCTCCTCGTCATACGGATCCAAAAAAAACACTCCCAGTATCTTCCCTCCCGGCTTCAAGGCCTCATGCACCGCCTCCACGTACGCGTTCCGCATAGACGGATCGATCGCGCAAAAA
Organism: Verrucomicrobiota bacterium; assembly: GCA_039028175.1. GTDB lineage: Bacteria > Verrucomicrobiota > Verrucomicrobiia > Verrucomicrobiales > DEV007 > JBCDBW01. The sequence goes on from JBCCIR010000074.1 coordinate 4,493, forward strand.
CAAGTATGCTCAAACACCCAATCAAAATACCCGCGCATCCCCTCCTCCAAATCAAACAAATCTCCTAACACATACCTCTCGGTCCCGGATTTCCCCACCGCGTCCGCCATCTTCACCGCCGTCGCCGACACATCCAATCCCACCACTTCCGCCGCCCCCTGCCCCGCTAATACCCGCACGTCGTGCCCCAACCCACACCCCGGCACCAACACCCGCCCCCCCACCTCGTTCCCCTCCAAATGCGCCACCAACGGCGGAGCCGCTTCCCCCTTGTCCCAAGGGATCTCCCCGGCCACATACGCCCCATCCCAATCCACCTCCCCATCGTCGCCAAACCGAACATTCGTCCCTTCTTCCATCATTCCATTGTGCCCCCTCCCACCCAATGCTTCAATACCCGCCATCATGGCCCGCCACCCGTCCCAACCCAAAAAAACGTCCCTCGTCGTCCTCGTCATCCTCTTCGCCGCCGCCTGGTATATCAATAAACACTTCATCTCCCCAAACCCTTCCCCCACCCCCAGTGGCGATCTCCCCGCCATCACCGACTCCCGCTTCGAATCCCTCTCCAACACCACCCTCATCAACAGCGGCGGAAATGACGGCGATAGCTTCAAAGTCCGCCTGCCAAACGGCGACGAAGAAACCTTCCGCCTCTACTTCGTCGATACCCCCGAAACCTCCGACCGATACCCCGACCGCCTCCGCTACCAGGCCGAATACTTCGACGACCTCACCTCCGATCAAACCATCACCATCGGCAAAGAAGCCAAAGCCTTCACCCTCGACCTTCTCGAATCTCATCCCTTTGTCATCCTCACCCGATGGGAAAAGGTCATGCAATCCTATCGCAATCACGCCTTCGTCCTCGTCGAAACCCAACCCGACCAATTCGAATACCTCTCCGAAATCCTCGTCCGCAACGGCCTCGCCCGCATCTACACCATGCCCCACGACCTCCCCGACGGCACCCCAAAAGAAAAATTCAAATCCCACCTCAAATCCCTGGAAAAAAACGCCCAATCCACCCAATCCGGCGCCTGGCGCTTCTAAAATTCTCACAATCGTACGAAGAATGAAGTTAGACAATCCAGTGCGTGAAAAATCTTACGCCTTCGCGCTACGAATCGTAAATCTTCAACGCCACCTCAACGCAAACGAAAACGAATTTATCCTCTCAAAACAATTACTTTGCTCCGGCACCTCAATTGGAGCCAATATCGAAGAAGCCATCGGCGGCCAATCCGAGAAAGATTTTAAGGCCAAAATGGGCATCGCATACAAAGAAGCTCGCGAGACCCTCTACTGGCTCCGCCTCTTGAGGGACGCGGAGATCATCACCCCCCTTCAGGCCAAGTCCCTTATCTCCGATTGCGAGGAACTTCTAAAACTCACCGGCTCCATCATCAAAACCCTCAAACAAAAGAATTCCTAATTCCTAATTATTAATTCCTAATTCGATCAGAATGTTCGCAGTTTCCGCCACCGACCCTTCCACCTCCGCCCGCACCGGCACCCTCACCACCGCCCACGGCCAGATCGAAACCCCCGTCTTCATGCCCGTCGGCACTCAGGGATCCGTCAAAGCCGTCCACCCCGACGAACTCCACGCCCTCGGCGCCCAAATCATTCTCGGTAACACCTACCACCTCTTCATCCGCCCCGGCATGGACGTGATGAAATCCGTCGGCGGCCTCCATCAATTCGCCAACTGGAATAAACCCATCCTCACCGATTCCGGCGGTTACCAAGTCTTCTCTCTCGCCAAACTCCGCAAAATCACCGAGGACGGCGTCGCATTCCAAAGCCACCTCGACGGCAAACCGCTCTTCCTCAGCCCCGAAAGCGCGCTCGAAATCCAAAGGACCATCGGCTCGGACATCGCCATGCTCCTCGACGAATGTCCCCCCTGGCCCTGCGAAAAAGACGCCGCCGCCAAAAGCCTCGACCTCACCCTCCGCTGGGCCGATCGCTCCCGGAAATGGATCGACGACAATCCCAACCCAAACCAACTCCACTTTCCCATCGTTCAGGGCTCGTCTTACCCCGACCTCCGCGAACGCGCCGCGAAACACCTCGTCGACCTCGACTTCCCCGGATACGCCGTTGGCGGTCTCTCCGTCGGAGAACCCGATCCCGAACTCTACGCCGCCACCGAAGCCGCCGTCCCCCATCTCCCCGAGAACAAGCCCCGATACGCCATGGGCCTCGGTCAACCCCCGCAACTTCTCGAACTCATCGCCCGCGGCATCGATATGTTCGACTGCGTCCTCCCCACCCGCGTCGCCCGCAACGGCACCGCCTACACCGCCGACGGACCCCTCAACCTCAAAAATGCCCAGTTCGAACACGATACCCGCCCTCTCACCGACGATTCCCCGCCCGCCCTCGAGGGCTTCTCCCGCGCCTACATCCGCCACCTCATCAAATCCGAGGAAATCCTCGGTCTCAGGCTCCTCACCCTCCATAACCTCCATTTCTATCTCCGCTTGATGGAGCTGGCCAACCGTGCTATTAAAGACGGCTCTTTTGCCGCCTTCAAAGCGGACTTCATTGCCCGATATAACACAAAATCAACGACATGACCCTCAACGACTTATCGAATTTCATCATTCTCGCCCAAGACGGCGGCGGAGCGGCTCCCAAGGGCGGCGGAGGCGGCGGCCAGCTCCTCATCTTCATGGTGCTCATGTTCGTCATGATGTATTTCCTCACCATCCGCCCCCAGCGCCAACGCCAAAAACAACTCCAGGCCCAAATCGCCGCCCTCAAAACCGGCGACAGAGTCATCACCACCGGCGGTATCCACGGCTTGGTCACCAACATCAAGGAAACCACCATTATCCTGAAGGTCGCCGATAACGTGAAAATCGAAATGGACAAACCCGCCGTCGCCACCGTCGTCCCCAAAGCCTCCCAATCCGACGACTCGGATTCCGACAACAAGGAAGAAGCCTCCGACGCCAAAGACTAGGGCCTTCCCAATCTCCAATTCCTAATTCCTAATTATTAATTCCTAATTGCTGATCTCCGATCAGCTCCTCCCATGGCTTTCTTTACCTTCTTTCTCGGCCTCGCCATCCTCGCGCTCTTTATCTGGTATTTCGCCACCGATATCGCCAATCGCAAGCGTGCCGTCGGCACTCTCCTCGCCGTCCTCCTCACCGGCCTCTGCCTCTACGCCATCAATCCGCCGGGAGAGAGGATCAAAAAGGGAATCGATCTTGCAGGCGGCGTCGCTTTCATCCTCGAAATCCAGGAGAAGACGAACGGTGAACCCGTCAGCAAAGACGCCCAGGACCAAGCCATCAAGGTTCTCACCAATCGCCTCAACGCCTTCGGAACCCAGGACATGCTCATCGCCCCCTACGGCGCCGCCAATGACCGCATCATGGTCCAAATGCCCGGGGTCTCTCAGGAAGAAGTCGATAAAATCCGCACCATCCTAGAACAAACCGCCGAACTCCATTTCTCCGTCGTCCATCCTCAGTCCGAACAGCTCATCCCTCTCATCGAAGCCGGCCAGCACATCGAACCCGGCTTCGTCGTCAAAGAAAACAGCGCCTACCCTGGGTCAAAAGTCCTCGTCAGCATCACGCCGGAAATGGCCGGCTCCCTCGTCACCCGCGCCGGCGCCCGCTTCGGCGACGAAGGCTGGGAGGTCAACCTCTCCTTCACCTCCGAAGGAGAAGAACAATTCTACAATCTCACCAAGGAACTCGGCGACGAATTCAATCCCCAAACCGGTTTCAGCCGCCGCCTCGCCATCGTCATGGACGACGAGGTCATTTCCGCCCCCACCGTTCGCCAAGCCATCGCCGGCGGATGCCGCATCTCCGGCGGCAGCATGACCGTGGAAAGCGCGCGCTCCCTCGCCTCCGCCCTCGAAAACCCGCTCGATCAACCCCTCGAGATACTCAACTCCTTCCAAGTCTCCCCCTCCATGGGTAAAGCCACCATCCAGCAAGGCCTCTACGCCGGCCTTGCCGGGCTCGCCGCCACCCTTCTCTTCGTAGTTCTCTACTACAAATTCGCCGGCTTCGTCGCCCTCTTCGGCCTCGCCGTCAATATCGCGCTCCTCTTCGGCGCCATCGCCATCTTCCAGTTCACCCTCACCCTCCCCGGCATCGCCGGGATCATCCTCACCATCGGCATCGCCATCGATGCCAATGTCCTCATCTACGAACGATTACGGGAAGAACTACGCAGCGGAAAATCGCTGCCCGCCGCCATCGATGCGGCATACGCCAAGGCTTTCTCCGCGATCTTCGATGCCAATATCACCACCCTCCTCGCCGCCTTCGCCCTCTTCCAGTTCGCGAGCGGCACGGTTCGCGGCTTCGCCGTGACCCTCATGATCGGGATCATCGCCTCCCTCTTCTCCTCCCTCCTCGTCACCCGAGTCTGCTTCGGCTGGGCCACCGCCTCCGGCCTCCTCAAAAAGATCAAACTCTGGAGCCTCATCCATCCCCAGGGCATTAACTTCCTCGGCAAACGACGCATCGCCATGATGATGTCCCTCGTCGTCGTCGCCGCCGCCCTCGTCCTCCTAGGCATGCGACAAGATCGGGCGCTCAGTGTCGACTTTACAGGCGGCGACCTCGTCGTCCTCAAAGTTAACGAATCGATTCCCGAAGAAACGCTCGACGATGCCCTCGTGGATCTCGATCTACCTGGAGAGTATTCCATCCAAACAATGACGGCGACGGGGCAAGGCGAGTATATCCAAATTCGCTCCCCCTTCGAAACCGGCGACATCATCCTCGCGGAACTCGAAAAAGACCTCAATCGCACCTTCCCAGACGCCGAAACCGACTCCATCGGCCCTGTCATCGGCGGCGAAATGCTCAACTCATCCATCAAGGCCCTCGCCATCGGCCTCCTCCTCATTTTCGGATACGTCGCCATCCGCTTCGAAATTGCCTTCGCCATCGGCGCCATCGTCGCGCTCGCCCACGACATCATCATCACCGTCGGCATCGTCGTCCTCGCCGGATACGAAGTCTCCCTCATCCTCATCGGCGCCCTCCTCACCATCGCCGGTTACTCCATCAACGACACGATCGTCGTCTTCGACCGCATCCGCGAAGGCCTCAAATCCAAACGAGGAAACGTCATCGATGTCATGAACCTCTGCCTCAACGAAACCCTGGGCCGCACCTTGCTCACCAGTATCACCACCTTGATCGTCGTCGGCAGCCTCTTCTTCTTCGGCGGCCCCGCCCTCAAAAGCTTCGCCTTCACCATCATCATCGGCGTCCTCGCCGGAACCTACTCCTCCATCTTCATCGCCGCCCCCATCGTCCTCTGGTGGGCCAAAACAAGGAAACTCAACCTCCGCCGAGAAGTCCTCGACGCCGAACAGGCCTCCGTCAAACCCGTCGGCGGCCAAGGCTGATCGCGTTCCCGTCTTCCACGAGCGGTAGCGCGCCCTCGCCGAGGGCGCACAACGACCATCCCAAAACCTCCCGTCCGCCCAAAAATCGAAGGTGCGGCTCGTTGTCCCCAACGAGCCTCCGCAGCGGAGCTCGAAGAGCAAAGCGAGGACTACCCCGCCCAGCCCCCCCAAGCACTCCCGAGCCATCCCCAAAAACATTTGACGCACGGGTGGCCCCCCCCTAAATTACCGCCCCGCGAGGAAATCCCTCAACATCAGACCAAATAAGAGAATGCCCGAAGTCAGTATCAAAAAAGGCGAATCCGTAGACCGCGCCCTCAAACGCCTCAAAAACAAACTCGAGTCCGAAGGAATCCTCGAGGAAGTTCGTCGCCTCCGCGCTTTCGAAACACCCACCCAGCGCACCAAACGCAAAGCCCGCGCCAAAGCAAAACGCGCCCGCTACAAGTTCCGCTTTACCCTCAATCCCCCCAAAGGCAAGGAAGAAGACCCCGGCCCTCGTAACCCAACACGATAACGGCCGCCTAATTCCCCAATAAAAAGGAACAACCCTTTCGACCTTTTAAGAAGCGCCCCCTAACCCAGGGCGCTTTTTCTTTGCCCCCATTTCCCCCTCACCCCAGATCTGGAGGCGCGGCCACCCGACCGCGCTGCCTCCCCCGCGCTGCCTCCCCTCAGTCATCCGCCGATCAGGCGGATTCAAATTCGTGCCACTTCGTGCCTATTCGCGGTTCAAAAACTCCTCAACCGCACTCACCAACCCCGGAATATCATGCCGCTCCGCCTCCACATCCACATAAAGCCCCTTCGCCTCCAAGGTCTTCGACGTAATCGGCCCGATACTCGCAATCTTCAACTCCTCCGGTAACGGCAGCTCCAACTCCAAAAAACACTCCACGGTCGAAGAACTCGTAAACGTAATCAAATCCGCCCCCTCCTCCCGGAACCGCGCAATCCCACCCGTCACATCCTCCGTCTCCGGAACCGTCCGATACGCCACCGCCTCATCCAAAATCACCCCCTTCGCCACCAAAGCCTTCGAAATCACATCCCGCGTCGACTCCGCCTTTACCCACATCATCTTTAAATTGTCCACGGACCCCACCTCCTCGTCGAAGGCTTCCACCAATCCCTCCGCCACAAAAACCTCCGGTATCAAATCCACCCCAAATCGATACGCCCGTATCTTCGCCGCCGTTCCCGGTCCCATCGCCGCAATCCGCACCCCGCCAAGCTCGCGCGCATCCCCAAACTTCTCGTAAAAACGCTCAAAAAACGATTCCACCCCGTTCGGACTCGTAAAGATCAACCAGTCATAAGTGTGCGCATCTTCCACCATCTCCTCAAATGCCTTCTCATCCACCGGCGGCTCAATCCGAATCGTCGGCAGTTCATACACGTCCGCCCCCAAATCCCGCAACTGCTTGCTCAAAACACCCGCTTGCTTCCGCGTCCGCGTCACCACAATCCGCTTCCCAAACAACGGCCGCGTCTCAAACCAGTTCAGCTTGTCCCGTAACCCCACCACATCGCCAAACACCGCCACCGCCGGCGCCTTGAAACCCTTCTCCTTCACCAACGCCGCAATCGTCCCCAACTCACCCGTCAAAGTCTCCTGCCGCCCCGTCGTCGCCCACCGCACCAATGCCACCGGCATCGCCGCGTCCGCCCCATGCTCCATCAACGCCCCCGTAATACTCTCCAGCCGCTGCACCCCCATCAACATGACTTTCACCCCGTCCGCCTGCGCAATCTTGCCATAATCGATCGACGACTCCCCCTTCGTCGGATCCTCGTGCCCCGTCAATATCGTCAGCTGCGAGTTGTGCGCCCGATGCGTCACCGGTATCCCCGCATACGCCGGACCCGCAATCGCCGAACTGATCCCCGGCACTATCTCAAACGCCACCCCCGCCGCTTCCAACTCCTCCCCTTCCTCACCCCCACGACCAAAGATCATCGGGTCTCCCCCTTTCAACCGCGTCACCACTTTCCCTTCCTTCGCCTTCTCAACAATCAACGCATTGATCCCCTCCTGCGACAAAGTATGATCCTTCGCCTTCTTCCCCACGTAAATCAATTCCGCCTCCGGCCGCGCCCACGACAAAAACTGCGGATTCGACAAGTAATCATACACCACCACATCCGCCAACTCGATGCACTCCTTCGCCCGCAAGGTCACCATCCCCGGGTCACCCGGACCCGCCCCCACCAAATAACAAATCCCCGCTTTCTCCGTCATTCTTCTTCCAAATTCTCCATCAATTGCGCCGCCACCACTTCCGGTTCCGCCACGTCTCCACTGGCTTCACCCGCCCGGGGCGGCGTCCCCGCGCTTCCGTCGGCATCCGCCTCGTCAAATACCCGCGCCCGCATCGTCAGCCGGCCGTCGGCCACACAACTATGCACCCCCACCGGCGTCTGACAACCCGCTTGCAACAACGCCAAAAACGCCCGCTCCCCCCGAGCCTGCACCATCGCCCCCTCGTGACTGATCGCCCCCACCGCCCCACACGTGTCCCCATCATCCGCCCGCGTCTGGATTCCCACGATCCCCTGGCCCGCCGCCGGCAAAAACGTCCCCGCATCCATCACCTCCACGCCGATCCGCTCCCCCTCAAACTCCAATTCCCCCGCCGCCAACCCCGCATACCCTAATCGCTCCAATCCCGCCCGCGCCAACATGATCGCATCATACCCAAACTCACCCCCCGTCATCTTCCGTATCCGCGTTGGCACATTCCCCCGAATCTCCACCACTTCCAAGTCTGGCCGCAAAAACTTCAACTGCCGCAACCGCCGCAAACTGCTCGTCGCCACAACCGCCCCTTCCCGCAATTCCCCCAACGCCCGCCCCTCCCGCATCAACAGAACATCCTCCACCGCCGCTCGCGGCAACACCCCCGCAATCACAAACGCCGCATCCATCTCCGTCGGCACATCCTTCAAACTATGCACCGCCGCATCCACCTCCCCCGCCAACAACGCCTCCTCCAATTCCTTGGTAAACACCCCCTTGTCCACAACATCGCCACCCGCATCACTCAACTTGATGTCCTGCCGCTTGTCCCCCGTGGTCTTGATAATCCGCCGTTCCACCCGGCGCCCCACGGCCTCACACCCCTCCAACGCCGCCTGCACCGCATCCGCCTGCACCAACGCCAAATCGCTCCCACGCGTCCCGATCACCAAGGACGACCCCCCGCCCTCTCTTCCCTCAGCCTCACTCATGCGCCGCCCGATACTCGCCCCCCATTTCTTCACGCCCCCGCCCCTCACCCCCACTACCCAACCCCGGCACATCCATCTCCCCCATGTGCTCCTCGATCATCGCATCACAAACCTTGATCTGCGCCTCCCGCTCCCGACGCCCCTCCGCCGCAATCGCCTCCAAGGCATCAATGTCATACAAATACACGTTCTCCAATTCGTTCACCCCCGCCTCCACGTCCCGCGGCACCGCGATATCAATCACAAACAAAGGACGCCCTCGCCGACGCCGCATCGCCGCCTGCACATCGTCCGGATGAATCACCGTATGCGGCGCCCCCGTCGACGAAATCACAATGTCCACCTTCGGAATCGCCATCGCCCAATCATCAAAACGAATCGCCTCACCCCCCATCTCCACCGCCAACTCCTCCGCTTTGTCATACGAACGATTCGAAACAATGATGCTCTTCGCCCCGCGCGACATCAAACTCTGCGCCGTCCGCCGACTCATGTCTCCCGCACCCAAAACCATCACCTGGCACTTCCCTAAATCCCCGAAAATCTTCTCCGCCAAGTCCACCGCCACCGATCCCACCGACGTCGCCCCCCGCGCAATATGCGTGGAACTCCGCACCGCCTTCCCCACTTTGAAGCTGTGCTGAAACAACTTGTTCAATAACCGCGACGTCACCCCCGCCCCATGCGCCGCCGCATATGCCTTCTTCACTTGCCCGAAAATCTCCGTCTCCCCCAATACCATCGAATCCAAACCGCTCGCCACCCGGAACAAATGCCGCGCCGTCTCCCCGTCCCGCAACCGGTAAAACAAATCCACCTCCCCCTTCTCCACCCCAAAATGATCCCGCAAATACCCCTCCAAGTGCGCCAAGCCCGCATCACTCGACTCACACACCGCGTACACCTCCACCCGATTGCACGTCGATAATACCACCGTCTCGTCAATCCCCTCGCCCCCCGCCACCTCTTGCAAGGCCGCCTCCAAGGCGCTCTTCGAAAACGCAAATCGCTCCCGCACCTCCACAGGCGCCGTCTTATGATTCACTCCTAAACAAACCAGTCCCATTTTTCTTCAGTGAAGGAGCAATAATGTCAATACCGGCAACACAAACGCCCACGCCGAAACCAACGCCAGCTTACGCGCCCCCATCCCCCGAACCAACTGCCACCCCACCAATACCCCATACACCACCCACACCGCCACCGTCGGCAACAAATGCACCACGTCCGGCCGGTCCTTCATCAAAAACGCCGAACCAATCCCCGCCGTCAATAAGACAAACCCGATCACCAACAACCGAAACACGGTCCTCCCCAAAGCCGTGATCGGCGGCAAACTGTAGAACAAATTGGAAAGCTGCTGCCGCTTCAACTGCCGGTCCTGCACCAAATACATCACCCCCGCCACACACGCCAAGGCAAACGCGCCATACCCCATCAACGACAGCGCCGCATGCGTCTCCAGCCACGGATCAAGCTTCCCCCGCTCCGCCAACGGCGTCGCCTCCAACTTCCCGCCCGATATCAACAATGCCCCCACCTGAAACAAAAAAACCATCGGCGCCGTAAACACCCCCAACAACGACACCCGAAACGGCGGACCCAATAAAAAATAAAACAACACCATCGACCAGCTCACAAAAATCAACAGGTCAAACCCGTTCGTGATGGGACACCGCCCCCGCAACTGCCCCAACTGCCACAAATACACACACTGGAACACGAACCCCAACCCCATGATCGTCAGGTTCACTCGCGACGGCCGATACGCCCCTGACCGTATCCCCGCCACCACATACAGAAACCCCCCCAGGAAACAAACCGTCGACAATATCAAAAACAACCGATCCATAACTTCGCCCGCCATTCCTACCTTCCCTTAAACGCCCCGGCGGCCCCAAAACTAGCGTCCCCACCCCCGTTTTGCAACCCACCCCTCCTTCCCACCTGCCTTTACTTCATCATTCAAAAATCCCCATTCAATATTCATGATTCCCATCTCCCCCCCCACCCGCTATACCTCCCCTACACATGAACGACCCGCAACCCATCCACGACGCCATCCGCGATATCCCCGACTTCCCCAAACCCGGCATCGTCTTCAAGGACATCACCCCCGTCCTCGCCGAACCACAACTCCTCTCCCTCTCCATCACACTCCTCGCCGACACCGCCGGCGCCCACCACATCGACAAAGTCGTCGGCATCGACGCCCGCGGATTCATCTTCGGCGCCGCCGTCGCTGAACGCCTCAACGCCGGGTTCGTCCCCCTCCGCAAAGCAGGCAAACTCCCCTACGAAACCCACAGCACCAAATACGCCCTCGAATACGGCGAAGCCGAAATCGAAATCCATACCGATGCCATCGCCCACGGAGAGAATGTCCTCCTCGTCGATGACCTCCTCGCCACCGGCGGAACCGCCGCCGCCGCCGTGGAACTCATCCACCACCTCGGCGGCAATCTCGTCGCCGCCTCCTTCCTCATCGAACTCGCCTTCCTGAACGGCCGCGAAAAACTCCCCGCCGATCTCCCCGTCCATGGCATCGTCGACTATTAAGACCAAAGAACGCCCCGCCCCCTCCGCGCGCCTGCCCGATCCCCTCTCGCGCAGCTTCAGCCCGCCCCTCGATCCCGAAGCCTCGTGGCTCGAAACCGACGGCCTCGGCGGATACGCCAGCACCACCGTCTCCGGCATCCTTCACCACCGCTCCCATGGCCTCGTCGTCGCCGCCCGCCGCCCGCCCTACGACCGCTTCGTCCTCATCAATACTCTCGATATCCGCGTCGTCACCCCTCGCTCCCGCGAAATCCCCCTCAGCAGCCACGCCTTCGGCTCCGGTATCATCAAACCAAACGCCGTCGACGCCATCCAATCCTTCAAATCCAAACCCTGGCCCACTTGGAACTTCGCCCTCGACCGAAACCTCAACCTCGAACAGGAACTCTTTATCCGCCGCGGCATGCCCGTCTTCGTGTTCTCCTGGCGCCTCTCCGAACCCGCCCCCGGTTTCAAACTCAAAATCCGGCCCCTCGTCTCCGCCCGCCGCATCGGACAAGTCCAAAAGAAAAACCAACGCTTTAACTTCGACGTCGATGTCATCCAGCGCAATCACCTCATGCGCCCATACGAAGACGTCCCCGGTATCGCCATGATCACCGAAGCCGAGTTTGAACCCGATCCCAAATGGCATCCCGCATTCGGATACAACGAAGACTTCAGCACCACCTTCAGCACCGCCACCGAAGACCTCGCCTCACCCGGCACCTTCACCTGGGAACTCGGCTCCGCGCGCGCCACCTTCATCGTCGCACCGGATTTCGCCCTCTCCCCAAATAATATCTCACTCAGCGAACCCCAAGCCACCGCGAAACGCCTTCGCAATGCCGAAACCATGCGACGCAGCATGTTCCGCAGCGAAGTCGAACGCACCACCGATGCCTATGTCGTCACCCGCGCAAGCGACGAAACGATACACATCATGCCGGGCTATCCGCACAGCACTCGCGCCACCACCGACAGCCTCATCGCCATGCGCGGCATCTGCCTCAGCCCAGGCCGAATCCAACTCGCGGAGAATGTCCTCGAAGGCGCTCTCGCCGACTTCTCAGACGGCCTCCTCCCTACCGACTACGGCGAACACTTCGACCGCCAAATCATGGAGTTCGATTCTCCCGATCCCACCCTCTGGTTCATCGTCGCCGCCCACGAATACACCCGCGCCTGCGAAACCCAAAACCGCACCCCCGAATCCGACTTCATCGATCGCCTTCAGAAAACCATCTCCAATTCCGTCACCAAACTCCTCAACGGCGCCACCCAGGGCATGGCCGTCAATGACGAAGGCCTCCTCTGCTCCGCCCCGTCCCTCGCCACAAACCATTCCGCCCCTCCAGCCGTCTTCAACGTCGCCACGCAAGCGCTTTGGGTAAACGCCCTCGCCATCGCCGCCCACCAGGATCCCGAATGGCACATGCCCCACCAGAATGCGCTCCACGCCTTCTCCCGAAACTTCTGGTGCGAAGAAAATGGATATCTCTACGACACCATCGGAGCCGGCAACGAAATCGATCCCACCCTCAAAGCCCGCCAAATCCTCGCCATCGGAGGCCTCCCCTTCCCCATCCTCGACGAAGCCCGCGCCAGCCTCATCGTCCAAGCCCTCGAAGACCGACTCCTCACCCCCGAAGGCCTCCGCCTCAGCGAACCCGGCTCCCCCGGCGAAAACCAAATCTCCTCCTGGCTCATGGGCCCCTTTATCGAAGCCTGGTATCGTATCCACCAAGGCGACGAGGACGCCCTCCTCGAAATCAAAGAAAAATACATCGACCCCTGGCAGGAACTCCTCCTCACCCGAGGCCTCGAACACCTCGGCGAACTCTCCGAAACCCCCGGCATCCCCAGCGTCCCCTTCTCCGCCCCCGCCACCGCCGAACTCCTAAGAATCCTCCACCTCCCCGACTTCCAAAACACCCCCACCTCCTTCGAAGACCCCGAAGAGGAGTAACCCCCCTCCTCCACAGGTTCTGGAGGCGCGGGCACCCGACCGCGCTGCCTTCCTCCCCCCTCCAGAACTTCATCATTCCTTGTTCTCTGTGCACTGCAAAAAAACCTCACCACGCCCGCCCGCCCCTAACTCCCTCCCTATTCCCCACGATCCACTCGAACCCTCATCCACAAAAATCTCCCCGCCCCAACGACCATTCCCACCGGAACTGAAAATCCAAATACCCAAAGAAAGATGGCAAGCAGATTGAGTGGCATTGGCATAAACCACTCAGACCGCTTCCCTACCTCAAAATAATTATCTGCAATCGCACAATAAGTCACTAGCCCAACACACACCAAAAAAGGCAATCCGACGGCAACAAAACACCCCGTGATCAACGCTTTTCGAATCTGTTCACGAACCATTCTTTCCCACTCTATCCATCAAAACGTCCTTATGCACCAAGTATAGAACTTCCACACCCCTCAAAACTTCATCATTGGATGTTCCTTGTTGGATATTGGATATTCAAAAAAACCTCACCACGCTCTCACCCCCTAACACCTCCCACCGCTCCTCCCTCCCCTCCCTCAATACCGCCGCACCTCCGTATCCACCGCCTCCATTACATCCTGCTCCGGATAATCCAAAGTATAGTGCAACCCCCGGCTCTCATGCCGCCGCGCCGCCGAATCTACGATCAGCGACGCCGTGTCCACCAGGTTCCGCAACTCCAACACGTCCGAAGTAATCTTATACTTCCAGTAAAACTCCCGGATCTCCCGCTGCAAATTGTGCAGCCGCGTCGCCGCCCGCTGCAAACGCTTCGTCGTCCGCACAATACTCACGTAATCCCACATCAAACGCCGAATCTCGTCCCAGTTGTGGTAAATCACCACCAACTCATCCATGTCCTGGGCATCCCCGCTCGTCCAATCCGGAATGTTAAACCGCTGCGGCCCCCCTTTCCCATTCAACGGCAAAGTCTTCAAAATATCCTCGCTCGCCCGATGCCCGACGACCGCCCCTTCCAATAACGAATTGCTCGCCAGCCGATTCGCCCCGTGCAACCCCGTGCACGCCACTTCCCCAATCGCATACAACCCCCGCAAACTCGTCGCCCCGTTCACATTCGTCTGAATCCCCCCGCACATGTAATGCGCCGCCGGAACCACCGGAATCGGATCACGCGTAATATCCAGCCCATACCGCACACAAGTCTGGTAAATCGTCGGGAATCGCTCTTTCACAAATTCCTCATCCATTTTCGTGATGTCCACATACACACACTTCGCCCCCGTCTTCTTCAACTCCCGGTCGATCGCCCGCGCCACAATATCCCGCGGCGCCAAACTCTTCCGCGAATCATAGTCATCCATAAATTCCCGCCCGTTCCGGTCAATCAGGACACCGCCCTCCCCGCGCACGGCTTCGGAAATCAAAAACGACTTCGCCTCCGGCTGATACAAACAAGTGGGATGAAACTGAACGAACTCCATGTTCGAAATCACCGCCCCCGCCCGCCAAGCCATCGCCACCCCGTCCCCCGTCGCCACGTCCGGGTTCTTCGTATACAAATACACTTGCCCACACCCCCCCGTCGCCAAAACGACCCGGTCCGATCGCAAGGTCAACACTTCCCCCGTCTCCTGGTTCAACGCATACAACCCAATACAACGATCCTCCGCCGCCATTCCCAGCTTCCCCGTGGTAATCAGGTTCACCGCATAGTGATGCTCCAATATCTCAATGTTCGCCGCCGCCTCCGCCGCTCCCACCAAGTGCTCCTCGATCTCCGCCCCCGTCGCATCCTTGTGATGCAACACCCGCCGCTTCGAATGCCCGCCTTCCCGCCCCAAATCAAACTCGATCTCACCGTCCCCGCGATCCCGCGTATCAAACTTCACCCCCAGCTTCATCAAGTCCTTCATCCGCGCCGGCCCCTCCTCAATCACCGTCCGCACCACATCCTCCTTACAAAGTCCCGCCCCCGCATCCAGGGTGTCCGCCACGTGCAAATCAAACGAATCCTCCTCGCTCATCACACACGCCACGCCCCCCTGGGACCACGCCGTGTTCGAATCCCGCACCTCACGCTTCGTCACCACCGCCACCGTCCCGTGCGCCGCCGCCCTCAGCGCAAAACTCAACCCCGCAATCCCACTCCCCACCACGATGAAGTCATATGTCTTCATGACCCGCTGCCGTCGTCGAACTCGATATTATCAATCAACCGGCTCTTCCCAAAATAAACCGACATCGCCATCACCGTCGGCCCCTCCACGCGCTCCACCAGCTGCATGTCTTCCCCACCCACCACGTTCACGTAATCCACTCTCCCCAACGGCGCATCCTTCGCAATCCGCTCCCGCACCATCTCTTCCAAAACCTTCGACTCGACCTCCCCACCCTTGACGGCTTGCGCCGCCGATAACAAGGCCGCCCGCATCACCGGCGCCTGCGCCCGCTCTTCCGCCGTCAAATACGCGTTCCGCGAACTCATCGCCAACCCGTCTTCCTCCCTCACCGTCTCCACCCCCACAATCTCTACCTCCAAATTCAAATCCCGAACCAGCCGCCGAATGATCGCCAACTGCTGGTAATCCTTCTTCCCGAAGACCGCCACGTCCGGCCGCACAATGTTGATCAACTTCAACACCACCGTCGCCACCCCCGCAAAATGCCCCGGACGAGAACGCCCGCACAAATGCATCGATAAAGTCTCCTCCGACACCGTCACCGATGCATCCTCCGCATACATCTCCCCCACCGGCGGCGCAAACACCACATCCACCCCCGCCGCCTCACAAGCCCCCGCATCCCCCTCCAAATCACGGGGATAACTCTTGAAATCCTCCTTCGGCCCGAACTGCGTGGGATTCACAAACACACTCGCCACCACGATCCCCTCCCCACCCGCCAAGCGCCGCGCCTCCTCCATCAACGCCACATGCCCCGCATGAATCGCTCCCATCGTCGGCACCAACACCACGCGCTCCTTCCCCGCCAACGCCCCGCGCACCTCCGCTATTGTCTCTAATATCTGCATCTCCCAGAAACCCGAATCTTCACCCCCTTCCCCCACCCCCGCAACCTTTTCCATACGCGCATCGTAGGTGCGAGCGAACGCGCGGTCGCATCGCGGCCACAAGTTTCCCCGGAGGCAAATTGGCATGGCTCGCCAAGGGCGAGAAAAAGCGAGAACTCCCCCTGCACCGCTATGTTCCAACCAATATCAACCCAGCCTTGATTCAGCCCTCTAACCGGAGTTCACCCGCCGCGGCGGGACCTCCGCCCTCTGGCCAACACATTCCCTTGTCACCCCCCACAACCTCACTCATCTTACCCCCATGTCCGACTCATCCACCAATCTCCTCATCGTCCAAAGCTCCCTCCACGCGAAGTCCACCACCGCCGCCATGTGCCGCTTCGTCGATTCACACGCCCAATCCCTAGGGGCCAACGTCACCTACATCGACCTCCGCGAATTCGATCTCCCCATCTTCGATCCCCAAACCGGTCGCGATACCGAGGGCTACAAAAAACTCGTCGGCCCCGTCAACGATGCCCACGCTTTCCTCCTCGGTACCCCCGACTACCACGGCGGCCCCTCCGCCGGCATTAAAAACTTCCTCGATTACTTCTGGACCGAATTCACCGGCAAACTCTTCGGATACGTCTGCGCCAGCCACGAAAAAGGCCTCACCGTCATGGACGCTCTCCGCACCGCCGTCCGACAATGCTACGGCTGGTCCCTCCCCTACGGCGTCGCCGCGATCGAGAAGACCGAAGTCGAACCCGAAGGCGAGATCATCGACGAACGTGTCAAAAATCGCCTCATCATGCTCTCACACGACCTCGTCCGATACGGCAAAGTCCTCTCCGATACCCGCGCCGAAGACATCGCCCACTCCGACCCCACCTTCCTCGCCAACCTCCGTTCGTAATCCCGCCGCATCACAATGGTCATCCGCCCCTTCCACAATGATGACACACAGGATGTCATCGCCTTGTGGCGCGAGTGCGACCTCGTCGTCAGACTGAACGACCCAAAATCAGATATCGATCTCAAAGTCGCCCACAGCGCCGGCGATTTCCTCGTTGCCATAGATAACAATACCCTCATCGGAACGGTAATGGCCGGCTACGAAGGACACCGCGGCTGGATCAATTACCTCGCAGTCGCACTCCCTTCCCGTAATCAAGGCGTCGCCCGAGCCCTCATGGACGCCGCAGAAAAAAAACTGCTCGCCCAAGGCTGCCCAAAGATAAATCTCCAGATACGCGTCCACAATCAGCAAGCCATCGAATTCTACAAAACACTCGGCTTCACCGTCGACGCCACAATCAGCATGGGAAAACGTATCGACGGAAAATCATGACCACCCATCCCCAAACCGTCGCCGTCCTCGGCGCCAGCAACAAACCCGATCGCTACTCATACAAAGCCGTCCGCCTCCTCAAAGAACACGGCCATACCGTCATCCCCATCCACCCCGCCCTCACCGAAGTCGATACCACGCCCGTCACCCCCACCCTCGCCGATATCACCGCTCCCGTCGACACCCTCACCCTCTACCTAAATCCCGCCCGCTCCGCCGATCTCACGGAAGACATCATCGACCTCAATCCCGCCCGCGTTATCTTCAACCCCGGAACCGAATCCCCCGACCTCGCCGCCGCCCTCGACGAAAACAGTATCCCCCACCAGGATGCCTGCACCCTCGTCCTCCTTAACACCCACCAGTTCTGATTCCCCCACTTGTCCCCGTAGGTGCGAGCATGAGCGAGGACTGCCTTCCCCTGTCGCGGAGTAGTCCTATGAATCCTAATCCCCACTGCCGGCACCCCCGGCGCCGCATTCTTCCCCAATAACCAACAACCGAGAACCACTAACGCGACGCTCCGCGTCGCTACCTCCTCTGCGCCGCCGGCGAAAACGGATCCATCACCCCGTCCGTCATCCCCTCCCAATCATCCGTCCGAAACAACGACGCCGGCAACCCCTCCTTGTTCACCAGGTTCGCCCCCTCCGGATTGCTCGCCCACGCATACCGCACCGCAACCGGCTCCGACACCTCCGCACTCGACACGATCACCCGCTTGCCCTTGATCACCGCATCCGCCCAATGCCATTTCTGGTCCGCCCCCGCAATCTCAAATCGCTCCAGCTTCTTGCCCCCGTCCCGAATCGCCAATCCACCCCCCACATGATCAAAGTCAATAATCACCCGCCCTTTCTTCACCCGCATCTTCTTGAATAAAGGCCCGCTGTGCACCACATCCTCGCGCCCATAATCATTCGCCAGGGCCCACAACGCCAGTCGCCGCCCCACCTCTTGCTTGTTGGTCGGATGAATATCATCCGCCGCCCCGATATCATTCGCCACCGCCATCCCCACCCCATCCAACGCACCCAAGGTCATCAGCTGCGCCTCCTGCAACTCCGCCCAATCACTCGGCGTCCCCGGCTCCGTCGACGCCTCCAGGAAATTCGCCAATTGCACAAAATAAAACGAAAACTCGTCCCCCCACTGATCCCGCCAATCCGCAATCATCGTCGGAAAAATGCTCCGATACTGCTCCGCCCGCTGACGGTTCGATTCCCCCTGATACCAAATCGCTCCCGTCACCCCATACCCCGCAAACGGCGCAATCATCGCGTTGTAAATCGCCGATGGATGACGACGATCCGTCACCGGTTCCGCCGGCGCTTCCGGCCGCCGGGGCCAACGCCGCTTCTCCTCCCCTTCCGGCAATTTCGCATTCGCCGCCTTTACCTTCTCCATCTGCTCCTCCCACTTCGCCAACGCCGCCTCATACTTCTCCTGCGCCACGTCCGCATCCCACGACGCCTGCAACTTCGCCCACGCCTCCACCATCGGTCCCGCCGCTTTATCCCCCTCGATCGCGTCCTTGCTCGTCCACGCCTCCGAACGCGTCCCGCCCCAAGCCGTCCGAATCGTCCCCACCGGCATTCCCAGCTCTTCATGCAACTCCCGCGCAAAATAATATCCCACCGCCGAAAACTCACCCACCGATTCCGGATGACACACCGCCCAATGTCCGATCGTGTCCTCCTTCGGCTCCCCCGCCGTGTGCAACTCCGTCAAAAACATCCGGATTCCCGGATGATCCGCCGCCGCGATCTCTTCGTCCGCATTCATCGCCTGCGACACCCGCCACTGCATGTTCGACTGGCCGGAACAAATCCAAACCTCACCCACCATCACATCCCTCACCGTGATCGTCCGATCCGCGCCCTTCACCCGCATCACCGTCGGTACCGCGGAACTCTCCAGGGCATCCAACTTGACCTCCCAATTCCCCTTCTTGTCCGCCTTCGCCTTCTTCGTCTGACCCGCAATCGATACCGTCACCGCCTCCCCAGGCGCCGCCCATCCCCAGACCGGCACTTTCTGACCGCTCTGCAAAACCATGTGATCACTGAAAAAACTCGGCACACGAACCTCCGCCGACACCAGCGGAGCCAATACCAATACGAACAACAGAGAGAGGGTTTGTGTTTTCATACCCCGCTATTAAAGCCACTCCACACCCGCTGGCAACCCCGCGTTGCCCTCCCCACCCCCCCGCGCTTACCTTGTCCCGTGATTCCCCCCGTCCCAGCCCACCCATTTGCCCTTCAACATCAACACATGCTGGAAACCCTCGTCGCCTCCCCCTACTTCATCTCCTCACCCACCGTCCTCCAAGCCATGGCCCGCGTCCCACGGCACGAGTTCGTCCGGCCCGACGATCTCAATCGCGCCTACGCCGACGCCGCCCTCCCCATCGATCACGGCCAAACCGTCTCACAACCCTTCATCGTCGCCCGTATGACGGAACTCCTCAACCTCACCCCCGATTCCCGCGTCCTCGAAATCGGCACCGGCTCCGGATACCAAACCGCCGTCCTCGCCGAAATCACCCCACACGTCCACTCCGTCGAGATAATCCCCGAACTCGCCGATGCCGCCGCTCAGAAACTCGCCCAACTCGATTACCAAAACATCCGCCTCCAACACAACGACGGCCATCACGGCTGGCCCGAAGCCGCCCCCTTCGACGCCATCATCGTCACCTGCGCCCCCGACGCCATCCCCACACCCCTCCAGGATCAACTGGCCGAAGGCGGAAAAATGACCATCCCCGTCGGTCCCCGTACCCAACAAACGCTCTTCCTCCTCGAAAAAACAAACAACACCCTCGCCCAATCCAAAACCTTCCCCGTCCGCTTCGTCCCGATGGTTTCCAGCTAAAAACTAATAACTGGTAACCAACAACTCGCCATCCGGCGCCTCCAATACCTCCGCCACCGCCACCACCTTCGCCGGCTCCATCGATTCCTCCCCATTCGAACGCCAACTACGCTCCACCAAACGCGTGATCTCCACCTGGCGCGTCTTCCCCGTCCGGTTGTCAAAACGCAACTCCAGCATCATCGGCCGCGGCCCACGCCCCCGATTCTGACTCAAAAGAAAATCAATCTCCCGCGCATCCAGGGTGCTCCGGTCCACATACCCGTAAGCGGTCGTGCCGTCGTCCTTGGGATCAATCAAACGCACGCACAAATACTTCGAAGAATCCGCAAAGTCATAGTTGAAGTAATCGTCCGCCACCGCCAATACACGGAACGTCTGAGGCCGGTCCAACTTCATCCCCGCCTCCAACGCCCGCGCAAACGCCACCGGATTGTATCCCACCGACGACTCCCACTCGATCATGTCGCCCTCCGGCAAATGCTCCACCCGGTAAATCACTTCTCCGAAATCCTTGAACTGCACAGACACATCCGTCGCCACATGATGATAGTCACTCGAAATATGATAGCCCGGCGTTCCCGATGTAATCGTCAAAAACTCGGCGGAAACTTCCTCAGGCCGTGCTTGGTAATACCCCTCCATCATGGGCAAGACACGATCCGCCGACCTCACATATGACGCCTTCACATCAATGTCCGGTGCCACCAGGAACCCACGCACAATGTTCTCCGCGCGCTCCCGCAACGAAACCGGATTCATCGACGGTGGCGCCTCCACCTCCACCACCTCCTGGAACCGCTCCGGCTGACTGATCTGTACCCACGGCTTCAAACTCATCGTCACCACCGGCAGAGCCAGGAAACTCAACAAAATACACGCCGCAATATTCACCAGCGGCAGCTTCCTCGACCACGCCGGACGCGGAATCGTGAAACGCGACGTCGCAAACGGCACCACTTCATACCGGCTCGGCTTCAACAACGTCTGCACGTCCTGCTCCAAATTGCGCGACTTGATACGGCGACGCGGGTCCGGCGCTCGCACCGCCGAATAACAAAGCGGACACCGAATGCCTTCCCCCGCATAACTCGCAGATATTTCCGCAGGCGCCAGGCAGGCCGGACAACTGAACGTCAACTTTCCTTTCGCAATCCGCGCCTTCAAAGAACCCGGACTGTAAGCCTCCACGACGCCGCCCGGACGGAACACTCGCGGCCGAAACGACTTGGCCTTCCCTGACAATTCCGGACGCTTCCCCACCGGAACCGGCGGCGCAGGAATCGGAACACTCTTCCGCACCGGAACCTCCTCCTCATCCGTCGAGACCGTCGACGAGATATCGCATTTTTCACCACCGGATAGGGCCGGCAATAAGGAAGCCAAAGACGCACTAAACCGCTGCAACTCCTCCACCAATTGCACCACCCGCTCCTCCCCAACGTCACCCCCATCAGCCGCCACCACCTCTTCCTCACAAGACTTCAACTGCTCCGTCATCCGCGGCCGCACCTCTTCCAAGCTCCGCAAGGTCGGCGCCACCCAATACCCATCCAACGGCTTCACCGCCGCCTTCCGCTCCGCATCACGCGCCGCCCGCTTCCTCTCCGGATAGCTGCGCCGCGGCGGAATCTTGGCCCCATGACTGGTCTTCATCGGTC
>JBCCIR010000075.1:0-26313 GCA_039028175.1 Verrucomicrobiota bacterium
CGCCCCCCCCTCACCACCCCCCTCCTCCCCATCCTCATAATGGCAGGGCAAGCGCCCCGCTTGCCGTCCCAGGATGCCACCCTCTCGGACGATTCCATCGACTCCACCCGCGCCGCCAATACCATCATCCTCGACGCCGAAGGCACCAAAAACCTCGGTATCGAAACGGTCACTGTCGCGGAAACCGACTTCGAAGAATCTTTCTTCGCCATCGGTCGCATCGAACACATTCTCGATAAACACGCCGTCCTCAGCTCGCGCATCCCCGGCCGCATCGTCGAACTCGAAGCCCATACCGGCGACTCCGTTTCCAAAGGCGACGTTCTCGCACGCGTCGAATCCCGCCAGCCCGGCAGCCCACCCCCCGTCATCGAACTCATGTCCCCCATCTCGGGAATTATCACCGAATCACACGTCCACCTCGGCGAACCCGTGGAACCCGACTTGGAACTCCTCGACATCGTCGACCTCTCAAAAGTCTGGGCCGTTGCACGCGTCCCCGAAAATCTCGCCGCCAAACTCGAACCCGGTGCCACTCTCGCCCATATCCGCATCCCCGCCCTCGGCGAGGAATCACTCGAAGGCACCCTCCTCCGCTTCGGCACCTCCGCCGATCGCGAGAGCGGCACGATCGATGCCTACTTCGAAATTCCCAATCCAAATAACCGCATTCGCCCCGGCATGCGCGCCGAGTTCTCCGTCGTCACCGAAGTCCGCACAAACGTCATGGCCGTCCCCCGCTCCGCCATCCAAGGAGACCCCTCCGGTCGCATCGTTTACGTCACCGATTTTGAACTCCCCAACGCCTTCGTCCGCGCCCCCGTCGTCCTCGGCAGCCAAAACGATCGCTTCGCCGAAATCAAATCCGGCCTCTTCCCCGGCGACGAAGTCGTCACCACCGGTTCCTACCTCCTCGGCTTCGCCGGCGGCGGCGGCATCTCCCTCAAAGAAGCCCTCGACGCCGCCCACGGACACGAACACAACGAAGACGGCTCCGAAATGACCGCCGCCCAACGCGCCGCCGCCAAGGCCGCCAAAAAAGCCGCCGCCAACCCCGGCCGCTCCTCCTCCGCCGGCCCCCTCACCTTCTTCCTCGCCACCACCTCCACCCTCCTCCTCATCCTCCTGATCCTCTCCCTAACCCTCCATAAAAAACATACCTCACAATCCCCCACCAAACCCTAGCCCTATTCCCAATTTAGATACCAAGCCCGCGGTAGCGAGCGCCATAATCTGCGCAATCTGCGGGCAAAAACTGCCTCCTATTCCGACTCCTGTTAAATGCTAAACGCCCTCATCAGACGATCCCTCGCCAACCGCGGCATCATCATCGCCGCCGCGGTCATCGTGCTCGTCCTGGGCATACACACCACCACCAAACTCCCCGTCGAAGTCCTCCCCGATCTCACCAAACCCACCGTCACCCTCCTCACCGAAGCCCCCGGCCTCGCCCCCGAAGAAGTCGAAACCCTCGTCACCGTCCCCCTCGAAAACGCCCTCATGGGCGTCCCCGGCCTCACCCGACTCCGCTCCACTTCCGACGTCGCCCTCTCCCTCGTCTTCGTCGAGTTCGACTGGGGTACCGATATCTACCACGCACGACAACTCGTCTGGGAACGACTCCAAACCGCCACCGAAACCCTGCCCGTCGAAGCCGAACCACCCTTCATGACCCCCGTCGCTTCCCTCATGGGAGAGATCATGCTCGTCGGCATCCGCAGCCCCGAAGGAACCGTCGATCCCCGCGACCTCCGCACGCTCGCCGATTGGAACATCCGCCGCCGCTTTCAATCCATCCCCGGCATCGCCGAGGTCCTCGCCATGGGCGGCGGCGTGAAACAAATCCAGGTCCAACCCGATCCCGAACGCATGCTCGCCCACGGCGTCTCCTTCGACGACGTCCGCGAAGCCGCAGGCGAAGCCGCCCTCAATTCCACCGGCGGTTTCCTCACCTCCGGCCCCAAGGAAATCATGGTCCGCAACCTCGCCATGACCACCAACCTCAACGAAATCGCCCGAACGGTGGTCAAATACGTGAACGACCGCCCCATCACCCTCGCCGATGTCGCCGATGTCGTCTGGGATATCGAACCCATGCGCGGCGACGCCGCCGTCAACGGCGACCCCGGCGTGATCCTCTCTGTCACCAAGTCCCCCAGGTTCGATACCCGCTCCCTCACCACCGCCGTCGAAGAAGCCATCATCGAATTGAACGCTTCCCTCCCCGACGGCGTCGAGGTCGTGCCGCTCTTCCGCCAGGCCGATTTTATCGAACACGCCATCGGCAACCTGGAAGAAGCAATCGTCATCGGCGCACTCATCGTCGTGGTCGTGCTCTTCCTCTTCCTCCTCAATCTCCGCACCACCTTCATCACGATCATGGCCATCCCCCTGTCCTTCGCCATCACCATGCTCGTCTTCCGCCTCTTCGATATAAGCGTCAATTCTATGACCCTCGGCGGCCTCGCCGTCGCCATCGGCATGGTCGTCGATGACGCCATCGTCGATGTCGAGAATGTCTTCCGCCGCCTCCGCCTGAACGCCGCGTTTCCCCACCCCAAACCCAAATTAGAAGTCATCGCCAACGCCACCGCAGAAGTCCGTAACTCCATCCTCTACGCCACCCTCTTTATCATCCTCGTCTTCTTCCCCCTCCTCGGTCTCTCCGGTGTCGAAGGCCGCCTCTTCACCCCCATCGCCGTCGCCACGATCGTCAGCATGTCCGCCTCCTTCCTCGTCTCGCTCACCGTAATCCCCGTCCTCTGCTCCTTCCTCTTGAAGCCAAAACCGGGAGTCGAACACAAAGACCCCATCTTCGTCCGCGCCCTCAAATCCCTCTTCAAAAAAACCTGGCTCCGCCTCGCCCTCGACGCACCCGTCACCGTCCTCGCCCTCGCCGCCCTGCTCCTCGCCGCCGCCCTGACACTGTTCCCCATCATGGGCAAAGAGTTCCTTCCCACCTTCCAGGAAGAAACCGTTCTCGTCGCCATGACCGCCGCCCCAGGCACTTCCCTCAAACAAGTCAACGAAGTCGCCGATGTCGCCGATCGCCTCCTCCTCTCCGTCCCCGAAGTCCGCTCGGTCGGACGACGCGTCGGCCGCGCCGAACGCGGCGACCACGTGGTCCCCGTCTCCACCGTCGAATTCGATATCGATTTCAAGCAAGACCCCGGCGGTCGACCCCGCGCCGAAGTCGTGCAGGATATCCACGCCAAAATGCGAACGATCCCCGGAACCTTCAGCGCCGTCAGCGGGCCCCTCGCCGACCGCATCGGTCACATGCTCTCCGGCGTCTCCGCCAAGGTCGCCATCAAGGTCTTCGGCCCCGAACTCGACGAAATCCAACGCATCGGAACGGAAATCCGAAACATCGCCCGCAAAATTCCCGGCCTCGAAGACGCCCGCGTCGAACAACAAGCCTCCATCCCACAACTCCGCATCGAAATCGATCGCGACCGCGCCCTCGCCTACGGCGTCACCCCCGGCGAACTCAATCGACAACTCTCCACCCTCATCGGCGGCGAGGTCCTCGGCGAACTCTACGAAGGCCAACGCACCATCGACCTCGTCCTCCGTCTCCCCGAGGCCTGGCGCGAATCCCCGGAACGATTCGGCGATATGTATATCAACACCGCCTCCGGCCAACGCATCCCCCTCCAACTCGTCGCCGATATCCGCGAAGCCGGCGGTCCCAACGTCATCCAACGCGAAAACACCGCACGCCGCTTCGTCGTCAGCATCAATCCCTCCGAACGAGACCTCAATTCCCTCGTGCTCAATCTCCAAAATCAGGTCGCCGAGCAAATCACCATCCCCGAAGGCTACCGCGTCAGCTTCGAAGGCGAATTCCAGGCCCGCCAGGACGCCACCCGCCGCATCACAATCCTCTCCGTCTGCGTCCTCGTGATCATCACCTTCCTCCTCTTCACTTTCTTCCGCACACCCGTCTTCGCCACCCAGGTCCTCTGCGATATCCCCCTCGCCATCATCGGCGGCCTCATCCTCACCTTTGTCCTTATCAACAATATCTCCATCGCCACTCTCGTCGGCTTCATCGCCGTCGCCGGCATCGCCGCCCGCAATTCCGTGATGATGCTCTCCCACTACCTCCACATGATGCGACACGAAGGCGAATCCTTCTCACGCGAACTCGTTGAACGCGGCACCCTCGAACGACTCGTCCCCGTCCTCATGACCGCTCTCTCCGCCGGCGGCGCCCTCATCCCACTGCTCCTCGCCGCCCATCAACCTGGCAAAGAAATCCTTCACCCCGTCGCCGTCGTCATCGTCGGCGGCCTCGTCACCTCCACTTTCCTCGGCCTCGGTGTTACCCCCGCCGTCTTCTACCTCTTCGGCCGAGAAGCAGCCGAAAAAGCCGTCTCATCCAATGCCGCGGCAACCGCTTGACCCCTTTGCAATCCCGTTGCCTTTCATCCAAAACCAAGTAATAAAGAACCAATAGCCATGAAACTCATCGCAAAATTCCCAGCCCTCCTCGCCGCCCTCGGCCTCCTTACCTACGGCTGCGATAAACATCACGACCACGATCATCCCCACGACGACGACCACGGCGAACATCATGGCCATGGCGAAGAGGATGAATCTCACGCCGACGATCATGACGACCACGAAGGCCACGACGACGATGGCGAAAAACACGACGGCGATGAGCACGCCGAACACAGCCACGATCACGGGCACGATCATGATCATGATCATGATCATGATCACGAACACTCGCCCCACGAAGCCGGTCCCAACGGCGGAAGACTCTTCTACTCCGTCGAACCCCACGCCGAGTTCCTCGTCACCGAAGACCGGAAGGTCCAGATCACCTTCGTCGATGAAAATGACAAGCTCGTCCCCGTCGCCGAACAAACGGTGAGCGTCATCGCCGGCGATCGCTCCAATCCCACCAAGCTGGCCTTCGCCAAATCCGGCGACGTCCTCATTTCCGACGGGCCCCTCCCCGACGGAAACAACTTCCCCGCAGTCGTCCAGATCAAACCCGCCCCCAACGCCAAAACCGTCATCGAACGCCTCAACGTGAACCTATCCGACTGCCCCTCTTGCGACTACCAGGAATACGCCTGCACCTGCGGCCACACCCACGACTAACCGCATTTCCCTCCCACAAGTAATCCCCTTTCGCCAATGCGAAGCGAGGTAGCGCGCTCTCGCCGAGAGCGCACTCCCACGACGCTCCCCCATTTCCCCCCTTTGTCCCCGTGTCGCCGCGTCCCTACGATCCGACAACTCCAATAATGTCGATCAGCGCCGAATAATGATTTAAAAAAACACGTGCTCCGCCGCTTCAACCGCTTCGTCCTCACCTGGCTCCTCCGCAAGGGTCCCAAGCAATCCCTCTGCCCCAATTGCAACAACACCTATCCCTCTCCCCGCACCCTCCCTCCCTACGACCTCGACGGCACCGTCACCTGCCCCCACTGCCAATACCGCAGCTCCCTCCTCGCCTGGGGCAAAAATAACTTCCGTCCAAAAAACCGCCTGGGCGACCCTTCCACCAATCTCGACGATACCTCGCCTTCCATCGAAAAACCCGCCGACTCCAGGATCACCCGCATCGAAGCCCCCGACGGTTCCATCGCCTGGAACATTCCCCAAACCGGAAGATCTGGCGGCCTCCTCTTCTTCGCCATCCTCTGGAACCTCTTCTCCGGCGGCATCTTTATCTTCCTCCTATACGGCGCCATTTCCGAAGGCTCCCAGGTTCTCTTGCCCCTCCTCTTCATGCTCCTCTTCGTCGCCGTCGGCGTCGTCATGCTCTACTTCGGACTCCGCCACAAATACGCCACCCACCTCCTCGGCGTCAGCCCGTCAAAAGTCATGCTCGATCGCACTTTCTTCGGCCGCAAAAAACGCTTCACTCTCCCCGCCGACGCCATCGATTCCGTGCAAATGAAGGAGTTCTACCAGCAAAATTACGAGCCCGTTTACGGCATCGAAATCCGCGGACCAAAAGGTAAAATCCGCTTCGGCTCCGCCCTCAACGACAACGAAAAACAATGGCTCGTGCAAGAAATTCGAAACGCCCTCCACCTCACCCCCACCGAACAAATCGTCGCCTCCTCAGCCCACGAAGAGAAAGCCCGCAAAGCGGAACAGTCCCGTAAAACCCATCGCCGCCTGAAGGTCGAACAAGTCGGAAAAGTCCTCACCATCACCACCCCGCCTCAAGGCTTTCAGTGGGCCGCCCTCATCGTCGGCTTCGCCTTCATCGCCTTCGCCGCCTTCGTCGCCCTCGGCTCCTCGAGAAGCTTTGACGGCTTCTCCACTGACGACCCCATCAGCTTCGTCTTCGAACTCATCTTCATCTTCGTCCCCCTCCTCTTCTGCTTCGTCTTCATCACCGCCGGCTTCTCCCTCGTCCTCCTCGGCATCAATCGCTCCGCCTCCTTCTCCACCCTCGTCGTCACCCCGGGCGGAGCCGAATGGAAAAAGGAAACCCGGAACAAAACCCGAGAACAACGCCGCCTCGATCGCTCCAAAATCCTCGACGTTCGCATCGAACGATGCCCCTACGAAGTAAACAATGTCCCCTCCTACCGCGGAGAAATCGTCGGCCCCGATTTCGTCCTCCCCTTCGGCTTCTACTGCAACCCCGAAAAAATACGCGAAGGCGCCAAGGCCGCCCGCTCCCTCCTCAAGCTCCCGGATAAACAAAATCCTGTTAATCCTGTTAATCCTGTCTAAATACTGACCTGTCCCATGAACGTCACCGCCAAAAAATTCCTCTACCAACTCCTCAATACCCCCAGCCCCACCGGCTTCGAACTCGAAGGGCAACGCACCTGGTCCGCCTACGCGAAAAAATTCGCCAATGCCGTCGACATCGATTCCTACGGCAACACTTGGGCCACCCTCAACGGCAAAAAAAACGGACCCACTGTCATGCTCGAAGCCCACGCCGATGAAATCGGCTTCATCATCAAACACATCAGCAAAGAAGGCTTCGTCCACATCGATCGTATCGGCGGCAGCGACCACGCCACCGCCCGCGGCCGACGCATCGTCTTCCTCGGCGATAAAGGACCCGTCCCCGGCATCATCGGAAACACCGCCATCCACATCCGCGAAAACAAAACCAACGAAAAAGTCCCCGATGTCCACGAACTCTACGTCGACCTCGGCGCCGCCAACGAAAAAGACGTGGAAAAACTCGGCCTCCGCGTCGGTCACCCCGCCGTCTACCAGGACGCCGCCGAACCCTTCGGAAAAAATCGTATCGTCGGCCGCGCCCTCGATAACCGCATCGGCGGTTTCATCATCGCCGAAGTCCTCAATAAACTCTCCAAACTCAAAACCCCTTCCGCCGCCACCGTCTACGCCGTCAATGCCGTCCACGAAGAAATCGGTGGCCTCGGCGCCAAGATGATCGCCCATCGCCTCAACCCCGACGTCGCCGTCGTCCTCGATGTCACCCACGCCACCGATTCCCCCGATATCGATCACAAAAAACACGGCAAAGTCACCCTCGGCGGCGGCCCCTCCGTCACTCACGGCACCGCCAACCACCCCAACGTCGTGAAACGCCTCATGGATTGCGCCAAGAAATCCAAGATCACCCTCCAACACGAATCCTCCTCCCGATACTCCGGCACCGATACCGACCAAATCTACCACGTCCGCGAAGGCATCCCCGCCGCCCTCGTCTCCCTCCCCCTCCGCTACATGCACTCCGTCGTCGAAATGGCCGACTACAACGATATCCAAAACGTCATCGACCTCCTCGCCGCCTTCGTCCAATCCGTCAAAGCCACCGACTCCTTCGCCCACAAACTCTGACCACGCCGTCGCCCCAAGCCCCTCCGCCACCGGCGGACATCCAGACGTTACATGTGTAATGTTTTACTGGCCACCCCGCACCGCCTCTCTCTCCCTCCACCCCCATTCCCGCCTCCCCACCCCACGGACATCCAAGTGTGACTCGTGTGATGTTCAAATGTCCGGCGCCCCCTCCCCTCACTTTCTCCGCAATAAAATCCCTCCCCGCGCGGTCTAACCCCACATGCTGACCCGCCCCTCATTCCCACCACTGCGCCCCATCCTCCTGGCCGCCGCCGCCACTCTCGCCTCACTCACCGCCACCGCCCACGCCGATTCCTGGCAATCCCAATACACCACCCTCCTCCAAAAATACGTCTCCCCCTCCGGAGTAAACTATCAGGCCTGGCACGCCCACTCCGCCGACCGCGCTTCCCTCGCCGCCGTCACCAATGCCATCGCCGAAACCAACCCCGCCACCCTCACCCGAAACCAACAACTCGCCTTCTACCTCAACGCCTACAACGCAAACATCCTCGCGGAAATCCTCGCCGACTTCCCAACCAAGGGCCCCGGCAACGGCTCCGCCCTCGGCCGCGCCAAGTTCTTCCGCTGGAACAAAATCACCGTCGCCGGAAAAAAACTCTCCTTCGCCGACCTCGAAAACAAAATCATCCGCAAACAATTTAACGAACCCCGCATCCACTTCGCCCTCAATTGCGCCAGCACCAGCTGCCCGCCCCTCCCTAACCTCGCTTTCCACGCCGATACCATCGATCAAACCCTCACCACTCTCACCAAAAATTACCTCAACGAAAACCCGCACGGACTAAAACTCGAAGGCCCCACCGTATGCCTCTCCGAAATCTTCGACTGGTATCGCGCCGACTTCAACGACGGCAACCTCATCCCATACCTCAACCAATACCGCACCAAAAAAATCCCCGCCGGCACAAACATAAAATTCATACCCTACGACTGGTCCCTCAACCAGTCCGGCTAAAAGCTGAAGTCCGACGGCTGACGGCTAATCAGTGGCTCTTACAAAAATCCTCAAACCGGTCCAATCCCGTCTTGATCACATCCAGCCCCGTCGCATAACTGAACCGAATCGTCGCATCATCCCCGAACGCAATCCCCGGCACCACCGCCACTTCATACCGCGCCAGCAACTTCTCCGCCAGGTTCACACTCGTCAGACCCATCTGACCAATCCCCACCAGGAAGTAAAACGCCCCCTTCGGCTCGACGACCTCGATGTTCCCAATCGCCTGCAAACGCCCCAGCATATACTGACGACGAATATCAAACTCTTCCCGCATGTCCGACACCACCGTCTGATCCCCCTCCAAAGCCGCCACCGCGCCATACTGCGCAAAGGACGTCGGATTCGACGTCGAATGACTCTGGATCGTCCCGATCGCCGTCGCAATCGGCCCCGGCGCCGCCACATACCCCAGACGCCACCCCGTCATCGCATACCCCTTGCTGAACCCGTTCACCGTAACTGTCAAATCATACAACTCATCGCTGATCGACGCGATACTCACGTGCTCCTCCTCGCCGTATACCAGCTTCTCGTAAATCTCGTCCGACAAAATCACGATGTCCTCATACGTCGCGACTTCTCCAAGCGCCGCCAGCTCATCCTTAGTGTAAACCGCACCCGTCGGATTACCCGGCGTGTTGATGATGATCATCTTCGTCTTCGGACTCATCGCCTCCTCAAATTCCGCCGGCGTAATCTTCCACCCGTTCTCACGCTTCGTCTCAACGAACACCGGCTCCCCGCCCACCATCCGCACCATCTCCGGATAACTCAGCCAATACGGCGCCGGAATAATCACTTCATCCCCCGGCTCCAACACCGCCAACATCGCATTGAAACAAGAATGCTTCGCCCCGCAATTCACCACCACCTGCTCCGGCCGATACTCCACATTGTTGTCCGCCATCAGCTTCGTCGCAATCGCCTCGCGTAACTGGGGAATCCCCGAGCTGGGCGTATACTTCGTCTTCCCTTCGCCCAAAGCTTCTATCGCCGCCGCCTTGATGTGATCCGGCGTGTCAAAGTCGGGCTCTCCCGCACCAAAACCACACACATCCTTGCCCGCATCCCTCATGGCCTGCGCTTGGCTGCTGATCGATAGAGTAAGCGAAGGCGGAATCTCCGCGATTCGTGATGAAATCAAGTCCATGAGTCGTCGTCTTTTCTAAGGTTACAATTGGGTTCGGTGTTAAAGCGGAATTGCCCGCCTAATGAAAGAGATTTTGTAGCTTTTTGACGACCCCCACCGCTTCGCCGTCACCCCTCGCGCCATCATAAAATTCCGTGACCACATCCTTGAAATGATTCTCCGCCATCCCCACTAAGCCCATCTCCCGGTCCGCGTTCTCCGGAGAATCCGACGCATGCGCCGCATTGATCATCACCGTGCTCCCAAACTCCCGCCGTATCGTCCCCGCCGGCGCCTTCGACGGATCCGTCGGCCCCAACACCGCGCGTATCTTCCGCACCGCATCCACCCCCTCATACACCAATCCAATCGCCTGCTGCGTCCCCGTATCCTCCTTGTCCCCCCCATCCATAACCACGTCCCCCGGACGCCGACCCGACATAAACGCCACCAACTTCTCCCAATGATTCCGCCCCATCACCGGCCCCAATACATGCGCCACCTCCTCCCAATCCTCATCCCGCAAGCTCATCTCATATCGCTCGTCCAAATACTCCCGCACCGGATCACATAGCTGATCCCGATATAACTCCTGCAACACCGGCAATACCGGACCATAAAACGCTTCCGCCTGCGCCACACTCATCCGCAACACCTTGAACCCGATCATGCACAAGCCCGTCCGCGAAAAAACGTCAATCAAGGCCCCCGGCCGAATGTTCGGATACCGGAAATTGTCCGGCTTGATCAAGACCAGCGTCTTCTCCATGCACCCCGACTCATCACACAACGCCGTCGCCGCGGCCGCCCCCTCCCGAATCCCCGCGTCCTTGTCCGAATACTTCGCCCACAATTCCAAATGCGCCTGCACCTCCTCACGCGTCTCCGCAATCAATACCGCCGGCTCATAAAAAATCACCTCGCCCGACTCATCCGAAATCAACTCGCCATACGTGTCCCGAATCGTCTCCCCACCCTCGCGCTGCCGCGCAATCTCGCCCACCACCGCCTTCACCCGCGCCACCGCATCCTCCCCACGAAAAACCAACATCAATACCCGCCGGCGCGCCCCCGCCTCCCCCTCCGGAACCTCCACAAACTTCTCCCGCAAATACCCCGACAACATCCGCCGCGCCTCGTCCCCCTCGTCCCCGCCCGCCACCACCATCTCCGCATACCGCTCCGCCAATACCCGACTCGGCGAAAAAACCGCCCCCGAAACCAATTCCAACTCCGTCCGGGAGATCAACCGCGACAAAATATTCCCCGTCCGCGACTTCACGATCGAGTGCGAAGAAATAATGGCATACGCCAGTTCCTCACCCTTGCTTCCGTCGCTGTTCATCGATGCTTCGCCCATTCCACGCATTCCCGGCCTCCGGGAAACTGGGTGATGAATTCGACGCCGGCCGCCCGGAAAGGCGGGGACAAATCCATCAACGCAAACCCCCCTCCCCGCAAGCAGAAATCTCGCCCCCACACCCCCAATCTCGCAAAGTTTCCTCGCCCCGGCTCGCTCAAACCAATACCCCACGTTCGCCCGGATAACGAAGGTGGGGCGATGAGCCTGCCCCGACGTCGCCGAAGGGTCCCTGTCGAGCCTCCGCAGCGTGCCCTTCGTAGCTCAAAGAGCGAAGAACGGCTTGGCGCCGCCCAGACGGGAGGGCGAAGCGAGGACTCCCCCCCTCAACCAAGTTTCGACGACCTGAAGGTCACCCACTTCCCCTTCCGCTTCACCTCCCCAATCTCCAACCCCGCCTCCCGCGCCGCATGCAGACACCCCTCCGATTGCTCCGCCAGTATCCCCGACGCAATCACCACCCCCCCGGGCCGGGTCACCTCGGCGATCTTCCCAAAACTCGCCGATAACACATCGCTGAACAAATTCGCCGTCACACAATCATAACGCTCCATCTCCGTGGGCTCCCACGCCAGCACATCATGCTGCCTCAACTGCACCACGTCCCGCACCTCGTGCCGGTCCAAATTCACCCCCGCAACCCGAATCGCATGCGGATCGTAATCACAAGCCTCCACCCGCCGCGCCCCCAATTTACTCGCCGCAATCGCCAATATCCCCGTCCCCGTCCCCAAATCCAATACATCCCACGCCCGCCCCCCACGCCCCAATTCCCGACTCGCATCCACCAAAAATCGTAAACACGTCGACGTCGTCTCATGCTCACCCGTCCCAAACGCCATCTCCGCCGGAATCATAATCACCTCCCGGTCCGGATACGCCTTCCGCAACCGCGCCACCTTCCCCTCGTCCCGCTCACCCGTCACCAACAACCGATCCCGAATCTTCATCGGCTTCGACACTCGCGGCCCCCCATGCTTCGCCCAATTCTTCGAAGCCAAACGTCGCACACTCCCCCCGAAATCCGCCTTCAACTGCTCCGCGTCCCCCTCCGTCTCACAATACACCTCAATCCGAATCGTCTTCCCGCCAGGCAACCCCCGAATCACCGCATTCGTCTGCCCCAGACCCAGAACCCGATCCTCCCAAGCGTCCCGCCACCGCGCCGACGCCAGTTTGCTCCACACATGCATGAGCTAAAAAAGCCTACCAACCGCCCCCTCCCACACGCAAGACCCCACCACCCTCAGCCCGCAATTTCCCCCCAGATCCCCGTTTCCACCCAAAATCCCTTATAAAATCAAGCCTTCCAGACCCCCAATCCGCCCCAAAATCATCCCAAAAAATAGTGAAAATTTCGATTGATTGGTAATTAAGTTTTCTTTACTAATTCTCTCATGGACCCACTTTTACACCATCACCAGGTCCGCATCCTTTGCCGCTTCCGTTCCGCGGCACCACCCGGCTAACAATGTAACAATTTTCGCTTCCACGCTCGGAAGCGAACACCAGAGAGACAGAGAGAGAGAGTGGAAGGCGTCCGGCAACGGGCGCCTTCCCTTTTTAATCCCCGATGGCGCAACAGCGCACCAGACTCACCGCGCAGCACGTTCCGCATCCTCCCGCGCTTCGCTCACGGATCACCTAACAAACCCGCCTTTTCCCCCAACACCTTCCGAACGCGCGCACCACCGAGCGCGCGAAATCTGGATGCAACGTCACGTTGCCTACTTAACCTCCACCGTCATCCGCGTCTTCTGCTCCATCGGGATCTCCATCGGCTCGCCCGTCTGCGGATTCATCATCTTCATCGTCATCGTCTGATCCATCTCCATCCCCCGCATCCATCCCAACTCATTGTCCCAGTAAATCGTCCCCGTCGTCTTCCCACCCGACATCTCCATTCCCAATTGCTTCATCATCGCACCCACTCCCTCTCCACCGGCCCCCTCGGCCAAGGCATCAAAATTCATGTTCAACTTCGCGTCCATGTCGATCACCGCACAGTCATGCCCGCCATACTCCTGATACCCCTCCAAGGTATACGTCCCATCATAGCCCACCTTCCCCATCTTCGGCATCTCCCACTCCACATCCACCGGCCACGTGTCCCCAGGCTTCACCGGCTCCTCCGGAAACGTCGACGTCACCCACATGTTCATCATCTGCCCCAACTGATCCTTGTCCAAAAATTGCTTCATCATGTCCGCCGTCACCGGATTGCCTCCCGCAGCACCCGCAATCTCATCCAACCCCTTCACCTCCTTGATCTGATTGTCCTCATCCAAAATCATCGTGAACGATTTGCCCACCATCGCTCCCATCCCCGCCAACATCGGATTGTTCGCACCAGACTCGTCCGCGCTGTCATACTTCATCTCCTGACCCATCGTCTGCATCTCCATCGCCACCCGCGTATACTCCGTCTCCACCGCCTTGTCCGTCGAGTCCGGCACCTCCGAAACCGTCATCGTGATCTCCATGTCCATGTCCATGTTCTGATCAATCTCCTGACCCCCCATCGCAATCTTGGAGTTCTGCTCCATCTCCATCTTCTGCACATAGGTCTTCCCTACCTGATACCCAAACTTCAATTCCTCCGCCCCTCGATCCGTATCCAACTCCTGCGCCACCACCCCCACACTCGCCAGTCCCACCAAAATCACGCTCAAAAGCCCGGTCCGTTTCACTCGATTCTTCATGTCTCTACCAAATAACTAAGGGTTAATCGCTTGCCTCGTTCTCCTCCCACCCCATACGCGGAATGAGGCCCCACCCTCGCCCACCACCCCCACAAACACCAGCGATTTCCCGCGACATCCCCGACAGCCCGTTTCCAGCCCATTCCATTATAGGATTGACGCTCAGGGTCAAAATATTTAAGAAAACTTAAATATTATGGTGGGGTAATAAAAATATGGACCGGATGGCTCATCGCCATGCCCCGTCCCAACCATCACTCCGCCTAAGAATCCAATCCAATCACTCCATCATCGTATGAGCCGCTTCCGACGTCCTTCCACCATCCACCACACCCCGCTGCTACCCCTCCTCATCGCCGCAGCGCTCCTGTCCACGGGCACCATCTCCACCCAAGCCGGCACCGTCGCCGCTCCCGCCAATACCCCCACCCCCGTCCAGGAAATCCCCTGGGGCATCACCGGCTCCGCCGGCGGCACTTCCGATGACTTCTACGGCGGCATCGAACTCCTATACCCCCTCTGGTTCGACGGCGATACCCTCCTCTTCCTATACCCCGAAGTCGAAATCGCCGATAAAGACCGCCAAGCATACGCCCTCGGCCTCGGACTCCGCCACTACTTCGAAGAATGGAACGCCATCGCCGGCGTCTCCGCCTTCTGGGATATCACGTCCTCCACCTACGACAACACCTACAACGGCTTCGGCCTCTCCGGCGAAATCCTCACCAAATGGGTCGACGCCCGACTCAACTGGTATCTCAACTCAAACGACCAAAACCTCATCGACTCCCAAACCCAAAACTCCTCCTTCTCCTCATCCTCAACCGCCACCTCTTTCGGCGCCCCCTTCGCCCAAGGCAACCAAATCCTCCAACCCTCCACCACCACCCCCACCACCCGCCCCACCAACGGCTCCCAAACCTTCGAACGCTTCGAAGCCGCTATGGACGGTCTCGACGTCGAAGCCGGCGTCCTCGTCCCCTACTTCTCCGACCTCACCGGCGGCATGGAACTGCGCCTCTTCGCCGGTTACTACACCTACGACAACCCCTTCGGCGACGACATCGAAGGCTTCAAAGCACGCGGTGAACTCCGCGTCACCAAGTGGCTCACCGGCGACATCGCCTACTACGAAGACGAAGAACTCTTCGGCGGCAATGTCTACGGCGGCGCCCGCGTCCACTTCCCCTTGGGCAAAATCGAACGCCCCGTCCACATCTCCGGTGGCCACGTCTCACCCGCCCCCGCCACCACCGGCGCCGGCAAAAATAGCGTCGCCAAAGCACCCGTCACTTTCACCCAACCCGCTCCGTCCCCCGATAATATCGCCTATCGCCTCACCGAAAACATCATCCGCAACCCCCGTATCCTCACCGCCGATAGCGGATATATCGAAAACGAAAAGAAACGCAAAGAATCCACCACGACCACCAAGGAAACCACTCGCGGCAACAAAGTTGTCCTCAATGACGTGGTCTTCGTCAACAACGGCCCCGCCACCGACGAAGGCATCGCGGAAGGCATCGAAGGTAAAAAGAAAGCGAAAAAGAAAACCGGCGCCGAACGCGGTACCGCCGAAAACCCCGCCTTCCAAATCCAGGAAGGCGTCAACCTCGCCGAAATAAATGTCAACCAAGGCCGGAACGGCAACGTCTTCGTCCAGGGCGGCGGCGATGACTACGTCGAAGACGTCAACATCTCCACCTCCCTCGCCCTCTACGGCTCCGTCCCCGCATACGGCGGATACTCCTTCGGCGGAAATATCAAACCCGTCATCGATGGAGGCATCGGCGCGGCAAACGTCGACTCAATCATGATCAACAGCTTCCGCATCAATAACGGTCGCGGCACCCCGGTCCCCGGAGCCGCCGCCCCCAACTTCGGCATCGGCGACGGCATCTACCTCGAAAATGTCCCCTACGTTACCCTCACTAACAATATGCTCTTCGATCTTCAGGGCAATACCCTCGCCGATGGCATACATGTCCGCCTCGACACCGGCGACACCCAATACGCCAACCTCACCAACAACACCGTCAACTTCGCCCGCCAACACGGCATCCAAATCGACGTCAACAACAATGCCAATCTCGAAGGCAAAATCATCAACAACACCTCAACCAATAACGGCAATACCTTCGACGACGGCATTAAAATTAACGTCGAAGCCGATGCCGAAATCTGGATCGTCGGGAACACTTCCAATAACAACGGGGACGATGGCTTCGACATCGATGTCATCGGCGACTTTACCGGAGAGTTCGTCAATAACACCGCGAACGACAACCGCGGCGTCGGCGGAGGAAACGGCAACGGCTTCGAAATCGACGTCGCCAACTTCACCGGCTGGTTCAAAGGCAATACCGCCAATAACAACGACGGCGATGGAGTCGACTTCGACTTCAATGGCGACTTTAACGGCCATTTCATGAACAACACCGCCAACAACAACGGCAACTTTGACGACGGCATCGACCTCAGAGGAACCAACTTCACCGGCGATATCACAGGAAACACCACCAACGATAACTACTACAACGGTATCGAAATGGTTTTCTCCGGCGACTTCAACGGCGACCTCGCCAACAACACCGCAAATCGCAACGACGGCAGCGCCACCTTCAGCGATGGCCTCGAACTCGACGCCAATAGCATCACCGGAAAC
The DNA here is from genome assembly GCA_039028175.1 of Verrucomicrobiota bacterium. Lineage (GTDB taxonomy): Bacteria > Verrucomicrobiota > Verrucomicrobiia > Verrucomicrobiales > DEV007 > JBCDBW01. The sequence goes on from JBCCIR010000075.1 coordinate 16,690, forward strand.
ATTTTCGGCAATGTCACCAACGACAACGCCAATGACGGCCTGAACGCCGACTCCGACAACGCCTTCACCGGCCACGTCTTCAACAACGAAGCCAATCGCAACGGCGACGAAGGCATCGAGCTCGACGGCGATGATTTCACCGGCAATATCACCAATAACACCACCAACGAAAACGAAGGAAACGGATTCGACTTCGACTTCGACGATGTCGTCGGCCACTTCGTCGGAAACACCGCCAACGACAACGGCACCGGCTCCGGAACCGAACACGGATTCAACCTCGACGCCGATAACTTCACCGGCAATATCGCCTACAATACCGCCAACGGGAACGAAGACGACGGATTCAATATCGATCTCGATAACAACGGCAACTTCGTCGGCAACCTCAAGGGAAACACCGCCAACGGCAACGACGATCACGGAATCCGCCTCGAAACCGGGACCTTCGGCGCCGGTAATTTCATCGGCGATGTCTGGGGTAACACCGCCAACAACAACGAAGACGACGAAGGCATCCAAATAATCGCCAACAACTTCACCGGTAATATCGACAACAACGAAACCAACGGAAACGCCGACGGCGGATTCGAGCTCAGCGCCTCCGGCAATTTCGACGGCAAAATTATCAACAATACCGCCAATTCCAACGGTGATGCCGGCCTTCTCTTCGACGTCCTTGGTCACATGGACGCCATGATCAAAAACAACAACGCGAACGGAAATACCCAAGCCGGTATCCGCGTCGGCGACGCCCCCGGCAACAACGGCCCCACCTCGTTCACCGGCACGGTCTGGGGCAATACCGCGAACAACAACGGCGCCGACGGAATCACTCTCTTCGTCGACAACGGCACTTGGGACGCCAGCATCGATAACAACAATGCGAATGGAAACAACGGAAACGGTCTCTTCGTCACCGGCGTCTCCCACTTCACCGGAAACATCGTCAACAACACCACCAATTCCAATACCGCCGGAGATGGCCTCCTCATCGAAGCGCTCGGCGATATGAACAGCATGATCAAAAACAACACCTCCAACGGCAATAGTGGTGATGGCATCCGCGTCGGCGACGCCGCCGGGGACAACGGACCCACCTCGTTCACCGGCACCGTCTGGGGCAATACCGCCAACGATAACGGCGATGACGGCATCACCCTCTTCATCGACGACGGCCATTGGAACGCCAGCATCGATAACAACACCGCCAACTCAAACAACGGCCAAGGCATCCACGTCCTCGGAGTAATCGATTTCACCGGCGATATCGCCCACAATGAAGCCAGCGGAAACACCGACGGCGATGGCATCCTCATCGAAGCCCTCGGCGCCATGAACAGCCAAATCCTCTATAACACCACCAACAACAACTCCGGAGATGGCTTCCGCATCGGCGACGCCGCCGGCGATAACGGTCCCACCGTCTTCAACGGCAAAGTCCGCGGCAACACCGCGAACAACAACGACGACGGCATCGACATCTTCGTCGACGGCGGAAACTTCAACGGCAACGTCAAATACAACACCGCCAACAACAACGCCGACGAAGGAATCCAGTTCCTCGGCATGAACGACTTTAACGGCGCCTTCAACAGCAACACCGCCAATGAAAACGGCGCCAATGACGCCGGTATCCGCGTGGTTGTCGACAACGACTTCAACGGTAACTTCAAATACAACACCGCCAACGATAACGAAAACGGCGTCGGCATCCTCGTCGTCGTCCCCGGTAACTTCAACGGCGACTTCCACGGGAACACCGCCAACAACAACGGCACCAATTCCAGCGACGACGGAATCCTCCTCGACATCGAAGGCTACTTCGACGGCAACATCTCATACAACACCGCCAACGGTAACGGCGCCGATGGCATCCGCCTCGGCCAAGGCAACGGCTCCGATGGCGTCACCGACTTCTTCGGTCACATCATCCATAACACCACCAAAGGAAACGCGAGCGATGGCCAGGACTACATCGTCGAAGGGGAGTTCACCGGGAACATCAAAAACAACACCGCCAACAACAACAGCGACGACGGTTTCCAAATCCTCGGCATCGATAACTTCGAAGGAAATATCAAATACAATACCGCCAGCTTTAACTTCGACGATGGCTTCCGCGTCGAAGTCGATGACTCCTTTATCGGAGACTTCAGTTACAACACCGGAAACAACAACATCGGTTCCGATGGCGATGGCATCAAACTCGAAGACGTCGATGTCTTCACCGGAAACGCCACCGGCAACACCGGAAACAACAACAGCGGAAATGGCATTCAATCCGACGCCGGCATCGTCACCGGGGGCGTCAATGGCATCTTCTTCCACGGCGGCAATACCGCCACCGGCAACGGAGCCGCCAATTTCAACAACAACCCCGCCGGTTTCATCGGGCCCTGACCCGATAAGGCCCTCATCTCCCCGGGATTTCCAACCCCACCGCTTCCCCCGGTCGCAGCCCATCGCGTTGGCTTTATTCACGTCGGCAACTCATTGATTATAAAGCAATGGGAGCCCTGGCTTCAATTGGCCCAATTTGGCCTTGATCCCCGCCCGCCAACTTCATAAGAAAATCAATGAACTGGGGGGCTCTCGCGCTTGGAACGAGCGTTCCTCGTTCCCGCATTCTCAACACTTTCCAACACTTGTAACACTCTCGCGTCCTAACACACCGGTCGCGTCCAATACTCAATCTATCCACATCCAGTGAAATCCATGAACGACATCACCACTGCGGCCCTCCGCACTCTGCTCACCCTCACGCTGAGCCTTTCCATCATCTCTAACATCGCCCCCACGGCCAAAGCCGGCGAACTGATCGCGCCCGCCGCGCCTGCCGCTGTCCAGGAAATCCCCTGGGGCATCACCGGAACCGCCGGCGGCACCTCCGATGACTTCTACGGCGGAATGGAACTGCTCTTCCCACTCTGGTTCGACGGCGATACCCTCCTCTTCCTCTATCCCGAAGTCGAAGTCGCCGATAAAGACCGCCAAGCTTACTCACTCGGCCTCGGCCTCCGCCATTACTTCGAAGAATGGAACGCCATCGCCGGTATCTCCGCCTTCTGGGATATCACCTCCTCCACTTACGATAACACCTACAACGGCTTCGGACTCTCCGCGGAAATCCTAACCAAGTGGGTCGATGCCCGACTCAACTGGTATCTCGTCGGGAACGATCAAAACCTCATCGACTCCCAAACCCAAAACTCCTCCTTCTCCTCCAGCTCCTCGAGCACCTCCTTCGGCGCGCCCTTCGCCCAGGGGAACCAAATCCTCCAACCCACCGCCACCACCGTCACCACCACGACGACATCCTTCTCCCAAACCTTCGAACGCTTCGAAGCCGGCATGGACGGTCTCGACGCCGAAATCGGAGTCCTCCTCCCCTACTTCACCGACCTCACGGGAATGGAACTCCGCATCTTTGGCGGTTACTACACCTACGACAACCCCTTCGGCGACGATATCAAAGGCTTCAAAGCACGCGGCGAACTCCGCGTCACCGAATGGCTCACCGCAGATATCGCCTACTACGAAGATGAAGAACTCTTCGGCGGAAACGTATACGGCGGCGCCCGCGTCCACTTCCCGCTCGGCAAACTCGAACGCCCCGTCCACGTCGGCGGCGGATACGTCGATACCGGTAAAGGCGCCGGATACGCCTCCTATGGCAAAGGCGGCGTCGCCAAAGCCCCCGTCGAGTTCGCTCCCGCACCCCTGCCCGATGACAGCATCGCTTACCGCCTGACCGAAAACATCATCCGCACCCCGCGCATCATCACCTCGGAAAGCGGTTACATCGAAAATCTCGACAAACGAAAAGAATCCACCGAGACCACCAAGAAAACTTCCCGCGGCCAAACCGTCGTCCTCGACGACGTGGTCTTCGTAAATAACGGCCCCGCCACCGATAACGGCATCGCCGCCGCAGGGAAAGGTGGCCCCAAGAAGAAAGCACCCAAAAAGAAGGCCGCCGCCAGCGAGACAAACGAAGTCGAAATCGCCGAAGCCGCCACGAAGAAAAAAGCGCCGAAGAAAAAGAACCCCTACCAGCCCGGCACCGCGGAAAATCCGCTCTACACCCTCCAGGCCGGCTCACAACTCGCACAACAAAACTACTTCGAAACCAATCGCATCTGGAACGTCTTCGCCGCCCCCGGCAAATACAATGGCGCCGTGCGCGTTTTCGACGCCCCCGTGAATTTCTACGGCAACATCAACGCCAACGGGCACATGTTTAACGAATACAACGCCGAACTCCACGGCGGCTTCCGCGCCCGCAACGTCGAACACTTCTCCGTCAGCTACTTCGATATCTACGGCGGACTCCCCCGTCGCGATGGCTTCGACGGCCGTGACATTCTGATGACCGTGGAAGAAGGCGCCGATGGCATCCCCCATAGCGGAGGTCTCGGCGAGGGACCCCTCGATGGCCTCGGCGGTTACCTCGCGGGACACGGCGGGATCGGAATCCACGCCACAAACGTCGACCACTTCCACGCAAAACATAACTACATCGATACCGACTTCATCGGTATCCTCGCCGATTGGGGACCTCCCGGTGGCGGCAACGGCATCGAGGAAGTCGGCGAAGGCATCGAGGGAATCGGTGATGGCGAAATCTTCAGAAGAAGACCGCCCGCTCACTTCCACATTGCCTACAATGACATCTACTCGCCCATCGGGATCGGAATCCTTAACGGCGGCCGCCGCCAGGTCGAAGGGGCAATCAAGAATAACTACATCGATCCCCAAATCCCAATTAACACCGATTTCCTCGGTAACTTCGGAGACATCGCCGCCGGTGACGAAGCCGCCGAAGGCGCCATCGGCGATATCTTTACCCTCCCCGGCCTGGGCATCGGTGTCCTCGGCACCGGTATCTCCGATACCTACGTGAACATCTGGGGTAACGACATCCACGGCCTCGTCGGCATCGCCGGCGTCAGTACCGGACGTTCCGACGTCCATATCTGGGCCGACTATAACGACATATACTCCTTCATCGGCGCCCTCGGCGTGTCGCTCGGCGGTTCCGACCTCACCTTCGATATGGTGCACAACCACTTCGAACCCGAACTCTTCATCCCCGGCGGCCTCATCGAAGACATCTTCAATATCGGGTTCTTCCCCGATCTCACCATCCCCGGCATCGGCGCCGCGTTCGTCAGCCTCCAAGGCTCGACCCTCAACGCCAACCTCTGGGACAATTATATCGATCAAGCCCTCCTCGGCGTCGGCGTCGCCAGCTTCGGCGAGTCGGAACTCAACCTCTACGCCGCCAAAAATAACATCAATGCCCTCATCGGCATCGGCGGTTTGGCCTTCCAGGGCTCCGACCTAAACGTCGACCTGCGCCACAATTACATCGCCGGTGACTTCCCTCTCGGAGAGTTCCTCCTCGACCTCTTCACCCTGCCCGGTTTCGCGCCCGCCATGGAAGCCTTCGCCGCTCCAGTCCTCGAAGGACTCGGCATCCCCGAGGGCAATCCCCTCGCCTTGGCTCAGAATTTCAATCCGCCCAACCTCCCCCTCGAAGGACTACCCGTCCTCGGCGGCCTCGACCTCGGAAACCTCGGCCTCGGCGGAATCGGGCTGCCCAACGGCGATGAAGCCGCCGAAGGAGTCCCCGGTGACCCGGGTTTCGACGAGTTCTTCGAAAAAATCCGCATCCCCGGCGTCGGCGTCGGCCTCCTCGGATTCGACAACGCAGTCGTCGACCTCTACATGGAAGGCAACTTCATCGATCCCATCGTCGGCGTTGGCGTGGGTGCCTTCGGCAACTCCGACCTCTATGCCACCTTGGAAGGGAATTACGTCCAAGCCCTTCTCCCGGTCGCCGCCATTGCCGGACTCGATGCCGATGTCGATATCGAGCTTTGGAATAACCACCTGGATGCCCGCCTCGTTCTCCCGCTTCTCGGACTGAATATCCCGGGCTCCAACGTAACGCTCTTCGGCTATTCCGCCGGTGAGATCGATCTCCATATGAAACACAACTACCTGACCGGTGGACTCGTCAACTTGGCCGGGATTTCACTCGACTTCTCCGAGGTTCGTATCGAAGCCGAACACAACGAAATGAACGGCCTCGTCAATAACCTCTTCCTCGGGTTCGGCACCAGCTACATCAGTGCCGACCTCACCGATAACTGGATGAACCCGGATTTCTCCCTCGCCAACCTCTTTGGCGAGTCCGGCCTCATTCCCGATATCCTCGGCAACGTCGAAATTGGTGACCTCGGCTTCCTGCCGCCTCTCTTCCCCGGCGAGAGCATCCAAGACCTGATCTCCGGTATCGAAATCCCCGGCGCCAGTGTCCTGAGTCTCACCTTCGGCAATTCCGAAGCTGATATCAACCTGACCGGGAACCACATTGATCCCCTCGTTGGCGTCTTCCTCGGTGCCTTCGGCAATTCCGACAACGACCTGGTCGCCATTGATAATCACATCGTCGGCGGTGCCGGAATCTTCACGCTCACCCTCGACGAGGGCAATATCGACACCACTCTCACCAACAACGAGATCATCGGCGAACTCACCCTCACCGGCCTCGGTGAATCCCTCACCATCCCGGGCATAGGCATCGTCAACCTCAGCTTCGGCGATTCCACCCAAACCCACAATTGGAATGGAAACACCATCTGGGGCGCCGTCGGCTCTCTCTCCCTCACCGATGGAGATTCCTTCCAGCAATTCAACATCAGCAACAACCTCTTCGAAACACAGTTCCTCGGCGCCGCCTTCGTCGCCCTCAATGGCCCTTCGGATGTCCCCGAACTCGCCATCGACGCCACTCTCACCAACAACAAAATCTGGGCCCCGGGCGGAGATATCTTCGGCCAGTGGATCGACGGAGGCATCGGCCTCCTCAACATCGCCGGAGGCGACGCCATCAGCCAGATTAACGGTTCCAATAACCACATCCACGCTGGCTCATTGGGCGCCGTCAATTGGTCCTTCTCCAACGGCACCGCGCGCCTATTCGAACGAAACGGGATCATCCATTCCGACGGATTCGACCTCTTCGAACTCCTCGGCGGCAACCCCGGCAGCCCCTTCCCCACCCAACTCGGACTTAGCGCCGGGGTTTGGAACCAGGCCTTTGACTTCGGAAACGCTTCCACTCTGGTAGAAAACAGCGATGTCTACGTCGGACCCGGAAACTACAACGCCTTGAATTCCGCCTTTGTGAACCTCAGCAGCGGTTCAAGCGGGACCGCCAGCCTCGTCGCCGCAAACAACGAAATCAACGCCCCCTGGGGATACGGCATCTTCAGCCAAGCCAATGGCGAGTTCGGCTCCAGTGCCAATGTCGAAGCCCGCGGCAATTGGATCCAAAGCTATTCCAACGGCATCTGGCTCCGTTCCGTGAACGCCGACTCCCAAACCGTCATGGACCTGAGCAATAACATGATCACGTCCCACACCCAAAGCGGCATCAAACTCGACGCGGAAGCCCCGGGCAACAATCGTGGCGTCATAAACGGCGACGAAGCACCCGAAACCATCGCCGGCCTCGCCGAAATTCTCGGAGTCATCACTGGGAATTACATTCATGCCGCCAATGACGGCCTACAGGCTGTATCCGGATCAAATCCCGATCACAACGCCGCCCTCATTCGCATCGGAAGCCTCACCAACAATACTATCCACGCCGGAGATGATGGCTTCGATTTCAAATCACAAGGCGGAATCGATGGCGGAGATATCGAAGTCAACGGCATGCCGCTGTTGCCCGTCAACAACGACGTCTGGGCCGGCGATAACCTCATCGAAACCACCGATCCCGGAAACAACGATGTCTCCGGCCCCCTCACGGTTAACAATGTCCTCTACAATTTGCCCATCACCGTTCCCGTATTCTTCCCTTGGGTCTGGTAAAGGTCATAGCACACCCACAATCTAATCTCTCAAACCGCGTAGGGCGGCCCCGCGGGGCCGCCCTCGCTTTTCTCAATCACTCGTCACTAAAATCGATCCCGCCCCGCTCATGCCCCGCCCACTCACACTCGTAACCACCCTCCTCCTTCTTCTCTCACTCGGTGCCTTCCTATCCCTCTCCCCCGCCAACCCTAACTCCAACAACCCCGTCGCCACCGTCCCCGTCATCCTCACCCTCGACGACCCCGACGCCTCCGCCCCCGGTGTCAATAACCTCCAGTTAACCATCTCCGCTCCCCTCGTCTCCGACTCCGATTCCACCGTCGTCGGGGGCACCATCCTCGCCCTCTCGCGTATCGACATCTCAGACCCACTCAATCCTGTCCTCACCGGTATCCAATTCACCGGCGGAAACTTCACCGCCGAAGACGTCGACCTCACGCTCTTCTTCTTCCTCATCATCAATGTCAATATCACCAGCACCGGCCTCGGCGGCACCGTCCTCACTCCCGCCGGCGTTCCACAACCCGTTATCGCCAATATGTTCAGCCTCGCGGACCATTCCATCCTCGTAAATCAAGGCGTCTTCACCGCCACCGGCTTTCCACTCCCCGAAGACGTCAATATCGATCTCAGCACCATGCCCATCGCCGCACCCGGTGTCGGCACCGGAAACACCAGCATCTCTTACGTCAGCGAAACCCCCGTGTCATACACCTACGACGTCGGTGTCTCCCTGCCCGTCGCCATCTCCCAGGATATCCCCATCGAAGGAACCGCTCTCACCCTCAACGTCTCCGCCAACGGCTCCATCGAGGTCTCCGGCACCACCACGGTCTTCTGCCTCCCCGAACTCACCACCGTCTCGCACACCCCCTCCGGCATCGACCTCGAAATCAAAGGCGAACTCGGCGATATCTGCGACCTCTGCTGGTCAGATGATCTCGTGAACTGGAACTTCCTCTCCACCATCAACCTCTCCGCCTCCGCCATCACCACCTACACCGACTCCGCCTCCCTCTCCACCCGCAACCGATACTACAAACTCGCCCCCCCCTCCGGGCCCTAAAGCCTCCCCCCACTCCTACAGTGCGGTAGGGCGTGGCCTCCGGACGCGCCTGCCTTCGCCCCCTCCCATAGCCCCCCATCCCCATCTCCCACGACGCCCCCCCCTCCCCTCGGGAGAACGGACCTCCAGGTCCGTTCAATCCACCTGTAGACCTGCTGATCTGCAGACCAATACCCCTCCCGATATTCCTCAAATTTGAGGCCTGTTTCGACCCCTCTTTCTCCTTGCCTAACCTGCCCATTATTCATAAAAGAACCATAGGAACATGGGCCTTCTCCGGCCCCTCTCTATCCACTCCAACACATACCTCAGCACATGAATTCCTTCCCGCGCGCCCTCGCGGCGCTCTTCCTCGCGTTCGCCCTGCTCCCGTCTTTATCCCAAGCCGGCGAATACACCACCCCCGCCGATACCAACGTCATCCCCTACACGCAGGAAATCCCCTGGGGCATCACCGGCTCCGCCGGCGGCACTTCCGATGACTTCTACGGCGGCGTCGAACTCCTATACCCCCTCTGGTTCGACGGCGATACCCTCCTCTTCCTCTACCCCGAAGTCGAAATCGCCGATCGCGATCGCCAGGCATACGCCCTCGGCCTCGGCCTGCGCCACTTCTTCGAAGAATGGAACGCCATCGCCGGCATCAGCGCCTTCTGGGATATCAC
>JBCCIR010000076.1:0-26283 GCA_039028175.1 Verrucomicrobiota bacterium
CCCCGGCCCCGGCCCCGGCCACGCCCACGCCGCATGCCCGATTCCTCCTCTTCACCCCCATGCTCATCATCCTCGTCCAACCACGAAAAAATCGACTCCCCCCCATTCCCTTCCAAGCCACGATCCGAACCACCTCGCCGCCCCCGCTCATCCTCAGCCCACACCGGCTCTCCGCCCACGCATAGTACCAAAATCACCATCAACATTCTCGCTCTCATCACGCCCCAGTATCCCGCTTCCAGATGATGCCAACATGATCCCCAACAAGTTTCTCCCTCTAATGCTCTCGCCACTTCATCATTACGACGTCATCTTTCTGTGCTAGCCTCTCATTCCCATGCGCTTGCTTCTGGTCGAAGATACCCAAGGCCTCCGCGAAAAAATCGCCCACGCCCTGAAACGCTCCGGCTACGCCGTCGATACCGCCGATAACGGGCGCGATGGCCTCTGGATGGCCCAAAATCACGATTACGACGCCGCCATCCTCGATATCATGCTCCCCGAACTCGATGGCATCGGCATCCTCGAACAACTCCGAAAAGACGGTATCGAAACCGCCGTGATGTTCCTCACCGCCAAAGATGCCATCGACGACCGCGTCAAAGGCCTCCAATCCGGCGCCGACGATTACCTCGTCAAACCCTTCGCCCTCGAAGAACTCCTCGCCCGCGTCCAGGCCCTCTGCCGACGCTCCCACGGCCAAGCGTCACCCAAAATCGAAATCGCCGATCTCGTTATCAATACCGCCGCCAAATCCGTCACCCGCAACGGCACTCCCATCGACCTCCCCGCCCGCGAATACGCCCTCCTCGAATACCTCGCCCACCGACAAGGCCAAGTCGTCTCCCGCACAGTGATCGAAGAACATATCTATGACGAATTCGTCTCGCCCATGAGCAACGTCGTCGACGCCGCCATCTACACTCTCCGCAAAAAACTCGCCGTCTCCAAAAATAGCCCGCCCCTCATCCACACACGCCGAGGACAAGGATACATCCTCGAAGATCGCTCCCAATAACAATGAAATCCATCCGCCGAAGCCTGACCTCATGGCTTGTCTGCGGCCTCGCGGTCATTCTCCTCGCCGCCGGCGCCGGCGTCTATCGCGCCGTCCAAATCAGTCTCCTCAACGCCGTCGATGCCGAACTCGCCGTCGACGCATCGGTCGTCCGATTCATGGTCCGTGGCGACGATGATGAAGACGATACGCCCGGCAGCGAACCCGACGGCCGCCGCGGCGGCGGCGGCCCGGGACCCGGCCGACTCAGCGGACGCGTGCCCGAATTCGAAGAACCCCAAAGTGGCTCATACTTCCAAGCATGGTCTTCCGCCGGACAAATCCTCGAACGCTCCCCCAGCCTCGGCTCCCTCAACCTCCCTACCCCCGATACCACCGCCGATTTCTCCAACCCCGCCTTCAATTCCGTAAACCGGGAAAACAAAACCACCCTACGCACGATGACCTTCCAGGTCTCCGGTGGAAAAGGCCGCAGCCGAAGACCCGGTCGCAGAGACGCCGGCGCCACCATCGTCACGGTCGCCAAAGACCTCAACTCCGTCGATGAAACCCTCACCTCGCTCGCCGGCGGACTCGCCCTCGTCGCGCTCCTCGCCACCGGCGGCGCCATCCTCCTCGTCACAATCTCCCTCAATCGCGGACTCAAACCCCTCACCACCCTCGGCAACCAATCCCAATCCATCGACGTCACATCTCTCGACGCCCGCTTCCATTCCGCCGGCGCCCCCGCCGAACTCCTCCCCGTCTACTCCCGACTCAACGACCTCCTCAACCGCATCCAAAAAAGCTTCGATCGCGAACGCCGCTTCTCTTCCGATCTCGCTCACGAGATGCGCACCCCGCTCGCCGAACTCAAGATGCTCTCCGAACTCGCCCTAAAGTGGCCGGACGAATCCGGCCCCGATTCCCATCAGGAAGCCCTCGACCTCACCGAACGCCTCGAGTCGATGATCACCAATCTCCTCGCCCTCGCGCGATGGGAATCCGGCGAAGCCGATCTCAAAAACGAACCCGTCAACCTCGCCTCCCTCGTCGATGACTGCTGGCAACGACGCGCCCCCGCCGCCAACGAAAAAAATATCGTCCTCCAACGCGACCTCGATGACGCCCCCACCTGGAACACCGATCCCGATATGCTCCGCCACATCGTCGATAACCTCATCGCCAATGCCATCACCTACACCCCGGAAGGAAAACAAATCGGTATCTTCGGCCACGCCGACGGTATCGAAGTCGCCAATCGCGCCCCCGGCCTCACCCAAAATGATGTCGACCAATTCTTCGACCGCTACTGGCGCCTCGACCCCGCCCGCGCCAACAACTCAAAAAATGTCGGCCTCGGCCTCTCCATCGCCAAATCCTGCGCCCAAGCCCTGAACCTCCACCTCTCCGCCCGTCTCGAGGACGCAAATGTGCGCTTTTTCCTTCAGAAAACGTGATTTCAACCTATTCCGGGCACTTTTCCCCGCTCACGTCATCTTTCCGTAATGTTTCCTCACTAGAATGCTTCCCACAGGCTCACCAAAACCCGGTGCAGCCCCATAAATCCAACAACAAAACCAAAACCTGATAGTCCAATGAAAAACAAACTCTTAACAGCCCTCGTCCTCGCGGCGTTCGCGATGGCCAACACGGCCTTCGCAGCCATGGCTCCCGTCGATTCCACACCCGACTCCAACGAACCCACCTTCGACCTCCTCAAACGAGGGGCCGGCAGTGACGGCGGCGGCAAAGGTGGCAAGGGAGACCGCGCCGGTAAGGGCGGCAAAGGTGATCGCGACGGCAAAGGCGACCGCGGCGGCAGAGGCGGTAAAGGCGACCGCGGCGGTAAGGGCGATCGCGATGGCAAAGGTGATCGCGGCGGCAAGGGAGATCGCGGTGGTAAAGGTGGTAAAGATCGTCCGCAAACCGACGGTGCCTAATTGCCTGAATAACAATTCGAATATCACGAGGAAGGCGGCCCCGGTAAACACCGGGCGCCGCCTTTCGTCGTCCTATCTCTCCCTCCTCTCTGCCTTCGCCATCGGCCTCCTCAACCTCTCCGCCCCCGCCGCCTCCGCCGATACATCCCCCGATCCCAACCTCGAATACGAAAGCTTCTACCTCGAAGGCAGTCTCATCCACGCCATTCGCCCCAAAGACCCGGATCAACCCACCACCCCCCTTATCATGATCCCGGGACTAAACCTCTCTTCATACATCTTCACCACCACCCCTGATAACCGCGACGGATGGGCCCAAATTTTCGCCCGGGCCGGCTACGACGTGTATGTGATCAACGACCCCCGCTTCGATTTCTCACACGGCTTCAACGTCCCCGGTTTCGATTCCGTCCCCGAAAAAGGCGCCCCCCCAGCCCAACCCAACGCCACCCAAGGATGGCAAAATGACGTCTGGCGCCGCTGGGGCTTCGGCTCCTCCATCGACAACCCACACCCCGATACCCGCTTCCCCACCGACCACTACCAATCCTTCGCCGAAAACCATCCCTACCTCGCCACCTCCCGCTCCAGCTTTCCCGATGCCATCGCGGCCCTCCTCGAAGAGACCGGCCCCGCCATCCTCATGCCCCACTCCGCCGCCGGTCCCCACGCCATCACCGCCGCCAAGAAAAAACCCGATCACGTCACCGGCTTCGTCCTCATCGAACCCACCGGTCCCCCCATCGCATCCGATTTCCCCGATCTCGCCGGCCAATTCATGCTCGGCATCTACGGCGATTACATCTTTCCGCGGCGCCAAACCGGCCGCAAAGCCGCCGTCGAAAACGCCACCCGCCTCTTCAGCCAACACGGTGCACCCGCCCAGGTCATCTCCCTCCCCGACGACAAAAACATCAAGGGCAATACCCACCTCTTGATGCAGGACAACAACAACCATGCCATCGCCGACCTCATCATCGCCTGGCTCAAAAATCCCGTCGACAACCCACCCGCCGCATCCGAAATCACCGACGACGATGACGGCCCCGCCCGCACCCGAGGTCGCGGCATGAAAAAAGGCGCCCGCCGCCGCACCAACACCCAATAGCCCGGGCATCGATCGCGCCCGTCATCTCGCCGTCATCTTGGCGGGATATCATTCAACATAGACGCTCCGGCGATTCGTCTCCCCATGCCAAGATACTCCATCCTCCCAACGGCTCTCGCGCTCCCCTTCCTCACCCTGGCCCATCCGGCAACAAGCGCTGACACCTACCAGAGCGCCTACGTCCAAAACTCCCTCGTCCATTCCATCCTCCCCGCCAATAAACAACACGAGCACCCCCTCATCTTCGTCCCCGGTCGCAACCTCTCCTCTTACATCTTCACCACCACCCCGGACAGCCGTCCCGGTTGGGCCCAAATCTTCGCCGCCGCCGGATTCAAGGTCCACATCATCAACGACCCCGATTTCGACTTCGCCACCGGCGGCTTCAGCGTCTCCCCTTTCACCGTCCCCACCGGCGGCCCCGCCGCCGACCCCACGTCCGAACTCGCCTGGCAACGGCCCGTATGGAACCGCTGGGGCTTCGGCCCCTCGGAGGGCACCGCCTACCCCGACGCCCGATTCCCCACCGCCCACTTCGCCACGTTCGCCGCGAACTATCCCTACGTCGGTGACTCCGCCGACTCATACTCCGGCAACATCGTCGCCCTCCTCGACTCCACCGGCCCCGCGTATCTCGTCGTCCACTCCGCCGGCGCCACTTCCGCCGTCCTCGCCGCTAAAGACCGTCCCCACCTCGTCAAAGGCTTCATCTTTGTCGAACCCGCCGGCCCCCCCGACGGAGACGATTTTCCAAACCTCGCCGGCATGTCCATGCTCGGCGTCTACGGCGACTACATCGCCGAACGAAACCAAACCACCCGCAAAACCGAAACCGAAGCAGCCGCCACCCTCTTCCAACAACACGGCGGCTGCAACCACGTCATCTCCCTGCCCGACGATTACAACATCTTTGGAAACTCACACCTCATGATGCAGGACGACAACAGTCACTTCATCGCCAGCCTCATCATCGATTGGCTCACCAATGTCGCCCACACCCCGCCCCACAACTTCGCCAGCTCCTACGTCGGCGACGCCCTCGTCCATTCCATCCTCCCCCACAACGGCCGCCACAAAGTCCCCATCATCATGGTCCCCGGCCTCAACCTCTCCTCATACATCTTCACCACCACCCCCGATGGCCGCCCCGGCTGGGCCCAAATCTTCGCCGAAGACGGATTCGACGTCCACGTGATCAACGACCCCGACTTCGACTTCGCCACCGGCGGAGTCAGCGTCACACCGTTCACCGTCCCCACAGGCGGTCCCGCCGCCGACCCCACTTCCGCCCAAGGCTGGCAACAGGATATTTGGCGACGCTGGGGCTTCGGCGATCCCCAAGGCACCCCGTACCCCGATACCCGTTTCCCCACCGATGACTTCGCCGCCTTCGCCGCCAACTACCCTTATCTCAGCTCCTCCACCCAGAACTACGACGACGCCATCGTCGATCTCCTCGCCCAAACCGGTCCCGCCATCCTCATGGCCCACTCCGCCGGCGGACCCCAAGCCCTTAATGCCGCCCTCGAGCGGCCCGATCTCGTCCTCGGCTTCATCTTCATCGAACCCACCGGTCCCCCCGAAGCCAACGACTTCCCCGCCCTCGCCGGTATGTCCATGTTCGGCGTCTACGGCGATTACATCGCCTCCCGCAACCAAACCAATCGCAAAGCCGCCACCGAAGCCGCCGCCCTCCTCTTCGCCCAAAATGGCGGCGCGGGAGAAGTTGTTTCCCTGCCCGATGACCTCGCCATAAACGGCAATACCCACCTCATGATGCAGGATAATAACAGCGAATTCATCGCCGACCTCATCATTGACTGGCTCAACGCCAACATGAACACCGCTTGTTCTCCCACTCAAATTTCTCTCCACAAGTTCGGCAATAAAACGATCCTAAAATCGCCCGTTGAAGGCATCTGGCAATCGACCACCGACTTCCTATCTTGGACGCCGCTCTCCGTGGAAAGCACACGCCAATTGACGGTCACCTCCCCGACCCCACGCGCCTTCTTCCGCCAAGTCGACTGACCATCACGCCATCGATTGCCCCTGAATCCGCACACCCCCCTCAACCGTATCGTTCCCCATGAAAAACTCCGGTTCCTTCCCAGTCTTCTTCGCGTCCCTCCTCCTCGTCGGCACCTGCCTGCTCTACCCGACCAACCTGCCCGCCGCCGAACCAGGAGCCTGGCGCGGCCAGTCCGTTACCGAGTTCAGCCCTGACGAATCAAAGGGCTTCGCCTGGCAAATCGTGAACGACGGCGTCATGGGCGGCCTCTCCAAAGGCAATATCGAAATGACCGACGACGGCACGATGCGCTTCTTCGGCGACCTCTCACTGAAAAATAACGGAGGCTTCTCCACGGTCCGCAGCGAAGACGTCGACTTCAATCTCAGCAACGATTTAGGTCTCCTCCTCCGCGTCAAAGGCGACGGCCGAACCTACGAAGCTCGGCTCGATTCCGACGCCCGCTTCCGGAGCTGGCCCGTCTCCTTCGCAGGCGAATTCAAAACCACGAAGGGTAAGTGGCAGGAGGTGAAGGTTCCCTTCTCTTCATTCAAAGGCAGCTTCCGCGGTCAGGACATTCCCGATGCTGTTCTCGATCCGTCTCAGATCGAGCGCCTGGGAATCCTCCTCGCCGACAAGAATGAAGGCTCCTTCGATCTGGAGATCGATTGGATTCGCACCTACGGGAAGGGGCAGGGTGCATTTATCGAACGAAAGAAAAAAACCGACAGCGAAAAGTCGGCCAAGAAATCAGACGAACCCGCCCGCCTCATCGCGACCGCCGTTGCTGACGGACGCTTCACAATCCTGAAGAAAGCCCTCGACGCCTCCGGCCTCACGACATTTTTCCAATGGGACAATCCTCTCACCGTTTTCGCGCCCACCGATGAGGCCTTCGCCAAGCTTCCAAAAGGCACCATCGAAAGTCTCCTGAAACCCGAAAACAAAGATCGCCTCGTCGCCATCCTCTCCTATCACGTCAGCCCCGGAAACAATGCGGTCGCCGATTCCCTCAAATCCGGTCAGCTGAAGAGCGTCGAAGGGACACCGCTCGAGGTCTCGTTCTCCGACGGCAGAATTCGAGTCAACGACGCCGTTCTGCTGGACGGCAATGTGCAATGCAAAGATGGCATCATACACGTCATCGACACCGTTCTCCTCCCACCCGAGCCCGCTCCTAAAACCGTCGTCTCGGTCGCTAAAGAAGCCGGCGCCTTCAAGACGCTCCTCGCGGCCGTCGATGCCGGAGAACTCACCGATATCCTCAAAGGCGAAGGCCCCTTCACCGTATTCGCCCCCACCGACGAAGCCTTCGATTCACTGCCCGATGGAGTCGTCGCGTCGCTCCTCAAGAAAGAGAATCGCGCCAAACTTGTGGATGTCCTGAAGTATCACGTCATCTCCGGCCGTGTCACCGCCGGAGATGCGCTCAACGCAGGCAAAGCAAAAGGGCTTCAAGGTGACCTCGTCCGCTTCCGGGTCGATGACGGGCTTCTCCGCGTGAATGATTCCACGATTCGCAGTGTCGATCTGGATGGCGGCAACGGAATCATCCACGTGATCGATGCGGTGCTGCTCCCACCCGCCATACAAAAGTCTCTCAAAGCAAACGCCAACTCCGGTTCAGAGAAAGCCAACTCACTCGACGCCGCCCAAACCATTGCCCAGGCCATTGAAAAGGGGGTGCCTCTCTACAACAGCGGAGACGCCAAGGCCTGCGCCACCGTCTACGCAGAATGCATCGACACGCTCGCCTCCAGCGATCAGTTCGACAAACCCGTCCGAGATGCCCTGAAAGCGACTCTCAATCGAGGCGAACAAATGCAATCCCCTCACCAACTCGCCTGGCACTACCGCCACACTCTGGATCGCGTGATGAATCACCTCCATCAATCGATGAACTGACCCTCCCACTCGTTGACCCACCCCTGCCCTCAGCAGCGCCAAAGGGGCAGCATCCGAGTCCAGCGCCACGCTGGCTAGCCGGCCTTGGCGAGGCGTTTCCGTTCGTGCGGACATAACACCCGCTTCCGCAGCCGAATCGCGCCCGGCGTCGCCTCCACCAATTCGTCCGGCGCAATATATTCAATCGCCCGCTCCAAACTGAACCGCAACGGTGGCGTCAAGCCCTCGGAAATCGTCTTCGTCGCCGACCGATGATTCGTCACATGCTTCTCCTTGGTCGGATTCACCGGCAAATCATCAGCCCGCGGATTCTCCCCCACAATCTGCCCCTCATACACATCCTCGCCCGGCCCCACAAACAACTTCCCGCGCTCCTCAATATTTCCTAACGAATACGCCATCGCCGTCCCCGTCTCCATCGATACCAAGGTTCCCTGCACCCGCCCCGTAATCTCCCCGCAATGCGGCGCATACTCCTTGAACAAATGTGACATCACCCCGTGCCCCGAGGTCATGTTCACCAACTCCAACTCAAACCCGATCAAGCCCCGCGTCGGGATCGTCACTTCGATCATCGACCCCCGCTCATGGGTTGTCATGTTCTCCATCTGACCCCGGCGAGCCGACAAACTCTTCATCACCCCGCCCACATGCTCCTCCGGCACCTCCACGTAAAGCGTCTCATAGGGCTCCAACAACCGCCCGCTCTCGTCCCGCTTCGTAATCACCATCGGTCGCGACACCAATACCTCGAAACCCTCCCGCCGCATCGTCTCCACCAAAACCGCAATCTGCATCGCCCCGCGCGCACTCACGTTAAAAACCCCTGAATGCTCGCTGTCCCCCACCTCGATCGAAATATTCGTCTTCACCTCGCGATAAAGCCGGTCCCGCAACTGCCGCGACGTCACATACTTCCCCTCCCGCCCCGCAAAAGGACCGTCGTTCACCGCAAACTGCATCTGCACCGTCGGCGGATCAATCTCCACAAACGGCAACGGCTCCGTCTCTTCGCTCCCTCCTAACGTCTCACCAATATCCGCCTCCTCAAATCCCGCCACCCCGATGATGTTCCCCGCTTCACCCACCGCCGAATCCTTGGTCGATAGGGAACTGTATTCAAAAACCTTGGTCACCTTGCACTTCTCACGTGACCCGTCCTTCGCAATCCGCCACACGGTGTCACCCTTCGCCACCTGCCCACTCTGCACCTTCCCCATCGCCACTCGCCCGACGTAATCGTCCCAATCAATGTTGCTCACCAACATCCGAAACGCACCCCCCGCATCCACCGCCGGCGCCTTCACCCGCGACACAATCGTCTCCAACAACGGAACCGCCCCCTGCCCGCGATCATCCTCCAGATCCTTCACAAAGAAACCTTCCTTCGCCGATCCATACACAAACGGCGCTTCAAATTGCTCCTCGTTCGCTTCCAGTTCCAAAAACAATTCCAACACTTTGTCATGCATCCCCACCGGATCGCTGTGCTCGCGATCAATCTTGTTGATGACGACGATCGGCGCCAATCCCTCCTGCAACGCCTTCCGCAATACAAATCGCGTCTGCGCCTGAGGCCCCTCAAAGGCATCCACCAACAACAATACCCCGTCCACCATCTTCATCACCCGCTCCACTTCGCCCCCAAAATCCGCGTGCCCCGGGGTGTCCACAATGTTGATCAAATACTCACCCCACCGAATCGCCGTGTTCTTCGACTTGATCGTGATCCCCTTCTCCCGCTCCAAATCCATCGAATCCATCGCCCGCTCGGCAATCTCCTGGTTCTCATGAAAATCTCCCCCCGCCGCCAACAACAAATCCACCAACGTCGTCTTCCCATGATCGACGTGCGCAATAATCGCAATATTTCTGATATTTTCAGTGCTCATGACCATCCCGCGCCCCGCGCGCCACTCCATACCACCGAAACCGCCCCACCCCAAAAACTATCTCAACCTCTTCGGTCCGTTTTCCGCCGAGAACACTTGACCCCATGGCTCGCTTTCGCTCAACTCCCCAAGACTCCTCTCTGAACCTGACTCCATGTCCACCAGACACAGAATGATCGGCTCAGGGCTCGTCGCCCTTTGCTTCACATGGCTCATGACCTCCGAAAGTCACGCCATGAATACCGCTTTCACCTTTTCCACATCCACAGATGAAACCCTTGAAGGCAATGCTGTCGGAGAAGATGAAGTCTGGCAGGTGAATTCTTCCCTTACCGCTGGCAATCGCATCTCGGGACCCGTCTTCGCTCCTTCCTTCGTCGACTCCAACGAAGATATCGACGCCCTCGCCATTTTCAGCGGAAGCTTCTACTTCTCCGTATCCTCCAGCGCTACCATCAATGACGGTGCCGGAACACTCGCCGTCGAATCCGACGACATCATTCAGTTCAATCCACAAGCTGCCGCGGGCTCACAGTTTTCCATCTTCTTTGATCCCGATAACCTCTGGGATGCTCTCGAAAATACTGACGCCTTCAGTTTCCACAGCACCGGCGATCTCCTCCTCTCCACTTCCACCCAAGCCGTAAGCACCATCGCTTCTTTGACGGCGGAGGATACCGATATCGTGCGCGTGGACCCCGGCAATCTGGCCGGCGCATCCATCTTCCTCGATGGAGGTTCCACTTTTGTCGCCGGTGATGCCGAAGACATCGACGGCTTTAGCTACGTCTCCGATACGGAGATGTATCTCTCGACCTCCGCCTCAGCCCGTCTCCCCGGTATGGGCGCCGACTTCTCCAGCGGTGACCTCGTCCTCTGGGACGGCACCAACGGCTCGATCGCCGTTCCAGAAGCCGCCTTCGGCGCGACCGACAGCATGAACCTCGATGCCATCAGCATCCCCGAACCTTCCCGCGCCCTCTTCCTCCTCCTCGGCGCCACCTCGATCCTTCTCCGCCGCCGCCGCTAGTCGCTCCCGTCTGACAGCCGAGCACTGAAGTCCGACAGCTATCCGCTCCCCGGCGCCTCCCGATGCGCATGCTCATGATCCCGCAGGGGTTCCAGATGCGTCGTCACCATCGTCGAGTCCCCCAACTCTCCTCTCACCGCTTGCTCAATCTCAGTCGCCACCGCATGCGCATCCCTCACACTCACCTCATCATCAAAGACCAAGTGTAAATCCACCCAATGCCCCGCCCCCAAATTACGATGACGCAAACGATGATAGGAGATGCCCCGTTTCTTGGTCTCCTCGTCCAAACAAGCTTCCACCTGCGCCGTTACCTTCGGGTCCGCCCGGTCCATCAACCCGCTCACACTCTCCCGCATCAACGAAATCGCCGCCCACATGATATTTAACGCCACCAGGATCGCGCAAATCGGATCAAATGGAGCCCACCCCGTCAATATCACCAATCCCAACCCCACCAACACCCCCACGCTCGTCCATACATCCGTCAACACATGATGCGCGTTCGCACGCAAGATGATCGAATCATGCTTCTTTCCCAAATACAGCAGGTAAAAACCCAAGGCCGCATTCACCACCATCGCCACCGCCACCAACGCCGTCCCCAACCCGAGATTCTCCGGCTCCAATCCCCCGATCCAACGCTTGATCGCATCAAAAATAATAAAAATTGCCGCCAGCGCAATCAACGCCCCCTCAAATCCCGCCGAAAAAAAACTGATCTTCGCATGCCCGTAAGGATGACTGTCATCCGGCGGCTTCTGCGACAAACGCAGACTGAAGACCACAAACGCCACCGCCACCACGTGCACCACCGATTCCGCCGCATCACTCAAAATCGCAGACGATCCCGTCAGCACATAAGCCCCCACCTTGATCACCAGGATCACCACCCCGATCCCAAAAGACAAATAAATCGCCCGCCGCAACAAAGGATCGGAACTCTGACCAGCCTCCATGTGCATCTCCCCCCATCCTCCACACATTCCCCCGCAATGAAAAGCAAACACCTCCTCCACTGCGCCCTCTGGAGGCGCGGGCACCATGGCCTTCGTAGCCTTGGCGAAGAACGGCCCGACCGCGCTGCCTTTTCAGAATGGTAGGGCAGACGCTCCGCCTGCCGCCCCATAAACACCGCCCCCAACAAAACCACCCGATCTTACCTCCCACCTCCTCCCCCGCGCGCCGCAGAGCGCGCGAGTATCTGGATGCAACGTCACGTTGCCTGGGTGCAATAGCCTGCCCTGAGCCTGCCGAAGGGTCACGTCGCCAAACTACCCACCAACACCTTCGCCGCCCCCTTCGCCGACCGCCCATACCCCGCCGGCATCCCCATGGGCATCATCCACTCATGCGTAAAACTCAACGACACCACCCCATACGCCACCGCTTTCACCTTCGCCCGCTCCGCCTTCGGATACCCGTCTCGAAGCAGCCCCTCATACACCTCGAACAATTCCTCCATAAACCCCTTCATGATCTCCCCCACTTCCGGATACCGGTCCACGGCACTCAACAACGTATCCGCCACCACGTTCTCCACCGACGGTTCCCAACGCTCGGTCGTAAACAGGTAATCCAATAACGCCTCCACCCGCTTCGCCCCCGCCCCCGGCAACGCCGACATCAGCTCCTCCAAATCCTCGCGATACCGCTCCACCACCCGCCCCGCCAAGGCCACCACCAAATCCTCACGATTCCCCACATAATGCCGCAAAATCGACCGCTTCATCCCCGCCTCCTCCGCAATCTGCTCCAACGAGGCCCCCTCCAATCCATACCGCGCCACACACCGCGCAAAGGCATCCAAAATCTGCGGCGTCCGCACTTCCGTTAAATCCGGCCGAGCCATAATCTCAATTCACGTTCTATTTAAATTGTCAGACTTGACAATTTATAGTCCCTCGTCATAAATTGTCAATAGCGACAATCAACCAAAGAACCAAAGACCCATGAAACGCCTCACCATCATCGCCGCCCTCGCCACCCTCGTCTTCGCTTCCCACGCCATCGCCACCGAATCAACCCCAACCTACTCCGAACACATCGCCCCCATCCTCTTCGAAAATTGCGCCGAATGCCATCGCCCCGGCGATATCGGCCCCTTCCCGCTCTTGGACTACGCCTCCACCAAACGCCGAGCCAAAACCATCGCCCGCGTCGTCGATGAAAAATTCATGCCCCCATGGCTCGCCGCTCCCAACTTCGGCCACTTCATCGATCAACGACACCTCACCGACGACCAAATCAACCTCATCACCACCTGGGCCGAAAACGGCGCCCCCGAAGGCGATCCCGCCAAGCTCCCCGACCTCCCCGAGTTCGCCGACCGCGGCACCTGGCGCCTCGGCCCCCCCGACCAAATCATCACGATGCCCGAACCCTTCACCGTCCCCGCCGATGGCGATGACATCTATCAATACTTCGTCATCCCAAAAGCCATCACCAAGAACCGCGACCTCGTCGCCGTCGATTTCAAACCCGGCGACCCCTCCGTCGTCCACCACTCCATCTTCTACGCCGATCACTCCGGCAAAGCCAAAAAAGAAGACGCCAAAAGTGATGAACCCGGCTTCTCCGTCTTCGGCCAGGGCGGCGGATTCATGGAATCAAACAACAACGCATACGCCTTCGGCGGCTGGGCCCCCGGCGCGCAACCCTACCAACTCCCCAACGGCCTCGGCATCCCCCTCTTCAAGGGCGCCGATATCGTCATGGAAGTCCACTACCACCTCAGCGGTAAACCCGCCACCGACCAAAGCAGCATCGGCCTCTACTTCGCCGATGACGAAAACCCCGTCACCAAGTACGTCGACGGCACCATCATGGGCACCTTCGACGTCGACATTCCCGCCGGGGAACCCAACTACAAACGCCACGTCTCCATGACCCTCCCCGCTCCCATAACCCTCATCGATATCAGCCCGCATATGCACTACCTAGCCACCGATGTTAAAGCGGTCGCCACCAAGCCCGACGGCCAAACCATCCCCCTCATCCACATCCCGCGCTGGGACTTCCGCTGGCAGGACGTCTACGTCTACAAGGAACCCCTCAATCTCCCGGAAGGCACCCGAATCGACGTCGACTTCACATACGACAACTCCGCCGAGAACCCCTTCAATCCTCTCTCTCCCCCCCAACGCTCCACCTGGGGCTGGGAAACCAACGACGAAATGTGCGAACTCTACCTCACCTACATCACCGAGAAAGACAGCGACAACAAAAAAATCCAAAGAGCCGCCGACAACACTTGGGAAGGCAGCCCCTCCAGCTGGAACGGAAAGTGACCGCATTCCTCTCCGATGGATAAGTGCATCATAACAAGAATTCCCTCTCCCTTTGGGAGAGGGTTAGGGTGAGGGGTCGATCTTTCAAAGGCTAACCTACCCTCCGCATCCTCTTCCGCCCCCACCACATCTCCCAACCTCACTCATCCACCACCACCTTCACCCGCAAAAACTCCGGCCCCCCATTGGGAATCATCGGATCATCCAACCGCACCGTTACCGCCTCGAACTCCGCATCCACCTCCGTGACATCCACCTCCGTCACCCCCGACGTCAACCACACCGCCGCCGCCAAATCATCACACCGCTCCACTTCATAACTTAATCCCCGTACCGCCGCATCCCGCCGCCGCAGGTAAGTCACTTCAAAGTAAGACTGCCCCTCATCCTCCACCGTCACCACCTGCGGATACTCGCCCGTCCCATCCCCCGCCACCGTCGGATTCCCCCCGTCCGCATACTCCTCCAAATTCGTCCGGTCATCGCCATCCGCATTCCCCCCGGCTAAAGCATCCGATCCCGTAAACCCGGGAAATCCGCCCGCCCACAAATCATAATACGGCACCCCCGTAAACGTCACCGCCACATCATCAAACGTCGTCACCTGCCCGTCATCCGCCGACAACCGGAACACATACGATCCCGCCACCGACGCCTCCACAAACCGATCAATCCCCTCCGCGTCCGGATCACTGAACACGGCCGTCCCCGTCCCGCTCGCCACCGTCCACTCATGCGTCAAGGTCCCCGCCCAACGCCCGTCATCGCTGCTGCTCCCCGCCAATACCGCCCGCCGCGACGGCGCGCTCGCCTGGTCCGCCCCCGCATTCACCATCGCCCCCACGTTCCCATGCCCATACAACAAACCAATCTCATCCACGCTCAATACCCGCCCGTTCCACAAATGAAACTCGTCGATCTCACCCGCGAAGTAATTCCCGTCGTTCGACCCGTTCCCATCATGATACTTGCTCGCATTCTGCATCCCACCCAACCCGATCGCCCCGCTGTGCGCATTCAACTCCGCCGCTTGCCCCGACCCAAACATCGCCCCGTTGAGATACGCCCGGAAACCGTCCGCCTGCAACGCCCCACCCGTCGGAACATCCAAAACCAACACCACATGATGCCACTGGTTCCCGCTCACCGGTGCGCTGTGATACGTCTCCGCCCAACCGTTCTCACCATTGTTCCAACCACCCACATACAAATTCCCGCCATCCAAATAGATGTTCAGCCCCCGCGTCCCTCCCCCCTCTTCAAACAACACCTCCTTGCCCGTCCCCCCGGGCGTCGCCGTCGCCGCCTTGAACCAAAGCGCAATCGTCCGCTCATTGAACGGCCCCCCCGTGTTGATCGATGACGAGTTGGCAATCGCAATCACATCATCCGTCCCGTCAAACACCACCGCCTGCCCCGTCACTCCTCCGCCCGTCGCCGTCCAGCCTACGCCGTTCGTCAAGGTCCCGTTGTTGTTCCCCCCCACTGCATCCCCCGCCGTCGTCCCCGTCCCCTCGTCCAACGCATAATAAATCACCTGGTTCGCCGTCGTCGGATTCGTCGCCGACGCAATCCCCGCATGCACGTTCACATCAACCGCGGTCTTCTGAACGCCGTCGTCCGCCAATAACCGCAAGGTGTAAAACCCTCCCGCCGAAAAAATCGCCGCCGTCGACGCGACCGACGCATCCTCAATCGTTACACCCCCGCCCGGGCCCGCCACCTGCTCCCACAAACTCGTCACCGCCCCGTCGTCCGTAACCATCCCGTCCAAAATCAATCCCACCCCGCTCGGAATCACAACACTCCCCGCCGCCACATCCACACTGTCCACATTGATGTCCGGCGCCACATCACCCCACCCCGCCAGTTGCGCAACCTCAAACGCCGATAACGCCCGGTTCCACAAATGAAACTCATCAATCAACCCCTCGAAACGGAAATCCGTCCCGCCCACACCACCGTCGTGAAACTTCGACGCCCCGCGCATCGCCCCGATCGCAATATCTCCCGAGTGCGACGTCATCTCCGCCCCCTCACCACGCCCAAACTCCACCCCATCCAAATACGCCGCAAACGCATCCGGGGCATTGTCCCCCACCGGCGCATCCAAAACCAACGCCACCTGATGCCAACCCGTGTCCGCTAAAGGCGTGCTCAAATACGTCTCGTCCCACCCGTTCGTCCCCCCGTTCCAACCACCCACATACAATACCCCCGACTGAAGATAAAAATTCAAACCACGCGTCTGCCCACCCTCTTCATACAACACCTGCTTCGCCGCCTTCGACGGATCACCCGCCTTGAACCAAAACGATATCGTCCTCTTCGCCTCCGTCCCCGTGTTGATCGCCGCCGAATCCGCAATGTTCACCTGGTCGTTCACGCCGTCCAAACTCAACGCCGCCCCCTCAATCCCGACGTTCGCCGCCGTCCACGTCGCCCCGTTCGCCAAGGTCCCGTTCTCGTCTCCCCCCGCACTATCCGTCGCCGTCGCGCCCATCCCCTCATTAAACGTATAATACACATCCTCGTCCGCCGACGACGGATTCGTCTGGGGCACCACTCCCGCCACCACGGTGATGTCCTCCGTCGCCGAGTTCGCCCCGTCACTCGCCGTCAATCGCAATTCGTAAACCCCCGCCGCACTGAACTGCGCCACCGTCGCCAACGCCCCCGGCGGCGAAAAGATTACGCTCCCGCCCACCGGCCCGTCCCCCACCGACCACGACGCCGATATCGCCTGCGGCTGACCGTCGTCCGTCGCCTGTCCTTCCAAATACAAACCCACGCCCGGCGGTAACAACACTCCCGACTTCGCCGGCTCAATGATCGTCACCGTCGGCGCCACATCGCCGCCATCCGAAATCGTCACCGTGCCCGAAGGCTCAAATATCACATACGCCGCATCCGGCAAGGCGCTCAACACCACTGTCTCATCCCCTTCCACCACAAAATCATCCAACACCGTCACCGGCACATCCGTGAAATTCGTCCCGTTCAAAATCTCCACCGATCCCGGCAACGCAGTGTAATCCGATCCCCCCGTCGCCGTTCCCGAAACCCCCAATTGAACCGTCAGATTCCCCGTCGTGGAACTCCGCGACACCCGGAACATCCCCCCATCCAAAGTCGGTTCCGATGCCGCCGCATCCGTCGCCGTCACACTGACCGCCTCCACGTCCGCCACCGTCACCGTCGCCGTCGCCGATCCCCCGCTCGCCGTCGCCGTCACGGTGTGCGTCCCCAGGGTCGTCGCCGTGAAATTACCCGAGCCGTCAATAGCCCCCCCGCCACTCACCGACCACGTCGGCGAAACCGCCACCGGGTTCCCCGCCAAATCCCAACCGTCCACCGTAAACCCAAACGTCAATCCTAACGGAACCAAAACTTCGAAGGGCGAAACCGCCAAGGTCAACCCCCCGCTCCCGCCCAAACCCTCGTTCGCATGAAAATCCTTCCCATAAGCCCCCAAGGTCGTGAGCGTAACCGGATTCACAAACTGCGGCGTAAACGTCAACCCATGCTTCGCCGCCGTCACCGTGTGATCCCCCGTCGGTAACCCCGCCAATTCATACGTCCCGTCCCCCTCCGTCCACGTCTGATAACTGCTCCCGATGTTCACTCGCGCCCCCGATACCGGCATCCCGCCATGCAAAACCCGCCCGCTGATCGAATACGCATCCGCCGGCGTCCCCCCCACTTGCACAATGATCTCCCGCGTGTCCGTCCCCCCCTTCCCGTCCGATGCCGTCACCTGCACCGGATAATACCCCGCCGAACCCCAACTCTTCGTCGCCGTCGTCGAATTCAAACTCCCCACCACCATCGAGTTGTCCCCGAATCGCCAAGAGTAATAAACCGTGTCGCCATCCCCGTCCGTCGCCGCCGCCGTAAAATTTACCGCCACTCCCGTCCCCACCTGCGTCGCATCCGCCGTATACGAACTGATCACGGGGGCCGTGTTCCCCGCCGCCGTCCCCACATTAACCAACACATCTATCCACTCGTTCGGATTACTCCCCCCCTGCGCCACCGGCGTAATATGAATATCCGCCGCCTCGTCCGTATACGTCCGCCCTATCACAATCACCGCGTCCTCCTTGCCATTGTTGTCCACCGTCCAGTTCCCCTCAAAGTTCGTGCTGTCCCGCGTAAACGGGGTCATATCCAACTGAATCGACCCGTCACTCCCATACGTGTTCCGCTGCCAATCCACCTGCAACCCCCGCCGCAACCACGTCTCCGCAATGCCGTTCGTCGGCAGCCGCCGGTAATTCAACCAATAACGACGCTTGTTCGTCGCACTCACATAATCATCCGAGTCCAGGTTGATCTTGATCGCCCGCGCCACCCCCGTCGTCATCGTCCCGTCACCCGTCCCCGGAAAAT
Source organism: Verrucomicrobiota bacterium (assembly GCA_039028175.1). Taxonomy (GTDB): domain Bacteria; phylum Verrucomicrobiota; class Verrucomicrobiia; order Verrucomicrobiales; family DEV007; genus JBCDBW01. The sequence goes on from JBCCIR010000076.1 coordinate 18,569, forward strand.
GCGCCGCCGGCACATCATGCCGATACAACCGGATCGGCGTCGCCGTGCTCGAAGTCACACTCACCATGTCCCCGTCCCCCTCCACCAACCAATCCAGCTTCACCTTCTCCCCGTTCGTGTAATGCCCCCGACCCGAATTAAAATCCCCCGATCCCCCCTGCGCACTCATCACCGAAAACTTATGCCCATACTCAATCCGCTCGTCGTTCACATTATCGTTCTGATACCCGCCCGGAACCGAATCCCGCCCGATCGGCGACGGCGAATCCGTCCGCCAGTAATTCGCATGACGCAGCCCCAAGTTGTGCCCGAACTCATGCGACGCCGTCCGAATCTGCGTCGCCCCTGCCCCGTTCAAATGCGATCCCGATCCCCCCACAAACGCCACCCCTCCATACCCAAAACTCCCTCCCTGCGTCACGACCGTGTAAAAATCGTAATTCGTGTAATCCCAATCCTGCCCCGCCGGCTGCGCCGCCAACGCCGCCGCCCGCGCATCCGCCAACAATGACCCCAACCCCCCACTCGACGAAGTCGCCGCATCATTGCTCAAGGTCACCGTATCCGTGATCGTCGTCGTCAGACTCGACTTCCCGTAAGAGTTCTCAAACCAGTATTCCTCACAGGCCGTCTGCCGCGGCTGCAAGGTCGCCAATGTAATCGGCTCAAAAGCCGGATCCTGATCCGAAAAACGCGCGCGGATATACAACATCGTCTTCGCCCCCTCCGTGTGCGGCGATTGCACCACCGGCGGCTCACCCCCGCCGCCCTCGTCCTCCGATACCCCTTCCTCGCCCGGCGCCGCTTCCACCAAGCGCAATCCCGCCACGTCCCCCGCCGACAACGCTCCATAAGACGCCGTCGCCCGCGGCCCCAAGGTAAATTCATCCCCCCACAATCGCTCCCGCAAACCCGCCACCACCGCGTCCCCCGAAGCCGCATACAACGCACCCCTAACTTCCACCCCGATCTCGCCCGACCCTAACACAACGCCCCGTCCCGACAATTCATCCCCCGGCACCACCCGCACCGGATCATCCGCTAACGCCATCAACTCATCTACCGCAATCCCATGCAGCGAAATCCCCTCCTTCGTCGTCACATCCAATCGCTTCCCAAACGGAAACGCCCGCAACCGCCGCGCCCCACTCTCTATTACCGCAAAATGATCCGTCCGGCTCACTTGCCCCGCCTCCAGCCCGCACGTCACCAATACTTCAAAATCACCCCCCGCACTGATCGGTTCCTCCAACTCCGCCACCACCGCCGCCGGCAATCGCGCCCGCATCCCATACGGCACCGCCACCGATAATGCCCGCTCCGGATCCGCCACAATCAATTCCCGCATCACCGCTCGCCGCTCCTCCGCCAAACCCACCCCCTCCGCCACCAACGCCGCCCGCACCGCATCACTCCCCGCCCGCCCATAACGCTCCGCCCACTCGTCAAACGCCGACAACACCCCCGCCTTCCCATCCCAACCCGACAACACCACCCCACTCACCTCGATCGCAATATCACTACTCTCATCCCCCTCATCACCACTTCCCTCAAACCCGTCACGCGCCTCCTCCCCCGTCACAAACTCACCCATTTCCACCACACCCTCCGCTTCACCCCCATACCGCGTCCCCACCACATACCCCAATACCGTCGCCAACACCGCCAGCGCCAGCCATAGAACGATCTTCTCGTGGGGGGATTTCATGAATACACGCCGCAAAGGGAATACGCGAGTCAGCGTGCCAAGGGAAATCCAAACCTACCCCTTAATCCACTGACCGTAAACGACTATGTCCCCCCCTCACGACCCCGCCACACCCCATCTGGACAAAAAAGACTCCCCATCCCCACCCCATCATCCTATTGTGAACAACTGTGACGGCTCTCCTCTCAACCGCCCGCCTCCCCCCTCTCCTCGCCCTCGCCCTCGCCCTCATCACCGCTCCCCACCTCTCCGCGCAGCAACAAAACCACGCCCAAGCCGAAGACGCCATCCGCGCCAATTCCACCGCCTACGTCGAAGCCTTCAACAATGCCGACACCGACGCCCTCGCCGCCCATTGGGCCGAGGACGCCGTCTTCATCAACCAGGAAACCGGCGAAGAACTCCACGGCCGCGACGCCATCGCCGCCGCCTTCACAAAATCCTTCGCCGCCGAAACCAAGCCCCGCCTCGAAGCCACCATCGACGCCATCCGCTTCGTCACCGATGACGTCGCCATCGAAGAAGGCTCCGCCACGCTCATCCTCCCCGGCGCCCCGCCCCATCTCTCCAACTACTCCGCTGTCCTCGTCCTCCGCGACGACCAGTGGCTCATTCAGCGCGTCTACGAAACCATCGCCCCCAAACCCTCCGCCCATCGCGAACACCTCGCACCCATCGCCTGGCTCGTCGGCGAATGGATCGACGAAAACGAAAACTCCGCCGTCCACTACACCTGCGATTGGGTCGCCAATCACAACTTCCTTCGACGCGAGTTCACCATCCACACCCCCGAAGGCGCCGACTTCGAAGGCATCGAAATCATCGGCTGGGACCCCTTGGAAGAAAACATCCGCTCGTGGCTCTTCGATTCCGAAGGCGGCTTCGCGGAACGAAAATGGAAGTTCCGCTCCGGCGAAAACGAAGACTATCGTTGGATTATCCACGGGAACGGCGTCATCCACGGCGGCCAAAAAGCATCCGCCGTCCACATCATCACCCCCGTCGACGACAATCACTACACCTTCGAAGCCGTCTCGCGAGAGCTTGGCGGCGAACTGCTCCCCAACATCGATGAAACCCTCATTCGCAGAGTCCCCTCCCACTAACGCCTTTCACCTCCGGCGCGTCTTCACTCCCGCCCGCGTCACCGCCGGCGTCTTCCTCCTCCTCTCTATCCTCTTCGCCCAGGATACCCTCGCCCGCGTGGTCTTCCGCTCCTACGGGGGCATGCGCCGCCTCCCACGCTCCGCCTACGTCAACCCTCGCTACCTCTACGGCGGATACGTCTACCCCGGTTACACCATCCGGCAACACACCCCCGATAACACCTGGGAACTCGATTCCTTCGGCGGGTCCAGTTTCTCCTCCACTTCCTCCTCCCATAGCAGTCCGTCCCTGACAAATGTCCCAAAAGTCGACCCCAATGTCGCCGTCATGGAAAAGGCCCGCGAACTCGCCGCCGCCGATCCGAAAACCGCCTTCCTCTTCGAAGGCAGCCAACCCGCCCGCGAACAAGCCGCCTCCACCGCTTTCGCCGATGCCCTCGCCAATCTCACCGTTCCCGCCCTCAAGGCCAACCCCGAAGCCACCCAAATCCTCGAGAAACGAAACGCCGAACGCACCCGCTGGGCCAATACCGCTCGCCAGGCCATGGCCGGCCGCACATCCGTGATCTTCAGCCCCGCCTGGTGGCAAACCCGCCAAGCCCAATTCAACCAACCCTGGTTCTACCGCCAACCCAACGACCCCAACCCCGCCCTCTGGTGGAACCATCCCACCTGGGCCGCTCTCAACACCGCCCTCGGCCTCGAAGGCTCACCCCCTTTCGTCTATGACTACGATTACACGATCTTCTACCAAACCGCCGTGGTCTACGCCGACGCCCAACCCGTCTCCGCATACGAAATCTACCTCGACCTCGTCTCCCCCTTCGCCAACAAAAACGAACCCGCTTCCGCCGAACCACCCGCATGGCATTCCCTCGGCACCTGGGCCATCTCCACCGATCCCGATCAGGCTGAACCCAACATGCTCATGCAACTCGCCGTCTCCCGCGATGGCTTCATCGCAGGCGCCTACTACAACACGACCTCCGACAACACCCAGCTCATCACCGGCTCCGTCGATTTCGAAACCCAACGCGTCACCTTCCGCATCGGCTCCATGAAATCCGCCATCCTTGAGGCCGGCTTGGACTCCTTCACCCGCGATCAAGCCCCTCTCTGGGCCCACTTCAACAACGGAAACATCCAAACCTGGCTCATCGCCCGCCTCGACCCACCCGCACCGTGAGCACGCGACCAAATACCTCCACTTGTCGTATCGTTCTCAAATTTTCAGATTCCCATCCGGCCTCTCCAGACACCGGCATCAACACAAACCCATCAAACGAATGAACCGCGTCGAACAATGGCTCGCCGATCTCGGCACACCCGAGCTGCCCGTTCCGGGCTTCCACATAGAACACGGCCGCACCGCCGTCGTGATCACGGACCCCCAAAACGATTTCTTACACCCCGATGGAGTCGCTTGGGGCGCCTGTGGCGAAAGCGTGACAGAAAACGATACCGTACCGAACCTCAAGCGTCTGATGGAAACCGCCGTCCAATCCGGAACACCCCTCGTCATCAGCCCGCACTACTACTATCCAACGGACCACGGATGGAAGTTCGAAGGCACCCTCGAGAAACTGATGCACGACATCCACATGTTCGATCGAAAAGGGGCCCTAAATCTGGATGGCTTTGAGGGAAGCGGCGCCGACTGGCTCGAGGATTACAAACCCTTCATCAATGACGAAAAAACCATCGTCTGTAATCCGCACAAAGTCTACGGACCGGAGAACAACGATCTCGTCCTTCAGCTCCAGAAACAGAAGATCGAAAAGGTCCTTCTCGCCGGAATGTCCGCGAACCTCTGCGTCGAATCACACCTCCGGGAACTGCTCGAACGTGGCTTCGAGGTCTGCGTGGTCGCAGACGCTACCGCTGCGGCCAAAGTCCCCGGACTCGACGGCATGCTCGCCGCCCTCATCAACTACACCATGCTCGCCAGCGAAGTCTGGACGACGAACCACGCAGTGGAAAAAATGACCGCCTCGACGTGAACTGAAATCGCCGCCGCTTAATTGACCGGGGGCGGGGGCGCTGGTGGCGCCGTCCCCATAATCGAAAACCCCGGCTCACTCCGCGTCTTCCCCTTCAAGGTCTCATCCGTTAACACCAGCGTCGTCCCCGGCTGCACCAATACATCGATCACATGCTTCAGCCGCGGATCGATCTTCACTTCCCCGAACGCCTTGATCTGCGCGCTCCCCTCCGGCCCCGCCACCTGGTGCCAATGCGGATGCGGCACACCATCTTCATCACGCGTCCACCCGTCCGCCACGTAGGTGTAAGTCCCCTTCGGCTTCGCCGCGAACCACCCCAACTCCGCCTTCCCACTCGCAATCGGAACGCCGTTCCGAATCACGATCACCCCCTTGTCCTCCGAACTGAACAAAATCGAAGTCGGTCCCGCCGCCGCCGCGTGCGGCTCAAGCATGACGTCCGTCTCCTCATGCGCCGTAAACTCAATCCGATGCCCCGTGCTCACCGGTTCCTCGACGATGGTCTCCGATATCACGACCGTCCCACCCATCTCCGTGATCTCAAACAGCTTCTGCGAAAACTCATACGGCAAATGAATACACCCATGCGATGACGGATAACCCGGCAATCCCCCCGCATGCAACGCCACCCCGCCCCACGTCAACCGCTGCGAATACGGCATCGATGCATTGTCATACGTCGACGAATGATGATCGGCATCCTTCTCCAAGATGTGAAACGTCCCCGTCGGCGTCTCGTACCCCGCCCTTCCCGTGCTCACCTCACAGGTGCCAATCTCAATCCCGTTGCGATACACCACCGCCGCCTGCTTGCCCAAATCCACCGTCACCACCACCGGCCCCGAAGGCGCCCGCTCCGGATGCCAAGTAAATGAACTGGGGTCATTCACGCGATCCTGAGCATGTCCGCTCGCCGCCAAGAAAATCACCAAAAAGCCGCTCAATATCGTTTTCATAAGTTTCGTGGTTCGCCGACACCGGTCGCAATAACCTCACATCCAATCATACTCGCTACGAATACGGCCGCCCGTCGGTTGTCTCATACCGGTAGACCTGCGTCAAACATCCGCTAAAGTGCCGCCATGAATACCGATTGGACCAATAAAGTGGTGATCGTCACCGGAGGCGGAGGAGGCATGGGACAAGCCGCCGCCAAACGCTTCGCCGACGCCGGAGCCAAAACCTTCGTCTTCGGACGCACGCTCGAGTCCCTCGAAGAAGCCGCCGCTCTTTCCGAAAATATCACGCCCGTCATCTGCGACGTCGCCCATGGCGACGCAGTAAAGACCGCCCTCGAAACCGTTCTCCAACACGGCGCCCCCGACGCCCTCATCCATACCGCCGGAATCAACACCGGCGATCGCTTTATGGCCCACGAAGATCCATCGAGACTGGCAACCGAAGAAACCTGGAAACGCATGCTCGATATCAATGTCCTCGGCGTCGTCAATATGATCCAGGCCGTCTCCAAACCAATGGCCGAAAATAACGGCGGCAAAATCGTCGTCGTCACGTCCACCGCCGGCCACGGCTTCGACTCTTACGCCGGCATCCCCTACACCGCCACCAAGTGGGCCGTCCATGGACTCCTCTTCACCGCTCGCCCCCAATTGAGCGCGCTGGGTATCGCCCTCTCCGAATACGCCCCCGGAGAAGCCGCCACTCCCCTCGTCGATAAACGCCCCTTCCCCCCGAACAAAGAACACCGCGCCGCTATGATCCAAACGGAAGACTGCGCCGATACCCTCTTCTTCATCGCCTCGCAACCACACAACATGGGCGTTATCCAATTACCCACCTACCAGCCCTTCGGTGGCATGCCCCCCGAAATCACCGCTCCCTGGCTCGCCGGCCTCGAAATCAGCCCCGCCTCGTAAAAATCGGTGCAAAATGGCCGATCTGTGGGCACACTGTCCCCCACATGAAAACCGCCCGCCTCAACCGTCTCTTCAACGCCAAATCCAACCGCTGCTTCGACGTCGCCGTCGACCACGGCTTCTTCAACGAACCCGGCTTCCTCAAAGGCATCGAGTCCATGCCCAAAGTCATCGACACCCTCGTCGACGCCTGCCCCGATGCCATCCAACTCACCATCGGCCAAGCGAAACACCTCCAAAACCACCCCGGCCGACAAAAACCATCCCTCGTCCTCCGCACCGACACCGCCAACATCTACGGGAAACAACTCCCCGAAGCGCGCTTCTCCACGATGATCGAAGACGCCGCCCTCCAAGCCATCCAACTCGACGCCGCTTGCGTCTGCGTGAATCTCTTCCAGATCCCCGGCGCCCCCGATATCACCGACCAATGCGTCGACAACATCATGCGCCTCAAAACCGAGTGCGATCTCTACGCCATGCCCATGATGGTCGAACCCCTGGTCTTCGCCCCCAACGAAAAAGCCGGCGGATACATGGTCGACGGCGAAGCCGATAAAATCATCCACCTCGTCCGCCAAGCCGTGGAGTTCGGCGCCGACATCATCAAGGCCGACCCCACCGACGACGTCTCCCTCTACCACCAGGTCGTCGAAACCTGCGGAGGAACACCTATCCTCGTCCGCGGCGGCGGCAAGGTCGACGACGAAACCATCCTCAAACGCACCGCCGCCCTCCTCGAACAGGGCGTCGACGGTATCGTCTACGGCCGCAACGTCATCCAACACGACAACCCCGCCGGCATCACCAAGGCCCTCATGGCCATGCTCCACGACAACGCCGACGTCCCCACCGCCCTCGCACTCGTCTCGTAACCACCCGCCCTAACTGTGGTGGCGCGGGCACCCTGGCCCTGGTTGCCTGGGCGAAGAACGGCCCGACCGCGCAACCCTCCAACGACGCACCCCGAACTCCCAGGTGGTAGCGCGCCCTCGCCGAGGGCGCACAACGCTCCTCCCTC